>JANLQX010000318.1:0-5942 GCA_031368095.1 Actinomycetes bacterium | reverse complement strand
ATCATTTTGATCGGCTACGGATTACCGATCGCCTACAAGAGCCTCACCGGGAAGTTTTGGCGTTGGCCCTTCGGCGATATCGGAGCGAAGTTCATCCCGGGCGGCTTCGCCCTCTCTGTTGTTGCTGGCGCCTATCTTGCCGAAAGCATTCGCGCTGGCATCGAGGCCATCCCGAAAGGTCAGATGGAAGCGGCTCGATCGCTCGGAATGGCGCACGGAGTGGCGATGCGCAAGGTGATCCTTCCCCAAGCGTTTCGGATCATCATCCCGCCTCTGACCAATGAGCTCACCGCGTTGTTGAAGGACACATCGCTGTTGGCGATTCTCGGGGTGACCGTGGGCGGTCGAGAGATCCTCACCTATGCACGAGCGCTGACGAATGCAAGATCGAATACGACCCCGCTGATCGTCGCCGGCATTGCCTACCTCATCATCACTATTCCACTACTCCGACTCGTCGGCCAACTTGAAAAGCGTGCGAAAGGGGCATCCCGTTGATAACCATCAGCGCACTTACGAAATCGTTCGGTGACAATCAGGTGTTGCGCGGCATCGATCTCAACGTGGCCGCCAAAGAAGTGGTGTGCATTATCGGGCCGTCCGGCTCGGGCAAGTCCACCCTGCTGCGATGTGTGAACCGTCTCGAGGAACCGACAAGTGGGTCGGTCAAGGTTGATGGCACCGAGATTTGCGATCCGAAATGCAATCTCGACGCGGTCCGGGCGTCGATGGGCATGGTGTTCCAGCAGTTCAACCTGTTTCCCCACAAGACGGCGCTGGGGAACGTCACGCTGGCGCCGTTGTTCGTCCAAAAAAAGGACCGGGGTGAGGCCGAAGCAAAGGGTCGCGCCCTCCTTGACCGGGTGGGTCTGGCCCACAAGGCCGATGCCATGCCGGGTGAGTTGTCGGGAGGTCAGCAACAGCGGGTGGCCATCGCCCGGGCGTTGGCAATGGAGCCCAAGGTCATGCTCTTCGACGAAGCCACCAGTGCTCTTGACCCCGAACTCGTCGGCGAGGTGCTGCAGGTCATGCGTGACTTGGCGTCCGAAGGAATGACGATGATGGTGGTCACTCATGAGATGGGTTTCGCTCGTGACGTGGCGGACCGGGTCGTGTTCATGGACGAAGGCGTCGTGGTCGAATCGGGGACCCCGGCCGACGTTTTGGAACGCCCGACGCACGAGCGCACACGGTCATTCCTGAGCCGGTCGCTCCGACGCTAGCCAGGCCGCGAGCAGTGCCGCAATCAAGACCGCGCCGTAGGCCCGTCAGCGGACCCGGTAACCTTGTCCCGATGTCTGATCGCTGGCCACGCCGACACTTTTTCGCCGTGGCCGGCAGTGTCATTTCCGTGACCTTGCTGATTTCCGCCTGCAGCAGTTCATCGGGGTCCACGGAAGCGGTTGACACATCGGCGGCCCCCACGGTCTCCTCCGACGTGCCGGTCGTCTCCACGCCGCCGGAGTCCATGGCCGACGGAACAACGGTGGTACCTCCCATCTCGGTTCAGGTGGGCCCGATTCTTGGCTGCCTAACAAACGGCACGATGAGCGGTCCGTTCGAAGAGAAGGTCGTCGACGCCATCACCCGGGTGAACACCCAGAACGCCGGCGAGAACGCTCCCGATGCGTATTACGCGACCTCGTGGGGAAAGAACACGATCGGCTACTTCGTGTTCGGTTCCAAAGCCACTGTGGTCGTGAATGGCGACGGCTCATGGTCCGGTGAATCCGGGTCCGATGTCGGCCAGATCAAGGTCGAGTCCGACGGAACGAAAGCCGTTGTCAAAGTCACCATCGAGGGTTCGGATGCAACCGGTCAGCGAGCGAAGCCGCTGACCCTCGACCTGGTGACCCGATGCGGCGTGGAGATCCCGACCACGGTCGCTCCGGTGCCGGTGAATACCAAGCAAAACGTGACCGCTTCGATCGTCGAAGAACCCGCAGGGTCGGCGGCGTCGACCACCCCGAGCTGAAAGTCCAATCGTGCGCGTTCCCGTTCTGATCCTGTCGGTTGGCTTGGTTCTCTCCGGGCTGGTGCAACTGTTGGTGTCGACGCGCGCTGCCGATGGGCGAATCAAGCGGAACCGTCTCGCCGGAATTCGAACTCGCGCCACCATGGAATCCGAAGAAACCTGGCAACGGGCCCACCAAGCGGCGCGACCGTTCGGGGCACGCGCTGGTCAGGCCTTCTTGCTCAGCGGGCTGGTCGTTTCGGTTCCTCGGGTTGGCATTTTCCTGGCGCTTATCGGCCTCGCCTTCGGCATCGTGATGTTGTACCGCAGCACCCGCGCCGGGGTGCGCGCCGTCACCCCGATCGCCCGCGACGAAATCCCGCCGCCTCCCGCGAAAACCTAAGCGCGCCTACAGCTTCTGCGTCCCAACTTTCAGGTCCTTGAAGGCCGAGTTGGAGTCGATGCCAGGCTCTTTCGGAAGGCCAAGGACGCGCTCGCCGACGATGTTGCGCATGACTTCGTCGGACCCGCCAGCGATCCGCATTCCCGGCGTACCGAGAACGAAGTCCGACCACGAATAGGTGCCCCATTCGCCGGAGTTGGCGGTGATCTTGACCCCGAGTACCTGGGACACGTAGTCCGAAACGCGGGTCATATTTGTCGCCAGGGCCAATTTGCCAATCGACATCTCCGGCCCGGGAAGTTGCCCCGCCTTGATCTTGGCCATGGCCCTCATACCGGTGAATCGGGCCACTTCCGAATTGATGTGAATGTTGACGAGCGCCTGGCGAACGATGGGATCGTTGATCTTGCCCATGGCCGCTGTCATCGAGGCCAGGAAGTCGATACCCATGTTGCCGGCCCGACCTCCTCCGCCACCGCCTCCGATGGCGGCGCGCTCGTTCATCAACGTCGTAAGGGCAACGGTCCAGCCGTGATTCACGTCGCCGAGGCGGTGATCGTCGGCGACCCGAACTTCGTTGAAGAACACTTCGTTGAAAGAGGCGCCACCGGTCATCTGCCGTAGCGGGCGAACTTCAACTCCGGGAGCGTGCATGTCGACGATGAATCCGGTGAGGCCCTTGTGCTTGGGCAGGTCTGGATCAGTGCGGCAGATCACCTCGCCGACATCGGAAAACTGCGCACCGGTCGTCCACACCTTCTGGCCGGTGAGGATCCATTCATCGCCATCTTTCTCGGCCTTCATTTGCAGGCTGGCAAGGTCCGACCCGGCTCCCGGCTCGGAAAAGAGCTGACAACCAACGATCTCGCCGCGCCACATCTTGGCGAGATACGTCTCCTTCGCCGCATCCGAACCGTGGGCGAGGAAGGTAGGGGCAACCATGCCGAGGCCGATCTGGAACATCGCGAGACTCGGCGTGGAGAACTCCGACGCCACTTCGTCGTACATCTTTTGGTACGAACCGGGAAGCCCAGAGCCTCCGTACTGCGTCGGGCCGGTGATCCACCCGAAGCCAGCGTCGAACATGGCGGCGCGCCAAGCCTTGGCGTTGGCCACGTCACGTGCTTCAGCTTCGGCCGTCTTCTCCTCGAATACCGCGACCTTGTCGCTCCCTTCACCCCACTTCCGTGATGACTCGTTCTCCCGCAGCTTGCAGTGCGCGGCGAGAAAGGACCGCGCATCGGAGCGGAAGGCTTCTTCGGTGGGAAGGGTGGCGGGCATGAGGATCACTCCAGAGGCGACGGTCTTGGAAACTGCTCTCCCAAGCTACGAGCCCGTGCGGGGAAACGACCAACTGAGCGAGAATGGCAGTATGAGTCTTGAACCGACGATGACGCTCGACGACGTGAAGGCCTACGGGACTGCGCTCAGCCCATGGGCCCACGTTGCCACGGTGGGCGCTGATGGCGAACCCGACGTGGTGCCCGTGCACCCTTGCTGGGAGGCCGACGTCCTGTGGACCATGTGTGGGGCGGATTCCGTCAAGGTGCGCAACGTTGCCCACGAGGCCCGGGTTTGCTTCCACTGGCAGGTGACGGCGGCCGGCGACGGGCTTCTGATCTGGGGTGTCGCCAGTTTCCACGACGACCTCGACACCAAGAAGAGGCTGTGGACCGGAGTTTTTGACTACGACCTCAACGCGTTCGCGCCGGGCGGGGCGGAGGACTCACCGGGAAGTGGGTTCCTCGCCGTTCGTCCCACCAGGGCCACGTATCTGGCGACCTACGGGGCCGCCGGGCGCCGGACCTGGCGGGCGTCGTGACGAAGGGTCAGGCCAACGTGTTGCGGGCCTTTGCCGTGTGGACCGTGTTCGTGTGGGGCACCCGTATCAAGAACGTGTTCGACGGCGACCGTGGCTGGAAGTTCATCGCCGTGCACGTGGTCCTGGCCCTGATCTCGGTGGCCTTCGCCGTCGCGTGCTGGGTCATCGTGACCCGCAACCGCGGCAAGAACGCCCCGAAGCTCGCGCTACCCGGCGATCAGACGAACGGCCAGACGAACCATCCCAGATCGACGTGATTGGCATCCCAGATAGCCTGATTTTGCCGCAAAATCAGTGAAAAGTCGGTGGTCTGGGATGACAAAACAGGCAGTCTGGGATGCGACACCGTCGGGGTGAGCCACGAGCAGAGTTGCTAGCGGGTGGGCGCGGCCGCCAAAGAACTGTTGGCGGCAAGGATGGCGTCGATCTCGTGGGCGTTCACGGGACGAGACAGGTAGAAGCCTTGGGCGAGGCCGCACTTCAAACCCTCGAGGGCCTCAAGTTGATAGGTGGTTTCGATGCCCTCGGCCACCGTCGTGAGGTTCAGCGACTCGGCAATGGCGATGACGCTGCGAACGAGCCCGTTGTTGGTCGCGCCAGATACTTCGGACACAAACGATCGGTCGATTTTGACGGCCGTGACGGGAAACTGCTGAAGGTATGACAACGACGAGTATCCGGTGCCAAAGTCGTCAATGGCGATGCCAACTCCGAGGGACCGGATCGTGCCGAGGAGTTCGGTCACTCGCTCCTGTTCCAGCAGCACCGATTCGGTGAGTTCGAGAGTGAGGAGGTTTCCGTCAAGGCCGGATCGCTCCAATACGGCGCGAAGGTCGTCGATGAAGCGCGGGTGGTGGAACTGGACGGCTGAGACGTTGACGCTCATAGTGAGCGGACTCAAGTGTTGTTCGTTCCAGATCACCGCCTGACGGCACGCCGTTTCCAAGACCCAGCGTCCGATGGCGACGATGTCACCGGTTTCTTCAGCGACGGGAATGAAATCGAGCGGCGGCACGGTGCCTCGGACTGGATGATCCCAGCGCAGGAGAGCTTCGAAACCGCGGATCGATCGGTCGGAAAGGTCATGAATAGGTTGGTAGACGAGCCGGAATTGTTTGCTGTCCAGTGCGCCGCCGAGCTCGATTTTCATCGAGAGTCGCCGGGCTGCCGATTCGCGAAGTTTGGCGTCGAAGACGATTGCGCAACCCTTCCCGTTTGCCTTGGCGCCGTACATGGCGATGTCCGCATCGCGAAGAAGCTCCTCGACGGTGCTCTCGGGATCAGCGAAGGCGAGGCCGATACTGACAGCCACGCCGAAGCGCGCCTCGCCGATGGCGACGGGGAGTTTGAGGACTTCCAGGATCCGGTCGGCGGTCTCCTGTGCTTCTTCGACGGAAACGTCTTCGAGAAGGATGGCAAATTCGTCGCCCCCGAAGCGGGCCACGGAGTCCGACGGACGCAGACTCGCACGAAGTCGGAGCGCCACTTGCTGGAGGAGCAGATCTCCGGAGGCATGGCCGAGCCCGTCGTTGACTGCCTTGAAGTCGTCGACATCAATAAACATCACGGCCACCTGAAAGGCGGGGTTTCGGGCCTGGCGTTCGAGGGCGTGCGTGACGCGATCGGCGAAGAGTGTCCGGTTCGCCAGGCCGGTGAGTTCGTCGTGAAAGGCACGGCGTTCGAGCTGCGCCTCGAGTTCGCGACGCGCCGTCACGTCTCGAAGGGTGACGACGATGGCCTGCACGTTGGCGTCGCCCAGGAGG
>JANLQX010000302.1:0-2848 GCA_031368095.1 Actinomycetes bacterium | reverse complement strand
GTCGAGCTGTGCGGTTGGTTCGTCGAGAATGACTACGCCAGCGCCGAGGTGCACGGCAGCGAGTGCTCGGGCCAGCGCGACGCGCTGCCACTGACCTCCGGAGAGGTCGGTACCACCGGGTTGGGCCTTCGACAGGGGCTGGTCGAACTCGGCCAGCCCGCGAGCGCCGGCGACGTCGAGGATGCGACCGAGCTCGGCGTCGTCGATCGAGGCGTCGTCCAGCACCACGTTTCGGCGCAGTGAAAGTTCGAAGCGGACGAAGTCCTGAAACACGACGCTCACCCGATTGCGCCATTCGTCGATGTCCAACGACGTGAGGTCGTGTCCATCGATGGTGATCGCCCCGGACGTCGGGTCGTAGAGGCGGCACAGAAGTTTCACGAGCGTCGTCTTTCCGACGCCGTTGCGGCCGACGATGGCCAGTGATTTCCCGGCGGGAATCGTGAGGTCGAGGTGGCGGTAGACCGGCGCACCACCGCTCGGATACGTGAAGCCGACGTCGTGGAACTGGATCGACCGCACCGGCAGCCCGACCGCCGACCCCGTGCTCGCCGACGTGTCGAGTGCCCCTTCAGCGGCCATGCGGGCGGTCAGCCGCTCGACCACGAGCACCGGCTGGGCGGCCCCCTCGAGCGCCCACGCGAAGCCGCCCACGGCCAGCGCCGTGGCCCCGAGTAGCGCTTGGGCCCCAACGACGAGGTGACCGAGCGTGAGGTGACCGTTGATGGCCGACGAGATGAGCGGCACTAGCACCACGGCATGGGCCACCCCGAGCACGGCGAACACCGTCCAGAGCGACCGTTGCCGCAAGCGCATGGCCTTCCACTGCAGATCGACCAGGCGGCGACGTCGAGCGGCAAAACGTGACACCGTCCACTCACCCAGTCCGAAGACGCGCAGCTCTTTGGCCGGTTGCGCTTCTACCGCGAGACGGTAGGCGTAGTCGGCGTGACGCTGCTCGGCCATCACGTCGGGATCGGTCCGGTTCGACCAGACCGAGCTTTCCCGCAGCAGCCAGTGCGTCGATAGCCACGCGCCACCAATGACGAACGGCGCCCACCACAAGACGGTGCCGAGGACGATGGTCTGCGCCACCCCACTGCCCAACTCGACGAGCCCGGCCGAGATGAAGCCCAGCGCCACCGACAGCGGCGGACCGGTGATCCCGAGGTCGAAGTCGCGGCCCATCGTCAATTCATCGGCCAGTCCCGGCCGTTCGAGGTGGCTGATGCCCGGCGGATTCGAGCACGCCGCCGTCAGCGAATTCTGCAGCCAGCCCGACGTCTTGTCACCGAGGATGAACCCCACTTGGGTATGGATCGGCGACGACATGCTCAGCAGCGCGAACGACCCACCGACGAGAGCCAACGGCCAGCCCACCGGACGCCCGCCGACGATCGCCGAGACCAACCAGCCAAGGCCGAGCGTCAACCCGGCCGGCACCACCGACCGCAACGCGACCAACCCCCACCACAGCGCCGCCAACGGCCGACTCGACGCCCACGTGGCGCGCCCCAACGCCATCGGGGCCCAGTTGTCCAGCCAACGTCTCATGCCGTTCATCCTCTCGTCTTTGGCGTTCGCCGCGAGAGTTCGCAGCCTGCGTTGCTCCCAGAGCAACGCAGACCCCGAACTCCAACCCCGATTTTGAGCTAGTGGCGTTCGTAGCCCGGGCTTGGGTGGTGAAGCTGAAAGGGCGCTCCGGTAGGGTCGAGGCATTCGGCGTTGCCGCCCGACTCGTAGCTCGTGGTCACCAACACCTTGCCACCGAGCTCCACGACCTTCGCCGCGGCCACGCTAACATCGGGCACCTGGAAGTAGAGCGAGATCGTTTCGTTCGGGCTCGTCAGGGTCTGCTTGTCATTCCCGGCAAGACCACCGGGCGGATCGATATTGGCGATATGCCCGCCGTCGACGATCTGCCATCCGAAGAGCTCCGAGAAGAACGAGTTCGACCGACCAATGTCCGAGGTCCAGATGGTGAAGTAGCCAAGCTGGGAAGGTCCGTCGAGCAAGGCCTGTGCGCGTTCGGTGCGCGACGCGCTTACGTCGGCCGGTGCCGCAATCGGCGCGACAAGGTCGAAACCGTCGACCGGGCGTTCGATGCCGTCGGTGAGCGTCTGGACCGACCAACGATGTCCCCACGGGTCCACGATGGCCCCCATGCGCGACCCGTAGGACTGATCCTCGGGCGGACGAACGCCTCGTGCCCCACTCGCCAAGGCGCGGGCGAACACGGAATCCACATCGTCGACGTAGACCGACAACATGACGGAGCTCCCGCCGAGGGTCGTCGGCGACAGGGCGCCATAGTCCGGGTACTCGTCGCTGATCATGAGGTGCGTATCGCCGATCATGAACTCGCCATGGCCGAGGCGTCCGTCACTCTGATCGACGTAGCGCTGGCCGGTCTCGACGGCACCGAACACGTCGACATAAAAGGCGATGGCGTCGGCCGCGCCAGTGCAGCACAGGTAGGCGGTGACGACGTGTTCGCCGGGAGGGGTACGGGTCATGGTGGAACCTTTCGCGGGAAGTGGTGCAGTAGGTACGGGGACGGCAGGAGTGAGCCCGAGAGCGCGTTCAATACGCGTACGCAGGAGTTCGGCAAAGTGGCTCGGTGGAACGAGTGGGTCGTCGGCAAGTCGGAGGGCGTCGAAGGCGTCAGTCATTGAAGAACCTCTGCAACTGGATTTCGTACGTCGACCGAAACGCGATCCGGGCGCGAACGAGAAGGGCCTCGGTGGCGTGCACCGTGCGACCGAGGACCTGGGCAACCTCGGGGACGGAGAGTCCGTCGAGATGGCGCAATGTGAGTGCCGACCGGCGACGAAGACCGAGTTCGGCG
>JANLQX010000290.1:0-5472 GCA_031368095.1 Actinomycetes bacterium | reverse complement strand
GGGCGGGCGATCACGTTCATGGCGAAGTATTCGATGGCCGACGTCGGCTCGTCGTGCCATATCCACTCGTCGCTGTGGACAATCGACGACGATCGTCCGGTGTCCCCCGGCGACGGCGACCACCATCTTTCGCCGGCCTTTGCCAGCTATCTCGCCGGGATGATCGCCACGGCCCAGGAACTGTCCTGGATGTTCGCCCCCACGGTGAACTCGTACAAGCGGTACCAGCCCGGCTCGTGGGCTCCCACCGCCGTGGCGTGGGGACGAGACAACCGGACGTGCGGGCTACGTCTCGTTGGCCACGGAGCAGGAACTCGCGTGGAGACCCGTATCCCGGGCGCTGACGCCAACGTGTACCTCGCCTTCGCGGCGGTCATCGCCGGTGGGCTGCATGGCATCGAGCACGGGCTCACCCTCGACGCGCCCTTCGAAGGCAACGCCTACGAGTCCAAGGACGTGCCCCGCATCCCCTGGAACCTGGTCGAAGCGATCGAACTGCTTGACCAGTCAGCCGTCGCCAAGGCGGCGTTCGGCGACGACGTGCACCACCACATGGTGACCACGGCCCGTCACGAATGGTCCCAGTTCAACAAAGCCGTTACGGACTGGGAGTTGCGCCGCAATTTCGAACGCTGGTGATCGTCTCGGCGTATCCGGTGGGTGGAGTTTGATCACCCACGCTCACCGGAAGCGCCGGTGGCTTCAAACTCGGTGTCGACGCGGCCAGAATGGACGGATGGCCCGTCCGCTGATCGGTGTGAGTTCACGACCGCGAAAGGCGGGTGAGGTGGCCGGATGGCCTGACACCGGCGCCGCCGTGATGCAGCGCACGTATCTCGACGCGCTGTGGCGCGCTGGCGGGATGGAGGCAATCATTGCCCCTCGCCTCATCGAACAGGGCGAGGCCACCGAACTGGTTGATCGACTCGACGGCCTGATCCTCGTCGGCGGTGGAGACGTGGACCCCGCCCGATACCGGGCGGATCGCCATGAGCACGTCTATGGCGTGGACGACACCAGTGACGAACTTGAACTTGCCTTGGTGCTCGCCGCATTGGACCGCGAGGTTCCTATTTTGGCGATTTGTCGAGGTATGCAGGTGCTCAATGTGGCCCTTGGCGGCACGCTTGATCAACACCTCACCGGACGTCCCGGACTTCAGGGCCACGGCCAGCCAGGTTCCGGTCCGGCCATCCACGACGTGAACGTTGAGGCGGGAACACTGCTCGCCAAATGCCAGGGTGGCGCCACCATGATCAGTGACTGTTGGAGCTATCACCATCAAGCTCTTGATCAACTTGGCACGGGGCTTCACGTAAGCGCGCGGAGTGATGACGGAGTGATCGAAGCGGTCGAGTTCGCCGGCGCCGATCAGCGTGCGTGGATGTTGGCCATCCAATGGCACCCGGAGCGTACGGCGTCCACCGACCCTGCGCACCAGGCGTTCTTCGACGAACTCGTGCGTCAGGCAGCTGCAGACTGAACGACCAGCGGAACGCGCGTCACCAAGCGGTGACGGAGCGCCATGCTGGTCACCACGCCGTAGGCCGAGAACGCCGCCGCCACGAACCAGACGCTCCGTAGCGAACGGTCCAGGAGCACACCACCGATTGCGGCGGCGGCCCCCATGGATCCTTGGAACACCATGGCCGCCAGACCGAAATATCGGCCGACCAAGCGCATGGGAGCGAGCTCCGAGGTGAGCGGTTGGCGAACGGCGGCGAGGATCGTTTCGCCGAATCCGCCGATCGCTTGGGCCGCGATCATCACCGCAATTGCTATGCCGATCGAGAGGTTGACGGTGAATGACGTGATGATGAAAGCCACCAAAAAGGTTGCGTTCATGAACGATAGACACAGCATGCGGTCGCGTCCGCGTACCCAACGAAGCATCGGGATCTGAAACACGACAGCGAAGATCGCGCCGACGAGGAACATCAAGCCAACGGTCGACTCGTTCACGCCGATGCGCGACGCATAGGCCGGCATCATCCCCCAGGCAAAGCCGAAGCTGAAGGCAATGCCGAGATCCGAAGCGAGGAGCAGCAGGAAAAAGCGGTCCCGCAGCACGTCCCGAAATCCGGTTGGCTGGTCGGAAGAAGGAACGTCGTGAGCGACGCGCCCGGAAGGAAGTCCGGGAAGGCAGGCGAGAAACACCACGTAGGTCGCCGCGTTGATGGCGAACATGAGCTGGAACGAACCTACCGAAGAGCGATCGGCAATAAGGCCTCCGAGCACCCCGCCGAACCCAGCGCCGAGATTCAAAGCCGTCCGCTGAAAGGCCATGACCGCAGGGCGTTCCTCGGCCGCAACGATCACCGACAGCAGGGCTGACTGCGACGGGAACCACAGTCCGATGGCAACGCCCATCGCCACGCTCGCCAAAAGGGCGAGGGGCACCGTCGAAGCGAACGCCAAGCTCGAACTGGCGGCGATCGACACCACGCATCCGATGGTCAAAATTCTTCTCGGACCGAATCGATCACTGACGTACCCCGCCCACGGATTGATCAGGACCCCGGCGATCGGGGTTGCGGCGACGACGAGCCCGGAGGCGGATCCGGAGAATCCTCGGACCTCGTTCAGATAGATGAAAAGAAAGGCGAAAATCATCCCCGAGCCGGTCATATTGACCACCGTGGCCAGGAAGAAGCGCTGGAGCCCGGGCGAAAACGAGCGAAAGCGCGGCGTCGACACGGGTCGTCACGCTAGGGCTGGGGAACCGCTCCGTCGGGGTCATTTTGGCCCGGTGGCGACGCGTCGATGCTGGAGCTACGGTTCGCCCACGAACGGAGGCCTGATGACGCTGTTGGACGATGCCCGGGCGCTGGTCGCCGAGCAGTGGGACGAAGCCGCCACGCTGCGGTCGTGGTGGTCAGCGTGCGCGCTCGCCGGGCTCTCTTTTCCCGACTGGCCACAAGGTCTGGGAGGCCGGGATGCGTCGGTCGCCGACGCCGTTGCGGTCGCCCGCGTGCTCGGCGAGGCTGGCGTCATCGGACCCCCGCCCGGTCTCGGCACCCTCATGGGCGGGCCGGTCGTGCGCGAGTTCGGCACACCTAGCCAACGGGCCCGCCTTCTGCCAGCGCTCGCCGACGGAACCGAAGGATGGTGCCAGCTTTTTTCGGAGCCTGGCGCCGGTTCCGACCTCGCCGGACTTCGTACGCGCGCGGATAAAGATGGCGCCGAGTGGATCGTCAACGGGCAGAAGGTCTGGACGTCGGGCGCGCCGTATTCACGTCGGGGAATGCTCATTGCGCGTACGAATTGGGATGTGCCAAAGCATCGTGGATTGTCGTACTTCATCGTCGACCTCGAACAGCCTGGGGTGGAGATCCGGCCGTTGAAGCAGATGAATGATCGGTCGCATTTCAGCGAGGTCTTCCTCACCGATGTTCGGGTATCCGACGACGACCGGATCGGTGACGCCAACGGCGGTTGGGCCGTAGCGGTCGCCACCCTCGGCTACGAGCGGGCTGGCCTCGCGTCGTCGAAAGCCGCTGGACTCGTTCGAGCCGAAGCGGGCATACCGAGTGGACAGCTCGATCGCATGGTCGGCGACATCGTGACCGAGGCGAGGCACCGCGGCCAGACCGAAGACGAAGCCGCTGCGGGTCGGTTCGACGCTCTCGCCGAAGTAGCGCATACGTACCGAAGGTCCAACGATGCGGTGGCGCGCCAAACACTGGCGGACGTCTACGCGCACGAAAGGGTGGCCGAGTGGTCCGGGGCGCGGTCGAGAACTGGTGCGCCCACGGCGATGCTCGCCAAACTGGGGTGGACGAATGATCTGCGCCGTTCGAGTCAGCTCGGACTCGGCCTCCTCGGCGCCGACGCGATGCTCAGACACCGAGGTCACCCCGACCGCCCCGGCGGTTCTGACCACTCCGACGCGCAGGCCGCCGAACGACTCGTCGACTTCGCCCTTTCGGTGCCAAGCGCATCGATCGCCGGGGGAACTGACGAGATCCAGCGCAACATCATCGCCGAGCGTCTCCTTGGACTTCCCAAGGATCTCTCCGTCGATACCGACGTGGCCTTCCGTGACGTGAGGAGCAGCGGATGACCGCCCAGACTCGCGAACGCCGGGGCCGCGTCGTGTATCCGACCAACGCCGACTACAACGACCCTGGCGGGATCCACGACGACGCCACCGCCCAAGACCTCGGGTTTCGGGGCGGCACCATCGCCGGCTCGGCGCACCTCGACACCTTCGTGCCGATGCTGATCGACGCCTTCGGCCCGGAATGGTTCGTGTCCGGCGGAATTTCGATCTATTTCCGGCATGCCACGACCGACGGCGAACCCACGCTGGCGATCACCTCCGAACCGGTCGACGAACTACGTCCGTTCACCAACCAGACGCTCCGCGTCCGCATCGAAACGCCCGACGCCACCCTGGTGGGGGAGGGAACGGCCAGTATCGGGGACACGGCGAACCCCACGGAACTCGGCGGCCGCGACCTTCGCCACGATCCGTCGTCCGCTCGAATCCTGGCCGGAATGGTTCGCGGACGGGTCCTCGGACCGGTTGTCGTCCGCACCCCGGCTGATCGACTGCAACGTGGCTGCGAGCGCCGCATCACCGAGGTCCTGGACTGGTACCGGGGCGCCTCGCCCTGGGGCGGTCCGGTGGCCCCGCCGAGTGCCGTTATCGACCTCGTCGCCTCGGCCACGGCCGACCTTCTCGGCCCGGAACTGGGTCCTGCGGTCGGCATGTGGGGCGCTCTCGAAGTCACCCATGTCGACGGCCCCGTCATGGTCGACCACGACTACGCGGTAACCATCGAGATCGCCGCCGTGGCCGACAGTCCGAAGACCGAAATTCTGTGGACGGACGCCACCATTCGCAACGGCGACAACGTCGTCGCGACCATTCGCATCCTCAATCGGTTTGTCAAAGCATCGTCACCGCTGTGGGCGTCGTCTCCGACCGAACCAGCGTCCAACGCCAACCGCTAAGATTTCGGGTCCTCTATGCCGCCATTCGTCGTCAGTGTCGCCGATCTTGTGCACCGGCCGTCGTCTCGACGGACCGAGCATCTGAGCGGACCGACCTCGGAAATGCTCGTGACCGAGACCGTCGTACCGGCGGGCGCCACCCTGAAGATCGACGTCGTCCTCGAAGCAGTGTCCGATGGCGTGCTCGCCTCCGGCGACACCAGGGTCGAGTGGGAGGCCAACTGCCGTCGGTGCCTCACCCCGATCACCGGGTTGACCAGTTCAACCTTCCGGGAGCTCTACAGCGCCGATCCGGTCGAAGGCGAGACCTATCCCGTCCGCCATGAAAGCGTCGATCTCGAACTGGTCGCCCGGGAAGCTATCCTTCTCGACCTGCCTTTGGCTCCACTCTGTGGAGACGACTGTCTTGGGCTCTGCCCCACGTGTGGGGTTGACCGCAACGAAGACCCGTGTTCATGCGCGGTTCCCGCGGCGGATCATCGGTGGGCGGCCCTCGACGGGCTGCGCACCACC
>JANLQX010000268.1:0-9057 GCA_031368095.1 Actinomycetes bacterium | reverse complement strand
TTTTCGCCGGCGTCGCGCACGCCGCTGCCATTCGTATCTACCCATACGAGGTCACCGATGGTGACCGTCTGAACAATGCCTCCGTCGAGTGAGCTGTTGGTTTGGTTGGAGATGAGCGTCACCGGATCGGAGATGCCGGTGGTGCGGTCGATGTCGGAGTCGGTGAAGTCGGTCGCACCGCCGGCATTGAGGATCGTCGGCGCCCAACCGGTCGGCGACACCACCTGGATCTTGTACGTACCCGGGATCAGGTTGGGGAAGGAATACAGACCGCCGCCCGCGGTCACCGCGGTGATCGGCGTGGCGCCATTGAGCACCGGGTTGTTGGCCGAGTCGAGAAGCTTCACGGTGACCCCGTCGACGCCGTTGTCGCCCAAGTCCTGCACACCGTTGCCGTTGATGTCTTCCCACACGAGATCGCCGAGGGTGGCGAATCGGTAGATGCCGGCATCGATGGTGATGTTGTTGACACCGGAGTTGAGCGTGACCGACGCCGTGGTGCCGGTCGTCGGAACGGGGTTCGAGTCCGTGCTCGTGGTTCCCGCACCGGTCGGGCTGAACTGCCATCCGCCACCGATAGGCGGCGTGAACTTTACCCGGTAGTCACCGGGCACGAGGTTGGTGAACGACCAGGCTCCGGATCCATTCGTGGTCGTGGTGACGGGCACGCCGAAGGACGCACCGGTCGAGTCGAGGAGTTCGACACCCACGCCGCTCACCCCGACTTCGCCCGAGTTCTGTACACCGTTGGCATTGAGGTCTTCCCATACGAAGTCGCCGATCGACGCGCGCTTCCACAGACCAGCGTCGATGTTGGTCGTGGCCTCGTCGTTGGCCATGGTGAAGTCCGGCGTGAGACCCGACGTGGCGTTCGCATCGGAGTCGGTGCCGGACGCCTTGGCGCCGACGGCAGCGGCCGGTGAGAACTCATACGTCGACGGAAGCGTGAACGTGAGGTGGTACTTGCCCGGCGGCAGGGCGGCGCCGGTGTTGTTGGTGCCCGACTTGGTGAACGAGTACACGCCACTGGCGTTCGTCGTGGCCGTGCCGGCGATGTCGTCACCGGTGCCGAACGCGTCGTCGAGTCCCGCACCCGCCATGGTCACGGTCACGCCGCTCACGCCGGTCGTGTCGCCCGCGTTCTGCACGCCGTTGGCGTTGAGGTCGATCCAGACCTTGTCGCCGATGGTGATGGCTTTGAAGAAGCCGGCATCAAGCGAGTTATTCGTCTCCCCGGCAGCAACAGTGACCGAACCGGTGCGATTTGTTGCCGCCGTCACGTCGGAGTCGACCGTGTCGTCGGAGAGCCGATCGTTCGGGCTCAGTGAGTAGCCAACGGGCGGGATCACCTTGATCTGATACGTGCCCGGCGGCAGAGCTCCGAACGAGTACGCCCCGGTCGAGGTAGTCGTAAGTGCACCTATGGTTATCCCGAGACCATCTTTCACTGAAAGGCCCGATGAATCCGTTACGTTCACGGTCGCCCCGGCCAGGCCGGTCTCGCCGGAGTCCTGGATACCGTCGGCGTCCAGGTCGATCCACACGAAGTCGCCGATGACCGCCGGCACGTAGAGACCGGCGTCGATGGTGGTGATGTTGTCATTCGACTTCACCACGAACGCCGCGGTCTTGCCCGTTCCGATCGCCGCATCAGAATCGGTGTCCGACGTGAGCGGGGTAGTGGGGGCCGAGAGCGGGGAGAAGTACAGAGTGGATGGCCGCACGAACTCGACCACGTAGCCGCTGGCGCTCGACGGCATGAGCTGGTCAATGAGATAGGTGCCGGTGGAGGGGTCCGATGTTGTCGTTCGCGACACGGGGTTTCCGAGAATGTCGGTGCCGGTCAGCTTTACCGTCACGCCACCGGTGATGGCGAGGCCGTTGTCCCCGGAGTCGCGCACGCCGTTGCCGTTTACGTCGGACCAGACCAGGTCACCGACCTTCGCCAGGGGATACACGGTCTTGGTCACACTGGTGTTCGGGGTGACGACTCGGATGCGGGGGTTCGTCGGATCCGTAGGCAGGGTTTGATACGTCGTGAGCGTTGCCGTGTTCGTCAGCCCGACCGTGAGCAGTGGCGAGGGAGTCACGGGACTGTCTACCGTCACGGTGTAGCGGATTTTGCGCGATGAACCGGCATCGATCTGATCGATCACCGCGTTGAGGATCTGACCGGTGAACGACGCCGAGTCAGCGCCGGTGACGGCGGCGCCATCGATGAGGATCGCGGCGCTCGGGGTGAGCTTGGCCGGGACGACGTCGTTGAGGCCGACGCGATTCGCCCGACCAGTCCCCGAGTTGGTGAGGGTGAGCTCGTAGGTGATCGTGTCGGCGGCGAGGACGCCCTGCTGAGGCACGCGCGCCGGTGAGCTTGAGAAAATGGCTTTGCCGATCGTTACGTTCGGCACGATCAACGTGATGTCGGCGTTCGGGGAATCTCGGACCACGGGTGTGCCGCCGATCGTCGGACGCGACGAGTACTGCGCCTTGTTGGTGACGGTGAGCCCATCGACATTGGCGACCACATTGGCCACGCGAGCGTTGATAGTCAGCGTGATGCGGGTGATGATGCCGACGTCGACGGTGTTGTCGTAGGGGTTTTTCAGAGGCACATCAATGCTGTTGCCCGAACCACTGGTGGCGGTGAGATTGCCGGCGGTGATGTCGACACCATCTCGTTCGAGCTTCGCCGCCCAGGTGACGTCGGTGAGGTTCGATGGCACGGAATCGAGGAGGTGACCATCGATGATGTTGGTTCTCGGAACGTCGGCGGTGACGACATAGGAAACCGGGTCACCGATACGGGCCTTCGGGACACAGCCGGCCCCTAGACAGGTCGGCGCGGTGACGGTCTTTGTCATCGACGGTGACGACGCAATCACGTTCACCGAATCGGTGAGATCGACGAGAAGGTTGGGAATCAGCGAGGGGTCGAGGTTTGTCGCGGGAATGTAGGTGTGCGTAGTAGTGACGGTATTGACGGGGTACTGATAACTGGTGATCCCCGCCCCGTTCTTCTCCACGGACCCCGACGTAATGCCGTTCGGAATCACCACCCGGAACCGCAGCGTCTTGGTCGCCAACGGGGCGAGCGAAGAAATCGTCCACTCGATATGCGGGAACGGCGCCGAGACGCACGTGCCGCCGTCGGAGATGGAGGGGTCAACGACGTTCGCACAGGTGAGGTCATGCGGACTCGACGGCGTCGACGGAAGCTTGTCCCACACCACCGTGTTTTTGAGGTCGCGACCGATCGGGGCTGGATTAGTGACGTCGACTCGATAGGTCACCTGATCGAACGCCACGACGGGCGTGCCGTCACCTTGGTTGGCACCGGTCGAAGCGAATGGGGTGTCGTAGTCGGTGGGGTAGGTGGGCGTTGCCGTTCTCGGCCGTTGGACCTTGTCAACCCCCTTGGTGAGCAACGGTATCGGTGTGTCGATGTTGGCGCCCGACTCGGCGCGCTGGTTGAACAGCGTGCCGGCGGTGTTCGTCGACACCAGTTTGAGCAGGTTGTTGACGAGGTCGTTGTCAGGAATGTCGAGCAACGTCACCATCTCGGTGGCGATGGTGACCTCGAAGATCTCGCCGGTTCCGGTCAGGTTACCGACGTCGCCGATCGGCCATTCGAGGGTCCCGCCGCCGTAGGTCGCGCTGGTGTCGGGTGAGTCCGGAGCGAACACGTTCGGCTGCGGTGCGACACCGGCGGGAGTTGTCGGTGGCGGCACGCTGACGGTATTGGCCGTGGTGTACCGGGCCGAACCGGGGATATAGCGCATGCCGCGCGGAAGGAAGTCGACGACCTTCACGCCGGCGGCAGAAATGTTGGCCGGAATCTTGGCGCGGAGCTTGAAGCAGGCCACATCGCCAAGGCTGTACTGCGGCACGTTCCCGTCGACATAGAGCACTGGTGTCGGCGGGCCGGCGTTGGCACAGGTGTCACCGGCGGCGGCGGTTATCGGAATGGCGGTGGCGGGCAGGCTGGCTCGCACCGATACCTTTTTGGACAGTTCGAGGGTGATGCCGGCGACCGGTGCGGACGCGTCGTCCTGAATGAACTGTCCGTCGGGCTGGGCGCCAAGGGTTGCCGCCAAGGCGCCGCTGGCCGTCTCCTTGTATTCCTGCCCATTGACGTAGGAGTAGTTCGTGAGGTCATCGTTGGTCAGCACGGCACCGCCGCCGAGGTAGGTCTTGCGGACCTTCGAAGCGAAGGTCACGACGATCGTCGAGTTCGGCCCGACCGAGGCAAGCGCTGGCACCGTGGTCGAATCCCAGGTGACCCGGTAACTCGTTCCACCCTGCACGGTGACGCTGCTGAAGAAGGGTGAGTTCACCGTGACCGGCGTGCCGTTAATGGTCACCGTTGGTGGGTTGGCCGACGTGCATCCGGCATCGATCGGTGTGGCCATACCCTGCGGGCACGTGCCGTTCGGCATGCGGTCGGTGATGGTCAGGTTGTCGACGCGTCGGTACTCACTCGTCTTCACCGTCAAGGTATTAGTGAGGTTCTGGCCGTGCACGACCGACCCGGCCGACGACTTGCCCATCGCCAGGTCCTCAGCCTGAAAACTCGATGACGCGCTGTCGCCGTAGACGGTAGGTGCACCAGAAACGCGAGGGCCGGTGTAGACGGCCCCGGACTTCGCGATGTTGGTGCCGGTCTGCTCGCCACCGTCGGCGTCGGTCGACGGATTGACTTGCGCCTCTTCGGTGAACGGTCCGGTGTTGTTGTCAAGGTTGGCGCCTTGTTGCCCGCTCGCCGCCGTCGGCGGAGTCGGCGTCGTTGCGAACGGCCGGTTTTCCCGCAGGGGAATGGCGGCGCGGTACGTGATGGTCTCGATCCCGCCGGCCGGGAGTTCGTCGAGTGCGGGGAAGGTCCACCGCACCCAGGTGGTGCCGATCGGCGGTGTCGACGACGTGCCGTCGGCGCGACTGACCAACGTGGCGCCGTCGAGGGTGGTCACCGAGACAGTCGGGGCTCCGAGCGGGCCGCTGTAAACACAAGCCGCCGGCGTGAGGCGGGCGGCGCCGGTGTATTCAACAGTGGTGCCGGTGGTGTTGTCGGTGGCGGTGCAGCCGATGAGCTCGAGATTGGGCGGCAGGAAGTCGTCCACGACGAAGGTGCCGGTTGGCGCCGTCTGGTTGTTCGTCAGCGTCAGGGTGAACGACGACTGGTTGTGCGAACCGCGCAGTAATTCGCCGCCGCCGGCCTTGGTCAGTCGGTAGGGAATGACCGTCGTATTCACCGGTGCCGCGGTCCCGGCGCCCGGTGCGGTGGTCGGGTCGACGACGCCGTTGGTGAATCTCACCAGTTTGCGGGGGTCGGTGTTGGCGTAGCCGTTGGCGTTGACGGTGAGCACGCTGCCGACCGGGTTGAGGGTGGCGTTGACACTGGCGTTGAACCCGATCGACTGACAGACGTTCGTCTGGAGGTCGGCGACGTTGTCCCACACCAGGGTCGTGAGTCCGACGCTGGGGGCATTGGCGAACGAGCGGGGGGTAACGGTCGTTCCGGTGGTGCTCGAGTAGGTGACTCCCGCCGGGAGTACAGCGCGAAACGATGCGTTGTAGGCGTCGGGGCCGCTGCCGTTGCAGGCCCGCAGCGTGTACGCGACGCCACCGCCCTGGAGGATCGAACCCGGACCACTGGCAACGACCGCCAGGGTCGGCGCCGCTGAGGCTGGGTCGGCCGGAACGACCACGGCCGACACCGTGAAGAGCGCGGCGGCAATGAGGGCAAGGCGGCTGCGGAAGACAGGGCGCGGGTGAGGATCAGCCGAAATGGGCACACCGGCCTATCGACCGGGTCATTCGCCTCCTGTAGGAGCCCTTACGCTTCTTGAGGACCTAGGTGATTGCCCTAGTACCTCTCCGGTCGCCGGGCGAGTCTGAAACGTGCAAACCTGTTCTTGCAAGCTCGATACAATCTTTTTGCTTTCACAACATTGCAGTTCTGCTAGGTTGCAGGAGGTGAACAACGAACAGCTAGGCACAACATTGTTGTCTGCTGCCGTGGTCTGGCTGAAGAGTCGTCTCCTTGACGCAGTTGTTGAGGTGGAACAGCAAGCTTCAGAAGGTGACGTGCGGGCGGACGCAATCCTGACGATACGAACGAGCCATTCGTCGAACCGAGTCTTCGTCGAACTCCGGAAGGAGGTGACGCCGAAGTCGGTGGCGGAACTAACGGGAGGCCCGTTTCGCCGGATGCGATCTGCGATCTACGACATGCCCGTTCTCGTCGTTGCCCCGTTTCTGTCGCGTCAGGCACGGGAGGCTTTACGAGCCGAGGACCTGTGCTACCTCGATCTCACGGGGAATGCTCTGATTCGCCTGAAGTCGCCGGCGGTCTACATAGAAACGGAGGGCGCAAAAAAGAGCCCTACGAGACGACCGCTGGGGACTCAACGAGCCGGGCTCCGAGGGGGTCATGCTGCACGAGTAATTCGGACTCTCGTGGACGTTCGGCCGCCGTACTCCGTGACGGAACTGGCCCAGTCCACTGCTATTGACGCGGGCAACGTATCGAGGATACTGGCGGCGCTTCATGACTTCGGGGTAATTTATCGTGGTCACCGCGGCCAAGTCGCCGAGGTAGATATCAAAGGAACTCTTGATCTTTGGGCCGAGAATTACTCCCTAATGAAAACAAATAAGCGATCCCTTTTTATTGCTAAGGGAAGTCTTCGCAGTGAGTTTGAGAACCTAAGAGATCAAGCCAGTCTTCTTGTCACAGGATCTTTTGCTGCCCCGGAGGAGACGCGCGTGGCCGCCCCCATGCAACTCGTGATGTATGCGAGGGATATTGCCACCACGTCGAAAGAGCTCGGCCTTTTACCATCTGAGGAGGGCGCTAATGTTGTGTTGCTCGAAGCATTTGACCCAGTCGTATGGGAGCGTTCCAGACTGGAAAGTGACGTTCGCTGCGCGGCGATTTCGCAGGTCGCAATTGACTGTCTGACCGGCTCCGGTCGTATGCCGTCCGAGGGAGCCTCCATTGTCCAGTGGATGCTCAGCCGCGAAAATCAATGGCGCCTTGCGTCGCTCGAGCTGCGGCAAACGAGAGGTTCCTGATGGCTGAGCTTTGACCCTACCTACGTCCGAGCGCGCGGCGAGTTCTGCTCGACACACTTGTGGTGCTCCGCGACCACATCGAATCGCTCGTTGTCATAGGAGCGCAGGCTGTGTACCTGCATACCGGGGATGCCGATCTTGCAATCGCTCCATTCACCACTGATAGCGATCTCGCGATCGACCCCTCGTTACTTGCTCTGGCGCCGCCGATCGAAACGCTTCTCGTCGCTGCGGGCTACGTTCACCACGCTCGAGAGCCAGGGATCTGGTTGGCCCCAAGTTCCGACGATGGCGAACCGACCCCTGTCGACCTCATCGTCCCTGAGACACTCTCGCTGGCCCATACCAGGCGGAGCGCTCCGCTTCCGGGGCACGCGAGGAATGCGCTCAGAAAAGCACGCGGAATAGAGGCCGCGATTGTCGATTTTGACATCTCGAAGATTTCGGCGTTAGACGCTGCCGATGGACGCAGTATTGATGTGAAGGTGGCGGGATCGGCCGCTCTCCTAATCGCCAAGGCGCACAAGATTGGAGAGCGATCGGCAGACAGGAACCGACCACACCGCCTGAAAGACAAAGATGCTCTTGACGTCTATCGGCTGATGGTAACGCAATCGGCTGAGGATGTGGGAGTGAAGATTCGGGAAGTTCTTCTTGGTGATCCCCGGTCTCGGATGTTTCCGGTCCCCTTCGACCGCCGGCACGGAAATGGCGATTCGGGCGTTGGATAGCCAGGTTCCTGCTTCTCGAGTCGCGGTTGTGATGAATCGATACATTGAGGAACTCGAAGCGGTGGTTAACATAGGGGAGCCTCAGGCAGGCTGAATTTGACGGTGGTGACGAGTCGCTTCTCCGCTCGCCGGGCGAGTCTGATGAGCGCCGTTGCCGCCAGCAGGAAAGCGGCGATACCGGTGGTCAGCGTTCGGGTTGAACCGTCGTGGAGTTGGGACACGGCAGTCCCAAGGATCGCTCCACCGATGGTGGAGATCGTTCCGGTGACGCCGGCGGCCATTCCCGCCAGTTCGCGGTGCGGAGTCATTGCTTGGGTGCTGACGTTGGGAGTGATGAGGGTTTGCGCCGAAAGGAGGACGGCCATCCCCACGGCAAAGACCAGAAAAGGTGGACGACCATTCTGCGTGCGGCATAGTCCGGCCAGGCCGACGGCGAGAGCGACAGCAATAGGCGGCATCAGCGTGAGCATCCGTTCAAGCCCCAGGCGGCCAACGAGCCGAGCGTTGAGAAGTGTGCTGACCCCCATGCTGGCGGCGATGAAACCGAAGATGATCGGGAAAGCCGACTTTCGGCCGTACACGTCATCGATGATCGTTTCGGCCAGCGAGATATACGACGAGATGCACCCGAACAGGAAGGCCATGGCGAGGGCGTACAGAGCCGTGGGCCGATGGCGGATCACCGGCGCGAATGCCGTCCGGATCGCGGGAGCGTTCACCGCTCGGCGTCGACCAAGCGGGAGTGTTTCTGGTATTCGCAGCATCCACACGACGAGGATGACGGCAATGGCGGCGGGGACGGCGACCGTGGCTCGCCACCCCCCAGCATGCAGGGCCATGGCGCCGAGTGTCGGCGCGAGGACGGGCACGATCACGAAGATCGACTGCACGTAGGAGAGCACCTGGGCCATCCGGACGCCCTCGTGGGAATCGCGCACCATGGCAATGGCGACGACCCGGGGCCCGGATCCGCCGAGGCCCCAAACGATGCGGGCGAGCACCATGAGCGGGAGCGACGGTGCGGCCATAGTGCCGACCACGCCGACCATATAGAGCACCACGAAGGCCGAAAGGGTGCGCTTGCGGCCGAAACGGTCCGAGATGATGCCGGCTGGGATCTGGCCCAGGCCCATACCCAAGATGTAGGCGGTGACGAGGAGCGACACCCGAGTGGAGTCGCTGGCGAGGCCGAGATAGCGGCGGATCTCCGGAAAGGCCGGGAGGATGGTGTCGATCGACAGGGCGCCCATAGCCG
>JANLQX010000253.1:0-3462 GCA_031368095.1 Actinomycetes bacterium | reverse complement strand
CGGCCGCCAGCGCCGCGACCGCTCCGACCACCACCGCCGCCCGCGTCTTTTTGTGTCGGAGCTTTGTCGTTGGCATCTTCGATTCGACGATCCGGTCGGGCTCCACGGTTCCCACCCTCGCAGACTTCGTTCCCGACAGTGATTCGCGCCAGTGGGACCTAGGTTGGGTCGATGCGTATTGCCAGTCTCATCCCGTCGGGCACCGACCTCGTTGCCGCTCTTGGACTCGGCTCCTGCCTGGTTGGCGTGTCGCACGAGTGTGACCATCCGGAGGCGGCTGGTCTTCCCGTTCTCACCTCGAGCGTGATCCCTCCGCCCACTGTCGACGGGCCGTCATTGTCGCCGCTGGAAATCGACACGATCGTGAACGAGTCTGTGGCCGCCGGAATCAGCCTCTACCGAACCGACCGCGAACTGCTTCGCCAACTCGCTCCCGACATCATCGTCAGCCAAGACGTGTGTGACGTCTGCGCGGTGAACGCCGACGATGCGTTCGCAGTGATGTGCGACGTTGCCCCGGGCGCCCGTCTCGTCATGCTGACCGCCACGTCCGTCGACGGTATGTACGCAGATCTCCTTCGTCTTGGCGACGCCCTCGGGGTCACCGAACGAGCAACCGAAATCATTGCTGCGGTCGCCGCCCGACTGAAGACACCCACGGCGAGCGTGAAGGTACCCGCGACCAAATCGATGCTCACCCTCGAATGGGGCGAACCACCGTTCCTCGGCGGACACTGGGTACCGGAACTGGTGGCAACCGCCGGCCTTCACCACGTATTGACTGATGCCGGTTCGGCATCGCGTCGGTCGACCTGGGAGGAAATCGCATCGGCTGATCCCGACCTGCTCGTCTTCTGTCCGTGCGGGTATGACCTGCACCAGGCCACGACCGAAGCGAAGTCACTCGTCGAACGATCCGACGTGGCGTCGCTCCGGGCGGTGCGGAACGGAAATTTCTTTGCCGTTGATGCCAATCGTCTGTTCTCGCGGTGCACCGCCAACATCGCCGAGGCCGTCGACGTCTTGCGGGCCCTGCGTGACATCGGCCCAGACGACACTCCGCCGGTCGGAGCTACGCGTATCGCCTAGGTCGGCAGCGAATGCATCGGGAAGTGGCAGGCGACCTGCTGGCCTTCGCCGATGTCGACCAGCGACGGCTCGCTATGCGCACATAGGTCTTGCGCCTTCCAGCAGCGCGTTCGGAATCGACAGCCAGATGGTGGATCGGCAGCCGTCGGCGGATCGCCGAACAACACAATGCGTTCGCGGCCACGCTCAATCAGCGGATCGGGGATCGGCGCGGCCGACAGCAGGGCCGTGGTGTAGGGATGAGCCGGAGACGAATAGAGCTGAGCGGTTGGCGCCGTCTCGACGATCTTTCCCAAGTACATCACCGCCACCCGGTCGCTCAGGTGACGGACCACCGAGAGGTCGTGGGCGATGAAGAGATACGCCAGCCCGAGCTCATCGCGGAGATGTTGGAGCAGGCGAATGATCTCCGCTTGGATGCTTACGTCGAGTGCCGAAACCGGCTCGTCGAGGGCGAGGAGGTCGGGCTTCAAGGCGAGGGCTCGCGCAATGCCGATGCGCTGACGCTGCCCGCCCGAGAACTGGTGCGGAAACCGGTCGATCGCGCCCGAACCCAGTTGCACGAGGTCGAGCAACTCGTGCACGCGCTCGTCGACATCGTCGCCCGTCTGTCCGTGGACGACAAGCGGCTCACCGACGATGTCACCAACGGTCATCCTCGGGTTGAGCGACGCCTGCGGGTCTTGGAACACCGTCTGAAATCGCCGCCGCATCCGCCGCAGGTTCTCCGTCGATTGCGTGGTGAGTTCCACACCGTCGAAACGTACGGAACCACTCGTCGGCTCCACGATGCGCAGCACGCAACGCGCCGTGGTCGACTTGCCGCAGCCCGACTCACCGACGAGTGAAAGCGTTTCGTTGCGACGTACATCAAACGAAATCCCCGCCACCGCCTGCACGTCGTGGGGGTGACGGTCACGCCAACCGTTGCGGCGAACCGGGAACGACTTCACCAGGTCGCGCACCTGCAACAGAGACTCGTCGGCCGCCGTCATCGTGTTCCGGTCTGAGGGGGGTGTGCAAACGGCAGGACTGCGCACGCCACGTCGAGCGCGCCGACTCGTCGAAGCGGCGGGACTTCCGACGTGCAGGTCGCCACTGCGTAGCGACATCGCGGGGCAAACGCGCAACCATCGGGGTCGCTCCGCAAAGACGGTGGTATCCCACCGATCGGCACCAGTTCCATTTCGGGACGGTCCAGCCGAGGGATCGATCCGAGCAGACCGGCGGTGTAGGGATGGTTGGCGCGATGGAACATGTCGACGACCGGGCCCGCCTCCACGATGGTCCCCGCATACATCACATGCACCGAGTCAGCGAGGCCGGCGACCACTCCCAGGTCGTGGGTGATCAGAACGATCGTGAGACCGCGGGCGACCTGCAGATCGCGCAACACACTGAGAATTTGCGCCTGGATCGTCACGTCGAGCGCAGTTGTCAGCTCGTCGGCAATCAGGATGTCGGGATCGTTGGCCAGAGCGATGGCGATCATGACCCGTTGCCGCATGCCACCCGACAGTTCATGCGGATAGGCCCGGCAACGGTTCACCGCATCGGGAAGCGCCACTGTATCCAGGAGCTCCACGGCCTTGGCTTCGGCCTGCGAAGGGGTGACCTTCTGATGGGTGATGACCGCTTCGGCGATCTGCCGGCCGATGGTGAGCACCGGGTTCAGCGAGGTCATCGGGTCCTGAAAGATCATGCCTATCCGACCGCCGCGGTGCCGACGAAGCACCGCATTCGAAGCACCGAGCAATTCGGTGCCGTCGAAGCAGGCCGACCCGGAAACGGTGGCGTTCGGATCGAGAAGGCCGAGTACCGCCAGCATCGTGGCGCTCTTCCCGGAACCCGACTCGCCGACGATGGCGGCCACCTCGCCACGGTGCACCGTGAGGTCGAGGCCGCGCACGGCGTGCACCGAGCCGTCGGTGACCGCGAAGCGCACGTCGAGATCTCGGACGACCAGGAGCGGCTCGTCGGAAATCACGGGAATCACCGGCGACCACGGACATCGAGAGCATCACGGAGGCCGTCACCGAGGAAGTTGAAGGCCAAGCCAATGGTGAGGATGGCCAGCCCGGGCGCAACGGCGACCCACCATTGATAGAAAAACTTCGCCCCCTCGGTGATCATTGCGCCCCATTCCGGCGACGGCGGCTTGGCCCCCAGACCGAGAAAGCTGAGGGTGGCAGTGAGGATCACCACCTGACCCAGATCCATGGTGGCGTTCACCAGTGCAGGCGTAAACGACAGCGGAAGAATGTGGCGACGCAAGATACGGCCTCGGGTGGCCCCGATCGACACTGCTGCCTCGATGTGCTCACGTCCTTTGATCGACAGCACTTGGGCCCGCATCAAACGGGCGTAGATGGG
>JANLQX010000195.1:0-2425 GCA_031368095.1 Actinomycetes bacterium | reverse complement strand
CCCGCCCCAGCTGCGTGTTTGGGAGGTGATTGGTGTAACACCCACATCCCACGACCAAAGTCGGCGGGCGATCGAACGAAGAGATCGAAGTAGAAGGAGGTGACGAGCGATGGCAGCACAGCGTGAATGGTTCGATACGGACTACTACAAGCGACTCGGGGTAACCGAGACCGCAACCCCGAAAGAGATTACCAAGGCATACCGGTCGCTCGCGCGCCAAAACCACCCCGATACGCATCCGGGCGATCCAGCGGCCGAAGACCGGTTCAAAGAGGTCAGTGCCGCCTACGACGTGCTCGGCGACGAGGAAAAGCGCAAGGAGTACGACGAGGTCCGGCGGCTCGGCCCGGGGCCCGGTGGCGGGTTCGGCGCGCCCGGAGGCGGGCCTGGTGGTCACAGTTTCAACGTCGGATCCGATGGCCTGGGCGATCTGCTCGGTCAGATGTTCGGCCGTGGCCGTCGTGGCGGTGGGCCGTCATCGTCGGCGGGGCCCCAGCGCGGTTCCGATGTCGAGGCACGGCTCACGCTCGAATTCGCCGACGCGGCCCGCGGCTTGACCACCACGTTGTATCTCACGACCGACATGCAGTGCAGCACCTGCAGCGGTAGCGGCGCCAAAGCCGGTACCAGTCCGAAGGTCTGCTCGCGTTGCGGCGGTCGCGGTGTGATCGACGACAACCAAGGCTTCTTCTCGCTGTCCGCGCCAGGCACGGCGTGTGGGGGGCGTGGGGTGTTCGTCGAAGAGGCCTGTACCACGTGCTACGGCAGCGGGGTCGAAAAACGCCAGCGCGAAGTGCAGGCCCGCATCCCGCCCGGCGTGGCCGACGGACAGAAGATCCGGCTCAAGGGCCGCGGCTCCGCGGGTCGTAGTGGCGGACCCGCTGGCGATCTCATCGTCGAGTGCCATGTCATGCCGCACAAGCTGTTCGGGCGTGACGGCAACAACCTCACGGTGCGAGTGCCGATCACGTTCGCCGAAGCTGCTCTCGGTGGCGATATCGATGTGCCCACACTCGATGGTCCGCGGATCACGCTCCGGTTGCGGCCCGGTACGCAGTCCGGCTCGCGCCACCGTGTGCGTAGCGAGGGCATCGTCACCCCGAAGGTCACCGGCGATCTCATCGTCACGGTTGACGTGCAAGTACCCGACGAGTTGACCGACGCTCAGCGGGCAGCGATCCAGGCATTGGCCGAAGCGACTACGGTGTCGCCGAGAGAACGAATGGAGGGTTGATCATGCGCTCACGTTCCCAAGCCGTGTACGTAATCTCCGTCGCCGCCGAACTGTCGGGCATGCATCCCCAGACCCTGCGCATTTACGAGCGGCGCGGTCTGGTGCAGCCAGCGCGAACCCAGGGCGGCAATCGCCGTTACAGCGATCTCGATATCGAGCGTCTGCGCCGCATCCAAGATCTCGCCGCCGATGGGATGAATCTCGAAGGAATCCGCCGGGTGATGGAGCTCGAGACCGAAGTCGAGCGACTCCGGGCCGAACTCGAGCAGCTACGAACGTTTGCCTCCACCGTCGTCGCCGACGCCGCCCGCCGTCCCCCCCGGCGAGATCTCGTGCCGCTGCGTCAGACCGTCGCCGTGTTCTCCCAGCACCCCCACCCCTTCGGCACCTGACCCCCAATCGCAGCTGCGGCCGCAACAGGTGTGGCCACGAGGATTCTCCGGTGGCCTGCAAGCAGTCCCGAACGTACCATAGCGGGTACCATGTATGGCATGACGCACAAGACCACGATCTACCTGCCGGACGATCTGAAGTCGGCGATCGAGCGTGAAGCGCGCCGGCGCGGCTGTTCGGAGGCCAAGGTCATTCGTGATGCGGTCAGCGAAGCCGTGAGCCGTCCTCGGCCGCGCCCGGGCTTGCTCGATGGGGAACCGTTGGCCGATCGGGTCGACGAACTACTCGCAGGCTTTGGGGAACGATGATCATCGCCGACACCAGCGGGCTTCTGGCGTTCTTCAATCGGCGCGAGCCGGCTCACGAGTCCGTTCGTCGTGCCATCGAAGCTACTGACGACGTGCTGGTCGTGTCGCCCTTCGTTGTCGCCGAACTCGACTACCTGGTCGGGACTCGTCTGGGCGTCGACGCGGAGCTCACGATGCTCGAAGAACTGTCAAGCGGCGCGTATGAGCTTGCCACGCTCGGGACAGACGATGTGCGTGCCTGCGCCGCTGTGATCGCGCGGTACCGCGACCAGCAGGTCGGCGTCACCGACGCTTCGTTGGTGGTGCTCGCCGGCCGGTACGGCACCCGACGGATCCTCACGCTCGACCATCGCCACTTCACGATGCTCCGGCCGTTGAACGGCGGACGCTTTGTACTGCTGCCCTAGACGCCTTTTGTAAATTTCATCAACGAACTGTTGACATCTTTCAACGCATTTCATTACCTTGTGTGTACCAACTCACAAGGAGC
>JANLQX010000186.1:0-2039 GCA_031368095.1 Actinomycetes bacterium | reverse complement strand
GCCCGGAAGGGGAAGTGCCCTTCCACGTTCCGTTGGCATACCTGATACACATCCGCTTCCCATCGCTTCGACGCCTCGGCCTTGGCACGTTCAAGCACGCCACGCGCAGCGATCAACCACGGCTCTTTGAGCAGCAGAGAGAGGTCGTTAGAAAATTCGGGGTCGAGCTTGTGCAGGATCATGTCGGTGTTTTTCATCGCCAAGGAGACATCGTTCGGCTCACCTGACACGATGCTCTTCGCCATGGCCTTCGTATCGGCGGGAGGACTCTCTGCCCGCAAGATAGGCCGAAGCTTTTGGTGCACCTGATTCAGTTCTGTCAAGTAGCGCATCAGCGGAGCCTCTTCTTTCGAATCCTTGGCTACGGTGATCAAGTGGTGGATGGACTGGAAGCGGCGCGCGACCGACCCTGAGAAATCGCTCGGATCCCCCATTCGGCGCATGAGTTCTTCTGTGTCTCTCGGTGAAGGAAGGGGGGACGAAGCCCCCTCCATTCCCAGCCCTTTCTTGACCTTCTCGATCAGGCTGGTGACAGAATTCTGTAACTGTCCCATCGCCGCCGGCTCGGGATGGGTGTTACGATCCACCGCTTCAAAGATACGAAACAATGGGGAATCCGCCTGGGACAGGAGACTGAGCAATTCCTCGCTATTCGCGGGCGTGACCGCTTGCCGAATGCGCAACGAGCGAATGAACTCACGCCAATACCGCACATAGTCCTGAAAGTAGAGTTTCTTGAGCCCTTTATCCAGCTTCTCGCGTCCAACCTCCGCCTCGCCGATGACCCATCCTTCCTCCGCCGCTTCCACGAGGACTCTTGCCACGCTTTCCTGAAACGGCCCCTTCCATCCCGCGACCGTGTAGTTGCCGGGGATCGTGTAGTCGCTCACTAAACTCCCCTGTTGGCTCCCTTGAAGCACCGACTCCACGCTGAATGGCTTGACGAGGTCCTGCGCTGCCAGACGGCTCAGCGAGTAGATGCGCTCCGCGCGAGGAACCTGGCGGAGCTTCTGCTGGGCTTCTAGAACGAGAGGCCCATTTAAGGCCTGACTCCCTGCATCGTGAGCGAGATACTGACTATAGAGCGCCATCTGTTGCCGCACCGTGTCTTGCACATCTTGGGGAACCTCACGCTCATGGACAAGCTGTTTCAACTTGTCCTGCCAATAGTCGTTCAACCAGCGATTCAAATAGTCAGGCTTTAAATGGATGGGTTTGCATAACATAACGTACACTTTGAGGAGCGAGTAGTAGTGCTCATACTCGTGGTGATCTCCAGCCTCACCCGCGTCAACAAGAGGCGACAACCGGCCAAGTCCTTCCTCCATATCGCGCTTCGTCACAGTTAAAAACTGTCGCGTAAATTGCCGGAGATAGAGATCTTGGACGACCTCGTGAATGCGAGAGCCCTGGTAGAAACCCGCCAACCAAAGCGGCACACCGTCCCGCTGATACGTGAGAATGTCCTCAAACTGGCTGCCCAGCGACCCAATATAGCGAACGTTCTCCTCGATGTGGCTGTCGTCCAATCCCGCAGGCGGCGCACTCAGCGCGGAGGAAAGCGTCTCGTTCAGTATACGCTTATTGCTGATGAACGACACGGCCAATCCGATGATGGCAAGCAAGACGAGAAGCACGGACACCACCACGGCCCCGATCCGTAGATACCCACGCTGCCGATAGATGGTCGACGAGGGGCTCACCAATTGGCGATCGGGAAAAATGATGTCGGTGAACAGACTCTTCAGGAAATAGCTCTTCGATTCAGTCGGCAGAAAGGATGCGAGGGACACATCCGAGAGACCTGAAGCCCGGCCCACAGCCCCAAGAATACGGTCGATCGGCGTCCCCTCCTGAGTCCCACTGGTCAAGTAGAAGCCGCGCAACAACGGATTTTCCTGGTAAGGATTCGGCTCAAACAGCACTTCCACAAACTTCATGAGACGATCGCGTGTGGCGACCATCTGCATGGGAAATCCAAAAATCGTCACCTTGTGGCTTCCGCGCGTGGTGACCAATCGCGTGAGGCGACGAGCCTG
>JANLQX010000165.1:0-38810 GCA_031368095.1 Actinomycetes bacterium | reverse complement strand
GTATCGCGTTGCCCGTGCCGGCAATATCCATCGCGAGAGACGACACGACCTCATTGACGTTCATGTTCGACGATGTTCCCGATCCTGTCTGAAAGACGTCGACGAGAAATTGGTCGTCGTACTCACCTCGCGCCACGGCGTCGGCGGCCTGGATGATTCCGGCGACATCGCGCTCGCCGAGGTCCAACGTTCCCGAGGCGGCGTTCGCTCGTGCAGCTTCGGCCTTGATGATCGCAAGTTCGTGAATGACCGCCAGTGGAAACGGTTCCCCGCTGACTCTGAAATTCCTCAGAGCAAGCACCGTCTGTTCACCCCACCGATTCATGCTCAGGAACTCCCGTCCACGCCGCCGAGCTTCGATGCCGTGATGTTTTCCGGTTTGTACTCGGCTAACACGTCGGTCATCGTCTCGTCGGCTGGTCCCATCGTCGGCCCGTTCACACGAACACCAGCGTCATCACCAGAGGCGCCGGCTGTGGACGGGCGGTCGGCGCTGAACCGGGGGGCGCGTCCACGAGCACACCGGACGAGGTGACGGTCGCGGGTGCGGCGTTCACGGTGCCTCCAGGCCGGGTCCGCCGACGGACGCCGGGCCCACGAGTTGCCGGTACCCGGAGCCGTTCGTAATTGACCTTTCCTACCCGGCATCAATGTCGTTGGTCAATTTCTTCTCGAGGAAATCGATCACAACCCGCATGCCCTCTTCGACGATCACGCGATGGGCCACCCCCGGCGGAATTGCCTGTTCATCACCGATGGCGAGGTGGACGGCGACTGGAGGGTCCGTGTCCATCGTGAACCCGACCGCACCCTCCAGCACCCTGAGCATGGCCCACCTGCCGTCAGCGACCCGATGGTCGGCGCGCAGGCCCATGGGCAAAGTCGCGGCGTCGAAGGGCCCGGCAGTCCGAACGACATGCAGACCCTGAGGGATTTCTGCCCGGTCGCAAAGCGGGCAGTCGAGATCCGAGCCGAGGCGCTCGGCTCGACCCGACTCGGTCAGCACCCAGGGGCGGACCAAAAACGGTGGCCGGTGGCGCACATGCTGGCCGTGCAAACACCCGAGGTCTGCCACCCAATCACCCACTTCGTCTTGATGGAACCCGACGATCGAGCGCAGCACACTGCAAGTTTGCACGACTCCCACGTGCCGCCTTGTTCCCGCCGACCTCGAATCGCTGTCTCGCCACCACGGCGATCCGGTCGAGCCGCATCCTGCAACCCGGCGATGAAGCGGTATCGCCACGACCGTACGGCGACGAGACTGCGGTGGTGAGTGAGCGGGAGTAGAGCGCGCGACGTCATGGATCGTTCGTTTCGTGACGAGCTCGACGTGAAGGCGTTGGCGAAGGTTGCTCTCGTTTCGCCGGCGCATTTCATTCGCCGGTTCAAGGAAACGTTCGGGGAGACGCCGCACCGCTACCTACAGCGTCGTCGCGTGGAACGAGCGATGTTCCTACTCCGCAACACCGACACGTCCGTCACCGAGGTCTGTATGGACGTTGGCTTCTCGAGCCTGGGCACATTCAGTCGGACGTTCACCGAGATCGTGGGGGAGTCGCCATCGAGGTACCGGACTCGCGGAGTGTTTCCGTATGTGCCTGGTTGTTTCGTGAAGCGCTGGGTACGACCGAGCAGTTTCGGAGAAGCATCCCCAACGGTCGATCCGTAGTCTCAGTGGCATGTACAACTCAATCAGCCGTTCCCAAATTTTCGTCCTTGATCGGAACGAGGCCGTCACCTTTTACGTCGACACCCTCGGCCTCGAGATCGCTTCCGATATCGACCTGGGCTTCATGCGGTGGCTCACCGTTCGAGTGCCCGGCGACCCCGGTCGCAAGATCCTGCTCGAACGTCCAGGCTCCCCGGCGATGGACGAGGCCACCGCCGCGCAAGTCCGTGAACTCGTCTCCAAGGGTGCGATGGGCGGCTGGCTGTGCCTAACTACCGATGACGCCTAGGCCACGTTCGCAACACTTCGCGACCGTGGTGTCGACATCACCGACGAGCCGTCGCCGAAGCCGTACGGCATCGATTTCGGGATCCGTGACCCGTTCGGGAACGCCATCCGAATCGGACAGATGTTCGACGAGACTTCACGATGACCGCCGACGCACAACCGAACACGCCACAGGTCAAGGGTCCAGCGTCCTACTTCCCATCGATTGAGCGTACCTATGGGCATCCGGTCGGGCATTGGTTCGGAATCCTTGCTGGTGCCGGCAGTTCGAAACACATGGAACTTGTCGCTCTCCTCAAGAACGAGCACGGGCTCGGGCACGGCCACGCCAACGCCCTTGTCAGCCACTGGCTTGCAAAACGATGAGGGACCACCCTCTTTGCCGGTAAGCAACGGTGACACCATGATCACAACGTGTGGAACCGATTGCGCTCTTCGTGCGACTCAGTAACAGGATCCAGAAAGGACCCGCATGAGTGAACACGCCGGGACCGAAGAGTTTGAAGCAGTGTACGAACGATTGTGGCAACCAATGGTCCGCCTCGCGGCTCTGACGACCGGTTCAACGGCGATCGCTGAAGAGATTGTCCAAGATGCGTTCAGCGGCCTTCACCGCCACTGGTCGAGAGTCGACACACCCTCGGCGTGGGTTCGTGTCGCTGTCGTCAATCAATGCCGATCTTGGGTCCGTCGCCGCCAACTCGAGCGCCGGTTCGCTCTATCAGGACCACTCGTCATCGAAGATCCAGACGGAACCGCGGTCCGCGATGCACTTCGGATGTTGACTCCCAGACAACGTCTTGCCGTGGTTCTTCGTTACTACGAAGACCTTTCCGAGAAACAGATCGCCGACATCTTGAACTGTCGTCCAGGGACCGTGAAGTCCCTCCTTGCGAGAAGCAACGCCACGCTGAAAGAGGCACTCCGATGACGAATGATATCGAACAGCGCACGCGACGCGGTTTAGCAATACTTGCCGCTTCCGTTGACCGCTCGGCCCCCCCGATTGAGGGGTTGATCAATCGAGCAACGCGCCACACCCGCACCCGGCGAACAAGGACCCTGATCGCCTGTCTTGTCGCCGTGAGCCTGTCTGGTGGCGTTGCGGCAGCAGTGGTGGTCTTGCGAACGCCCCCGACCCGCGAGGCTCTCACGTCGGGCACCACCCTTGGCGGGCAACGCATATCCATCTCGGAGTTCAAGCAGACCCTCCCCGATACAAGCGACCCAAGCCGGTCTCATCGAGTCAGTGGTTTGTGCATCGACGTATTCGGCCCGCAAGGGGCTGGCCCGTCATGCTTCAACTACGACGCGATATCGAAAGGCCCGCACGCGAGCGTCTTCAAGAACAACAGAGCATCCGTCAATGGACGCGCACATACGTTCACGGTCAGTTTCCTGATCTTCAAGCTTCCGAACGGGGGGCTGTCCAAAGCCGCGGTGACGGCCGACAACTATCCCGACATCGCCCTTGACTACTTCGTTGATAGCGGTCGCCGGCTCGTGTTTGCGCTGGCGTACAGCGACCTGCCCCGCGGGGCTGGGCTCACCACCGTCAGCCCACGCAACGCCGTTCGCCGCTCGCACTTGGACATCGTCCGATACCCAAAAGAGACAGGCGGAACCCCGAGGTGAAGCTGCCGTGACATTGGGACGTGGTCTGCGAAACTGATGCGCGTGTCCGTCCAGGAGTCGATTCGTGCTGCGCTCGTCCGGCTCGACGCTGCCACGACGCCACCGCCGTGGCGCGCCTCCCCGCCGCGTGGTGCGGAGTGACGGGGTTCAAGCCCTCGTTCGGACTCGTACCGGTGACCGGGCATTTCCCGCGCGTGGGTGGCCGTGGCGACGGCCGCACCGTGATCGGACCAATGGCTCCTCGCGTAGCTGACGTTACGTCGATCCTCGCCGTGATCTCCGGTCCGGACGGGATCGACCCCGACTGTGTCCCGATTGGGCTTGGCGATCCTCGTTCGGTTCGCATCGAAGACTTGCGGGTTGCCGTCGTCGACGAACCGGGCATGTGGGCACCGGCGCCGTCCACCCCAGCAGCGGTCGCCCAGGCGGAGATCGCCCTTCGTATCGTCGGCGCCACGATTGTTGATCCGATCTCGCCGCACTTGGATGAATCGTTCGATATCACGAAGCGGTATTGGCAACGCTCCGAACTCTCGGGGTCGCAATGCTGATCGGCAGCTACGCGACTGGGACCGGTTCACCGGTCGACTGACCGGCGCGGCCACCGCCTTCGATATGGTGATCGGACCGGTCGTTGCCGACGTGGCACCACTTCGTCGAGATCTCCGTGGCGACGACTACATCTACACCCTTGCCTGGAGCTTGGCCGGTGGCCGGCGATCAGTATTCCGGCCGGATTCGATCCCGTCACAGGACTGCCCCTGGCAGTACAAGTGGCCGCTCCACGATGGAAGGATCACGTTGTCCTCGCCGTCGCCGCATGTCTGGAACAACACTTCGGATAAACCGACCACTTCGACAATCGTCGAACTCCGCGCCAACGTTGTGCACTGCGTACCGCCCTGCGGGACGCAGTGAATGAAGTTCGCGTCGTCGTGCAAACGCACCAACCCGATGACGGACACGTCGTATCGTGATCGGATGGACGCGTTGTCGCTCGGGAGGTCGTTGACCCGGAGTATTGATGCGGGCGAGAACACCGGTGACCTGCTTCGTTTGGTACCAGTTCATCATGGACACTGACCGTGGGGACTCGCAGCGCGTGAGCGAGAACATCGCGGCGGCACCGCGACCCACCGGCGACCGCAGGTGGGACGCGCTGGTAGCCGGAGTCGTCGAAGACATCGCCTATCGCCATGGGGTGTCGGTCCCAGCCTGGGCCATGGAACCCGAGCGGTCAACCGCTGACCGCTGGTGGTTCGTCACCTCCTTCCCGGCGTTGCATCCGACCGCGTTCGTCGAGACCCGGCGTCGCTCAGCAACCGAGGCGTTTTCATCCGTCGAGCGTCCCTGGTCAACGTCTGATGCCAGCCGAACGCAAATCAACCGACGGTCTCGATCGAGCCGTCATCCTCGACCTGCTCGCCGACGTTGCCGCCGAGGCCGAGCGGAGAGAGGTATCGCTCTCGCTCTTCTTGGTCGGCGGCGCCGCGATGGCATTGGCGTATTCGACCTCGCGCTCGACGAAGGACCTCGATGGCGTCTTCGAGCCCAAGGCGATTGTGTACGAGATCGCCGCAACGGTGGCGGCGAACCGACCTGAACTCGGCCTGCCGGCGGATTGGATCAACGACGCAGCGAAGTCATTTCTGCCCGGAAACGATCCGCAGGCATCAACCTTGTTCGAGTCTCCGGGCCTTGCCGTCTGTTGTTGTTCGCTGCGTGCCGCTGGGCGGGACGGAGTGAACGAGATCAGCTGAGCCGGGCACGATCCGCTGCGCCGAAATGGTCAAGCTCCTCGCTCTCGCCCGCGGTCGACACAAGTTCGTGCCCCTCGGCGAACTCACAGCGAACGCTGACATGACGAGTTGCCTACCGCAACGTGATGACGACGAGATCGGTCGGCGTCTGCCGCTCGGGGGCGGGAACCGGGGTGATCTCGCAGCGAGGCCCGACGACCTGCACGAGAACGAGTCCGGCGTCGCTCGTCGACACGATGCCCTTCCCCCGGACGACCGTCGTGCCGTATCGCTGAAGGACTCCGTCGATCCAGTCGCGCAACGACGCCTCGCCAAGATTCGGCGGCACCGCAACGATCGCCACGTCGTGGGCGTCGAACAACGTCGGCGGAGCGAGATCAGTCGGGCCGCCGGGACGACGACCGCCAAGCGCTAGCAGCCGGGCGACGGCCCCCGGTTGCGTGGCCCCGTTCCCCCGCATGATTACCGGCACACCCGGGGCGACATTTGCGAGCCGACCGGTCTCCGCCAGCGTCCGATCAGCCGACACAAGATCGGTCTTCGTGAGCACGATGAGGTCGGCTTGGGCGAGTTGATTGTCGAGCTGATCTTCCAGCCAAGCCGGACGAGCGCCCGCCACCGGCTGATCGGCTGCGGTCACCACAACAACCCCATCGAGCATGAAGCCGGCCGAGTTCCCCCACGGGACCATCCGCCCGGGATCAGCCAGCCCGCTCAGTTCCACCAGCACGTGGTCGGGCGGTTCTGGCCGAGCCCGGATCTGGTCGAACGCCGCGCCCATCCCGTCGATCGATGAGCAACACACGCACCCGTCGACCAGTTCGATCGTGTCGCCGCGTCGACGACGAATCAAGCGAGCGTCGATGTTCACGGCCCCGACGTCATTGACGATCACCGCGACCCGATGCCTCGCCTCCAGCAAGACATCGTTGATGATGCTCGTCTTGCCGGCGCCGAGGTAACCGCCGACGAACGTGAGCGGAACTCGGCGACCGTCCCACGGCAGGTACTCCGGCTCACGGTACGCGCCCACGATCTCATTCTGGTGGCTCGATCGAGCCCGAGCGGTGGGCCCAGTCTTGGCACATGTCGCATCGCGTACCATCCGGGCATTTCGCGCCCCCGCATGACTGCTACCTCGGCGCACGATCTCGCGACGAGTCCTTTCGGTGTCGACGGGCTCAAACGGCCGCGCAGGCCCTCCCACCGCTTCGACGATCGAGTGTGTCAGGAATTCCTTTGTGGTGCCGATCGACGCATTCGTGGAGGTCACACGGTCCTGGTTACCCTCTTTGCCGGTTTGGGTACCGGGCCGTCCACTGCACGTCGGCTGTCCATCAGACCCGCCGCCCGCAGCCGCCTTGCCCGACTTCGGTGCTCGTCGCCGGCTTCAAGCACCGGGTGACCCCGCTCGGCATCTTCGAGCGCATGACACTTTCGGCCGCCGAGATTCCGAAAGCGATCCGTCGCCTCGCTTCGAGCGCGCACATGGCAGAGGTGGCAATCCTTGCGACATGCAACCGCACGGAGGTGTACGCCGTCTCCGGGAACTTCCACGGTGCGATGTCCGACATCAACCGGTTCTTCATGGAGCTCTCCGGGCGCGGGCAGGCAGAATTCGCCGAGCACCTCTTTTCCGCCTATAACGAAATCGCGGTTCACCACCTCTTCAGTGTCACCGCTGGCCTCGATTCCGCCGTGGTGGGCGAAACCGAGATTCTCGGTCAGGTCCGCATGGCCTTCAAAGCAGCCGAACATGGCGACGTCACCGGGCCACACCTGTCAACGCTGTTCCGCCACGCGCTGACTGCCGAAATGCGTCGGATTGTGATGGACGATTCCTTCGGTATCGGCGACGACCTCGTCGAGATGATCGAGCACCACGTTCGTACGTACGCATGTGAATGGGCGGAGACGCTCGCCGATCCCGAGCGGCTTGAACGGTTCGCCTCGTTCGTGAACACCGATGAACCCGATCCGGCCATCGTCATGGTTCGAGAGCGTGACCAGCCTCGGCCAGCAACGCCAGCAGAACGCGAGGCATTCGGCCCCGTGCAGGTGGCACTCTCGGTGCGCCATCGCAGCCTCACCGGAGCGCCGCGGTGACCATGCTCGACGAAGCGACCAATCCTATCCTCGGAGGTGGCTCGACCTCCACCTGGCACCGAGTGTGTTCTTCGGCCCGACTTACCGACGACCGGGGAGTGTGCGCTCTGATCGAGGGGATTCCGGTTGCCGTGTTTCGTCTCACCGACGGTTCGATTCACGCCGTCTCCGGTACTGATCCATGCTGCGCCGCCACCGTCATTTCTCGTGGACTGATCGGATCGGTCGGGGGCTGCGCAGTGGTGATATCACCGATGTACAAGCAGCGTTTCGATCTTGCTTCTGGCGTCTGTCTCGACGATCCGTCCGTGGCGCTCGACGTGTTTGCCGTTCGTTGCGTTGAAGGTGTCGTCGAGGTCAGTATCTCGTGATTTCGATCGTTGATCTGGTCGAGTCGGCCGGAACCGGGAGTCGGACGGGGATCCCGCCAACGGCAGTCGATGCGTTCGCCGACGCCCACAGCCGCGGTTTGCCGACGGTGGCCGAGCGGTACCGAGCGCGCATGCCCGTCACGCTTCCCGCCACCGGTCAGCAGTTCGCCTTCGATGTGGCGCTCGACGCCTGCACCGGGTGCAAGGCGTGCGTGGCCGCCTGTCACTCGCTGAACGGTCTCGATGACAATGAGGCGTGGCGGACCGTCGGCGTAATGCACGGAATGGCCACCTCGGGGCTCGACGTGGTCCGTCCCCTCATCGGGATCGCCGTGGCCGAACAACGAACCGTCACCACGGCGTGTCATCACTGCGTTGATCCATCGTGTCTCAAGGGATGCCCGGCGAATGCCTACGAAAAGGACTTGGTCACCGGCGCCGTTGTCCATCTGGACGTCCAGTGCATCGGGTGCAGCTACTGCACCATGACCTGCCCCTACGAAGTGCCGACATTCAATGATCGACTCGGAATCGTTCGCAAGTGCGACATGTGCCGGGGACGACTGATCGAGGGCGAAGCCCCGGCGTGCGTACAGGGATGCCCGAACGGCGCAATCACCATCGTGCTCGTCGACACCGCCACGTTGGTGTGGGCGCGCCGTCAGCTGGCGACCAGCTCGCTGGTACCGGGCGCCGCACCGTCGTCGCGGTCGGTTCCGTCAACGCGCTACCGGTCACGTCTTGGAAATCTTCAAGGTCTCGTGAGTGCCGACCTTGAGGCGCCCGAACCCTCTGCCGCCCACACTCCCTTGGCGGTCATGATGGTCTTGACGCAATTGGCGGTCGCCCGGCGGTGGCATGGCGAGTGGTTCTGGGCGTTCGGCATTCGTGGTTGTCACGCGAGGCGGTGGCGCTCGGCGCGTTCCTGGGAGCAACCGGGCTTCGTCTTCTCGTCGACGGGCCCGCACTTGCCGCGGCGGCGGCCGTACTCGGAGTCATCGCCGTGACGACCTCGGTGATGGTCTACGGCGTGACCGGTCGGCCATGGTGGTCAGTGCCGCGTGTCGCCGGCCGCTTCGGTACGACCGCCGTCGGTGGTTCGGCGATCGCTGCTTCGCTCGACGTGCATCATGTCGGTGTCCGGGTGGGCGGTGCCAGTGTCGGCCTCGCCGTGGCAGCCGGGTGGGGCGTTCCTCGGCGTGGGGTTGCTCGCCATGTTCTCGGCTCCCGACGCCGCTCTGGCCAACCCGGCGGCAGAACTGATCGATGTCGGCAAGCGCCCGGGACGCTCGACTCCCCAGGACATGATCTCCGCGTTGCTCGTCGAATTGGGACGGGTGCACGAATGCGTGGTGCGGCTCAAAGGCGGTCACCCGTACGTGTTCGGACGAGGCGGCGAAGAAGCGTTGGCCCTCGCCGAGGCGGGCGTTGCCTGCGAGGTCGTGCCGGGCGTGAGCTCGGCGTTTGCTGCGGCGGCCGCCGCCGGTATCCCGGTGACGCATCGCGGCGTTACTCCGGCGGTCACGGTGGTGACCGGACATCGGATGGACGGCCAAACCGTCGTCGACTGGGCCGCGTTGGCCTGCGCGGGATCAACTCTGGTCGTGCTCATGGGCATGGCCGAGCGGGTGACGATCGCCGACGGACTGATCGCCGGGGGTCTATCGCCCGAGGTGCCCGTGGCCATCGTCGAACGGGCCACCAGGGCCGATCAGCGGGTCGTGAAAGGTCGCCTCGCCGACCTCCCCACCCTCCCCGCCTCAGCTCCCGCCGCCATCATCATCGGCGAGGTCACCCAAATCCCCGCCGCCGCCTACCGCGTCGCGAGAGAGGTTGCCCCCATAGACGTGACCGGGTTACCTCGACTCAACGTATCGAGGTAACGCGCCCGGTTTCGCAGCGCGGGAACGCGCCCGGTTTCGAAGCGTGGCCCCGTGCTTCGCCACGCAGCACACAGCGTCGTCGACCTCAGTCGCGCAGCCGAACCTCGAGCGCATCGAGCACGGCCTTTGCGTCGCTCACGATCGCCACATCGGACATCGCCATCATCGGACAGGTCGAGTCGAGGTTCACACTGATGACATGCTCGGGATCACCGAGGCCGCTCGTGTGTTGCGTCGCCCCAGAAATGCCGAAGGCGACATAGATCGACGGTTTTACGGCCACGCCGGTCGTCCCGATTTGGCGTTCGAACGGAATCCACCCGGCGTCGCTCGCCACCCGTGTACCACCCACCGACGCTCCGAGGCCGGCGGCGACGCGGCCCAGTTGGTCGAATCGTTCTTTGGAGCCGAGACCGAGGCCACCACCGAGGATCGTCGATGCCTCCGCCAAGTCCATCGTGGCCGGATCGGGTGGGAGCACTTCAACGGAGGTCACGACTGACGAACCATGGGTCGTTACTGGCGGCAGATCGACGAACTCGGTGTCGTGTTCGTGCGCCGTCACGCCGCGCACTCCGGGGACGAGAGTGGCGACGAACGCTTGCGGTGTCATGAACTCCCGACCAACTCGACCACTCGTATGTACACCTACGACTCGATCAACCTGCACGAACGTCGATGCGGCGTGCATAGGACGGGCGAGGGTGGTTGCGAGGAGCGGCGCGAGGTCGCGCCCGTCGGGCGAGGCCGGAAGGATCAGACCGTGCGCATCGACGACGTCACGCACCTCGGCCAGTGTCTGAGCGAGATCGCGAAGGCGCACGTTGGACGTGGCGATGGTTATCAGTCGGACCCCACCTTTGATGCCGGCCGTCGCGACATCCGGATTCGTTCCGATGAGGATGGCGTAGCCGCCCGCCTCGGCAATGGCCTCCACGGCTCCGGCGGGAAGGACGCCGTGGCGGACGACGATGACTGCCAGCAGCCCGCTCGTCACAGACCAGCTCCCACGCGATCGCCGTCGATAACGGCGCTGTGCGCCCGACGAGGGGCAAGGGCATCACCGATCCGGTGGACCTCGAAGCCGAGTGAACTCAATTCGTACGCGAGAGCGTCGACCGGATGATTCGGCACGGCCAGGACCACACGATCGGTTACGCGTTCGATCATCTGTCCGCTTACATGATGAAGAATACTAAGCGTACGTAGCTCGGGGTTCCATCCCATCACCACCGAATCGGGTGTACACACAATGCCCTTGGCCGCCGCACGAATTCGAAAGCCTTCCAAGTCCAACGTGATGCCGAGATCCTGAGCAACAACCATGCCGGGGGTGATGATTTCGACGATGCATCCTCGGTCGGCGAGCACTTCGGCAACCGACGTGGCCTGATGGAAGCCGAGCTCATCGATGATGGTGACCCGCTCACCCGCCACCGGAGAGAACCGGCCGGTCAGTACGTCGAGCACATCGCCGATTCGGTCATCGTCGGCGGGCGCCCAATACGGGAGCTGCGGAACAGAACCGCTGGCCACGATCACCACGTCGGGATTCTGCTCCCGGACGAACGCCCCGTCGACCTCGTGGCCAAGAGCGACCTTCACGTTCAATCGTTCGAGCTCGTTGAGCTGGTTGCGAATCATGTCGCCGAACTCGGCGCGATTCGGCACGCTCGCTGCCCAACGCACCTGACCGCCGGCGACCTGATCGCGTTCGTAGACAACCACGTCATGTCCGTGATGGGCGGCCGAAATCGCCGCTTGCAGACCGGCCGGACCGCCACCGACCACCAGCACCCGCTTGCGCTTCCGGGTGAGTGCGACCGCCCTCGTCAGCAAAGCTTCGCGACCCGCAGCCGGATTCTCGATACACCCCAACCAACGGTTGAGGCCCATTCGCCCCACGCATTCTTGGTTGCACGACAGGCACAGTCGGGTGTCGTCGTGCTCGCCGGCCTGCGCCTTGCGGACGAAGTCGGGGTCGGCAATCTGCGCTCTCACCACACCGACGAGATCACAGTGACCTTCAGCCAGCGCGCGTTCGACTTGGAGCGGGTCCTTGAATCGGCCGACACCAACGACCGGCAGATCAACCTCGCGACGAATGGCGTTGGGAATGAACAGTGCATACCCCGGGGGGATATGCATCGACGCCTCGATCATGAATAGCGTCGCCGTGGCCACTCCGATCGACGTATTGATGTAGTCGACTTTGCCCGTTGCTTCGACGATCTTGGCGACCGCCACCGCTTCATCGATCGTGGTGCCGCCTTCGATCAGTTCGTCGCCGCAGAGGCGGACCCCTAGTGCCCGTGTAGGGCCTATTGCTTGGCGGACAACGTCGATGATCTCGACGAGGATGCGGGCACGGTTCTCCAATGATCCACCGTAGTGATCAGTGCGCATATTGGTTGCGCCACTCAGGAATCCGCGCACGATCGACGAGTGCGAGCATTGTAGCTCGACTCCATCAAAATTGCCCTCGGCGCAGTGCTCCGCAACGAGGCCGTACCCGGCGACGATCTCGGCGATCTCGCGAATCGTGACTGCCTTGGGAACCTCACGGAACAGTGGGTCGGCCACGGCTGACGGAGCCCAGACCGGGAGGCGCGTGTACATCGAGCTGGCCTGGCCGCCGTTGTGGTTGATCTGGGCGAAGATCGGCGTGCCATGACGATGGACCGCCTCGGTGATGCGTTTGTAGCCGGGAATCACGTCGCGATGGAACCCGTGAATCAATTTTTCGTACGGCCAGTCCGTCGGGTGGGTCGAGTGTTCCTCGGTGATGATGAGCCCGGCTCCGCCCGCCGCACGGGCTTCGTAGTACGCCGCGTGCTGCTCCGTCGGTAGTCCATCTTTGGCGTAGTTCGTGAGGTGGGCCGAGAAGACCACCCGGTTGCGCACGGTGATCGGTCCGAGCTGCAATGGGGAAAAGAGATAGCGGTAACGGCTCATGCCAAGAGTCCCATGGCGACGCGTCGGCCTTCGAGGATCGCTTCGTGGATGGTGCGCGGGGCGACACGGTCACCGACTTGGGGGAGCGTCTCGTCGGGGTCGAGATAAAGATCGGGCAGACGATGGCCGCAGGCGATGAACACCGCGGAGTCGATCACCTGCGTGGCGCCGGAGAATCGATCCTCGACCTCGACCTTGCCGTCGCTCACCCGACGAACGAGTGCCTGTTTCACGAGACGCACACCCAGCCCGTGCAAACGAATCTGGGCGGGAGCGAGGTCGCCGGTCAGGCTGAGCTTCTCTCCAACAAGAAGGTCCGGCGTGATCAACGTGATGCCGGCGTCACGGCGGGTGGCGTCGGCGGCCAACAATTCGGCGACGGATAACGCGATGGGCCCGCCGATGGGATCCCACACCACCATTGGACCGGGCGGCAACGCATTGAGCGGGTCGTCGAAGGCAAGCAGATCAACGCCGTGGCGGAGGTCGGCTGAGTCGTCGACCACGAAGGGAAGCGTTCCGTGGCGGCCACCTGTGGCTATGACAACCAGACCATCAGCGCGCAGATTATCGAGCTCATGTCCGTCGACCGGGGAGTTGAGTCGAAATGCCACGCCATGACGCACGCACTCGCGCTCGAGCCATTCAACGGCGAGGGCGAGGCGGGAGCGACCGGCGCCGCGAGCAGCATGGCGGAGGACTCCGCCGGCCATTGGCGAAGTCTCCACGACGGTCACGGTGAACCCGCGCAATGCCGCCACACGAGCGGTTTCCAAGCCCGCGACCCCACCGCCGACAACGGTAAGCGCTCGTTGTGCCGACGGCGCGGCCGGCTCTGGTGCGTCGCCTAACTCGTGGCCGGTGCGCGGATCCATCACGCAACTAACGATCGGATTGCGGTTGTCGCGCACCTTGCATAATTGGTTGCAGAGAACGCACGGACGAATCTGCTCGGGCGTGTCGGCTCGAAGCTTTTTCACCAGGTCGGAGTCGGCCAGCAGGGCGCGGGTCATCTCCACGCCGTCGGCCGCGCCATCATTGATCGCCCACTCGGCCTGACCCCAGTCGACGATCGATCCTTGAGCAAACACCGGCGTGTCATGGCCCGCGCCACGCAACGCCAAGCGCGTTTGGCGGGCCAACCCGATGGCGAACCCGGGTTCCACATGCCCATCCGGACGGGTCAGGGCGACCGAGTAGATCCCGCCCCGCACGATCGTAAGGAGATCGATCATCGGCGCGACAGCCACCGCAATCGCGGCCCCGGCTTCGGGCACGATGCCAGCCCACGGGGCTAATTCGTCGACGGAGAGGCGCAGTCCGAGCAGAGCGCTTGGACCGATTGCGGAGCGCACGGCATCGAGCACCTCGCGAAGGAAGCGGAGGCGATCGGTGCCGTAGTCGTCTCCTCGCATATTCGTAAGTCCACTGAGGAATTGCCGAACGATGGAGTTCTGTCCGGCATTGACTTCGACGCCGTGACATCCAGACTGAACGGCGAGGGCGGCGGCCTCGGCGAAACCATTCACGACGGTGTCGATGTCTCGCTGTTCCATGACCTTGGGAACTTCCCGCGATGCCACCTCGGGGACAGCCGATGGCGCCCACATCTCGCGCTGGCTCCAATGACTGGTGCCCTGCCCACCGTTGTGGCCGAGCGCAGCCAAGACGATCGACGAGTCGCAAGCTTCGACGATTGAACGCCACCCTGGTCCGCAGAGCGAGGCGAGCGGAGCGCGCTCGTACGGCCAATCGCCCGGATGAACCGATGTTTCCTCGACGACGATAACTCCGGCTCCGCCAGCCGACCGTCGGGCGTAGTAGGCCGTGTGCGCCGCCGACAGGGCACGACCGTGGCCGAGGTTCGTCTCGTGAGGTCCGAACATCACCCGGCTCGGCGCGACCGATCGGCCCAGGGCCAGCGTCTCCAACAGCTTCATTCTCTTCAGTCTCGCCTGTCCGCCGCATCTTGCGACAGTTCGGCCAGCGGGAGCCGACCGTTGCGCGCCCAAAAATGAACCTGGATCTGGGCTGGGTTGCGTGAGACTCGGCTGATGTTCGTGAAGCCTTCGCTTGGATTCCTCCACACGGCGGAGGTCCATATCGCCACGTTCGACGCGCTGCTCGACAGAGAGGCACCAGCCGAACTACGGACCGTGCACGTTGTTGACGAAGGTTTGTTGGCGGCCGCCCGTGAGCTAGGAGCCGACGATCCATCGGTGCAGAACGATGTGGCCGACGCGCTTCGTGATCTTGCCGACGAAGGCGTCGACGTTATCGTCTGCACCTGCTCGACCATCGGCGAGGTGGCCGAGAAGTCACCGAACGTCGGCGTTCCCGTCCTTCGAGTCGATCGACCCATGGCCGCCGCTGCCGTGGCCGCTGCCACTCGTATCGCCGTGGTCGCCGCGGTGGAGAGCACGCTGACGCCTACGTTGAGTCTCCTCTGCGACGAATGCGTCCGACAGGGGCGAACACCGCCAATTGATCTCCGACCCTGTTTTGCCGCGTGGCCGCTCTGGGAAGCGGGCGATGTTGATGGCTACCACCGGGCTGTTGGCGAACACGTGAACATGTTGGACGAATCGTTCGACGTCGTAGTGTTGGCGCAGGCTTCGATGCTCGGCGCGCTTAGCTTTGTGAACGGGCGGGTTGGGCGGGTCGTCCTATCCTCGCCACCCAGCGCCATTCATGCGGCCCTCGACTACCTGGCGCGTGATGCGACGCGCACCGCTTCACCGCGCGCCGAGAGTTGATACCCAACGGACAGGCTGATCGTGAGACCAAGCTCCTTGAGCTTGCGCACGTCGGTCTTGAAGACGAGGGTCTCTCGGCCCTCCATCTCGGCCAGCTCCGGAGCGCGACGGCCGGGCCAGGCGGCGATGAGATCCAACGTCGGTCTCGTCCACGCGCCACGCAGGCTTCGACCATCGATCGCGTCGAGTTTGACGATCAGCGCCGCGACCGCCGCCGGCGAAACATCGTCGCGAAGTGCGGCGCGACTGTCCTCCCCGGCGAAGTGGACGGTGACCCGGTAGACGCGGCTCGTCTCGTCGGGCTGGGCGGTTCGGGCCCGTCCGGTGGAAGGTGACGCGCCGTTTCGTGGCGCCGGTCGGGCACGCAAGGATGCCTGTGCCGCGACGGCGTCGGTGAACCCGGCTCGGACGGCGTCGATGTCGGTGATCGTCGTTGGGTCGATCTGGTCGACGGCGTGAATGGCCAACTCACCAAGCCTGGTCCGTAGGCGACCGCCAGCCTTGACGGTCGGCTTGCGCCAGAGGCGGTAGACGAGGTCGACCTCGCCGCTTTTAATCTGCTCGAGCACGTCGACGCGAAGCAGCATTTGGACCTAGTCCGACGCCGACGTCGGCGCGGAGCTCTCCGAGCCCGGCGTGAGTAACCACGTAAACGCCGCCGCTCGTTCTTCGGCAACACTGCGAAGCAATCCCAGGGGAGGTGGCTCGCCGGCCGAGGCAATTGCTTGGAGGGCAAAGGCGACGTCGGCGCTGTCGGCGAGTTCCTTGGCGGTTCGCAACGGAGGACGCTGGTCGAGTGGGGTAGTAAGCACACGTTGCATGAGGTTTTCCATGACCCGTCCGGTATCCACTTCGGCATCGGGAAAGCGAAGGTGGGCAACCAGGCCGAGGGCCCACTCAAAGACGAAGGCCTGCTCGTACCGCCAGGCGTAGGTGACGAGGCGGGTCGACGAAGGTGCGTCATCGAGCACGAAGTCATCCTCGTCGGCGCTGAGCGACGGCCAAACCTCATAGGCGTCAGCAAAGGCAAAGACCTCAAGTTGGGAGAGTCCCTGACCTTTCAATGCAACCAGTGCCGACGCCGCAGCGCGGTTCCCGACCGCAGTTGACGACGGTGGCGAGAGCGGAGCCCGAGCGATCGGCAGGAGGGTGAGATCAGTCGCGATTCCCCACAACCGTAGGTAGCCATAGGTTCGTTCTCGACGCTTGCCGAGGTCGTCTGGACCTCCCGGTGTCTCGTCCACGAGTGACGCTCAGAGCGAAACGGACTTACGGCCGAGCGTGACCGGTGTGGGTTTGGAGTGCCCGAAACCCGGGCTTGGTTTGACGGCGGCGTCGGCGGCGATACGGGCCAGCTCATCGTCGGCGTTGCCCCAGACGCATTCCGGGTCGGGTCCGTCGAGGGGAAGGCCGGTGAAGAATTTGGCTGCCATGCATCCGCCTTGACAGGCGTCGTAGGACCCGCAGCTCCCGCAGGCGCCGGGGGACTGTGGCTCGCGCAGCGAAGTGAACAGCTCACTCGAACGCCACACCGTGGTGAATCCACCGGGGTCGCGCACCGACCCTGCTTTGAACTCGTCATGCAAGACGAACGGGCAGGCGTAGACCTCGCCGATCGGGTCGATCAGACAGACGATTCGCCCGGCGCCGCACAGGTTGAGTCCGGGCAGCGACTCGCCTAATGCACTGAGATGGAAGAAGGAGTCGCCGGTCAGCACGTTCGGCCGGGTGATGATCCAGTTGTAGAGATCGCGTTGCTGGGCGTTGGTGGGATGCAGCTGGTCCCACGTGTCGGCCCCCCTTCCGCTCGGCCGCAATCGAGTGAGGCGAAGCTCCGCGCCGTACTCCGCCGCCAGCGCTTCGAAGGCATCGAGTTGGATGATGTTGTGGCGGGTCATCACGACACTGATCTTGAACTGGCCGAAGTTGGCGGCTCGTAATTGGTTCATAGCGGCGATGGCCATGTCCCAGGAACCGTCGCCTCGGACGGCATCGTTCGTGGCGCGGTCGGCGCCATCGAGGCTGATCTGAATATCGATGTAGTTGCTGCCCGAAAGTCGCTGTGCCGCGGCGGCATCAATGCGACTCCCGTTGGTCGAAAACTTCACGCCCACTCCGTGGTCCACGCAGTACTCGATCAGCTCGAAGAAGTCGCTTCGAATGGTCGGTTCGCCGCCGCCGATGTTCACGTAGAACACCTGGAGTCGGGCGAGCTCGTCGATGACCGCCTTGCACTCGTCGGTGCTCAACTCGAAGGGATCGCGTCGGCCGGACGACGAAAGGCAGTGGATGCATGCGAGGTTGCAGGCGTAGGTCAACTCCCACGTCAGACAGATCGGGGCATCGAGGCCCGACTTCAGCTGGTCAACGAGCATGGACAACCTTGATTCGTGGGTCGGTGAGGTCGGCGGGTTCGGCGGCGGGCTCGACGAACGGAACGAGCATGTCCGACGCCAGGAGACTGTTCAGGGCGTCAAGATAACGCTCGACACTTTTCGTGGCGACACCGTTGGCTTCAAGGGCCGCCGACACGGACGGAGATTCGTCGAGGGATTTCACCACGGCAACCATCCGGGGCGATTTCAGGAAGACGAGCTTGCGATTGCCGTAGTGATAAACGAGGGCACCGAAGGGCTCCGGTCGGACAGCAACGTTCGGATGGAGCCGATAGGCGCCATCGGGTTCAAGACGGGTTGCCTCAGCCACAGCCACCGACGGTAGCCGGGGCCGGCCCAACGGCGAGTCGAAGTCCCCTGGCACCGCTTCCGGAGGTAGTTCCGTCACGTGCCAAACGCCACTTCGATCTGTCCGGCAAGGGCACAACTGCGGGTCAGAATAACGGGAGTCATCGGCGCGGCCTCGTCGAGCGTCGACGTTTGACTGCCGCCCATCAGACCTGCCGCCTCTCGCAAGGATCTCTGTGAACGCACCTTCGGCAACTCCCACCCGGCCGCTGCTCGAACGCACCGCATCGTGGTGCTTCAACCATCGGCGCATCGTCCTGCTCCTTTGGATCTTGGCTCTGCCAGCATCGTTCGCGATCTCGGGAGCACTCGGCGGAAAGACCAATGATTCCCAAGACGGGGGGAGCGGCACCGAGTCCTCCAAAGCTGTCGATCTCCTGCGCCGCGAGTTTCCGCAGGCGGAGGCGCAGTCCAAGGGCGAAGGCGGCGAAATCGTCTTCCAGGTCAAGGCTGGAATTGCCACGAAGCAGGCCGAAATCTCGGCGTTCATCGACTCGTTCGCCAAGAACAAGATCGTGAAGTCGGTTTCCAACCCGTTCGCCGCCACCCAACCCGGTCAAGTCTCTCCCGACGGCACCGTTGGCCTGGCCCAGGTCACCTTTGCCGACGGAGTGAACTTCGCCACCGAGCCCGTCACGTTGATAAAGCAGGCCAAGTCGTTGCGGGCGCAGGGCGTTGTCACCGAATTCGGCGGACAACCGTTCGCTGGGTTCTCGCTTCCGCCCAGCGAAGCCTTCGGGCTCCTTGCCGCAGTCATCATTCTGCTTCTCGCCTTCGGCTCAATCATTGCCATGGGTCTGCCGATTCTCACCGCTGCGCTCGGTGTTGGTATCGCCGTGGCCGGCGTTGGAATCTGGTCCTACTTCTTGAACATGCCGTCGTTCGTCACCAGCATCACCGGCATGATCGGCCTAGGAGTGGGCATCGACTACGTGCTCTTCATCGTCACGAGATACAAAGACGAGCTTCACGGCGGCATGACGCCTTACGCCGCCACGGTGCGGTCGATAACGACCGCCGGGCGCGCCGTCGTGTTCGCCGGATGCACGGTCATCATTTCCATGCTCGGTATGTTCCTGATGGGATTGTCGTTCATCAATGGCATTGCGTTGGCCGGGGCCACACCGGTGTTCGTCATCGTGTTGGCCACGATCACACTCATTCCGGCCATGCTCGGCTTCATCGGGCACAACATCGACAAATGGTCGATCCATCGTGGGCCGAAGAAGCCGGCCGGTCATGAGACCGGATGGCATCGCTGGAGCCGGCTCGTGCAACGCCGAGCCTGGCCGTTCGCCGTTGGTGGCCTCGTGCTTCTCGTGGTCGCGTCAATTCCGTTGCTCTCCTTACGACTTGGCTTCTCCGATCAAGGGAACAACGCCAAGGACAACACCACCCGCAAGGCCTACGACATCAAGGCGTCGGTCTTCGGTCCTGGCTCGAACGCCCCCGGCCTCATTGCCATCGAGGCCCCGACCGCCGAGGCGGCCGCCGTCGTTCCCAAGCTTGAGGCGGCCGTGAAGGCCACGCCCGGCGTGGCGTTCGCCGTGACGCAGCCGCTCCCGTCCGGCAAAGCATTCCTGATCAACTTCACTCCAACCACGGGCCCCCAGGACGTCGCCACCGAGAAGCTGGTTCACAACCTGCGCTCCAAGGTGATTGCGCCGATCGTCGCCGGTACGGGCGCGTCGGCCTATCTCGGTGGTTTCACCGCTAGCGGAATCGACTTCGCCTCGCTCATCGGCGCCCGCCTTCCGTTGTTCATCGGCGTCGTGTTGATCCTGTCGTTCCTGTTACTGATGGCCGTCTTCCGAAGCATCCTCGTGCCCCTCAAGGCCGTCATCATGAACCTGCTGTCGATCGGTGCCGCCTACGGATTGGTGGTGGCGGTGTTCCAGTGGGGATGGGGCGGATCACTCCTCGGCGTCGGGAAGCCGGGGCCTATCGAACCCTGGATCCCGATGATGATGTTCGCCATCGTCTTCGGTTTGTCGATGGACTACGAAGTGTTCCTGCTCTCTCGGATCCGTGAGTACTACGACCACGGAAAGGACAACGGCGCTGCTGTTGTCGAAGGCCTCGCCTCGACCGCCCGAGTCATCACCGCGGCCGCGGCGATCATGATCTGCGTATTCCTCGGCTTCGCTCTGGGTGATCGGGCTATCAAGGTCATGGGGATCGGTCTCGCCACCGCAGTGTTCATCGACGCCACGATCGTGCGCATCGTGATGGTCCCGGCCACCATGGAACTCCTGGGCGATCGGAACTGGTGGTTCCCGCGGTGGCTCGAAAAACTCGTGCCGAAGCTCAACGTGGAGGGCTCCTCCGACCCGGTGGCCATCAACCCGTGACCGATGGTGGGGCGCCCCGCTGACCGGCTAATGCGACGAAAGTCGTATCGACACTTCGACGTCGTCACCCGAAGAGTGGGACGGGCCCGGAGGACTTTCTCCGGTGAACCCAGGAGATCCCATGAATCGGACCCCATTGCTGATCACCATCGGCCTCGTCGCCGCCTCCGCCAGTCTGCTGCTTGGTTCTGCCGCTCAGGCGGAGCAGGGCCGAGGCGGGAGTGATGATCGGCCATCGAGCTCGACCAGCTCCTCCCCGTCGTCCACCGCGCTTGCCCCCGGCGCCTCCACCACCACCCGACTTGCGGTTCAGGGCGAAGGTGGGGACCGGCGGATCGTTGAGCCCGCCCGCCGTGAAGGTGACGACGACGGTCCGGAGGTTGAACGTGAGAACGAGCACGACAATGATCAGGAGCACGCCACGACCACCGTCCGCCCGACCACAACAAGCGTCCTAGGCGGAGCCACCACCACCGCGCCGCGTCCGTCGGCGACAACCACATCCACGACCACCACATCCACGACCACGAGTGTGGCGGCAACGTCGACGTCAGCACTGCGCCGCGTCGTGACCGAACCCGGCCGCGGTCGTGGCCGAGGCCGCGGCCGGCGCTGAGCCGTATGCTCCGCCGGTGCCCCGCCGCCCAACATCCGTTCGAGCCGAGGTCACCAGGTTCGGTCTTGCTGGGTTGGCGGGCCTGGCGGTGTTCGCTGGGCTGGTGATCGTTGCCGTCTCGCGGGTCGGAACAACCGAAGCGCTGCGGTCAGCCCGGGATCAAGCCCGACTCGCTGGCTACGGCATTGTGGAACCAGCGCTCGACGCTTCCCTGCTGAAGACGCCTCCGGCGTCGACAAGAGCCATTTCGGCGATCAACGGACTGGTGCAGTCCCGCATCCTTTCCGAGCGTGTTCTCCGAGTGAAGATCTGGAGCGCCGACGGACGGATCCTCTACTCCGACGAACCTCGACTCATTGGACGCCAGTTTCCCCGGAAGGCCGATCATGTCGAAGTTTTGGCCTCCGGTGGGATTCGCTCGGAACAGGCCAGCACCGCCGGACCGGAAAACGTCTACGAACGCAAACTCGGTGATCTTTTGGAGGTGTACCTTCCGATTCGAATGCCGAGCGGCGAGCTCGTCGTCTACGAGCAGTACGAACGCTACGAATCCGTTACCCAGAGCAGTCGTCGTCTGCTCCGGCAATTGGGTATTCCGCTCGGACTTGGATTGGCGCTGCTCTGGTTGACGCAGCTTCCGCTTGCCCGATCTCTCGCCCGGAGGGTCCGGGCCGGCGAGGTCGAACGGCTTCAGCTGATGGAGCGAGCCGTCACGGCGGGGGAGCGTGAGCGCGAGCGAATTGCCGCCGACCTCCACGACACCGTGGTGCAGGATCTTGCTGGGTTGTCGTTCGAGTTGGCGGCGCTCGAATCGTCAGTCCCTCCGGGTCCGGCCCACGACACGGTCCATAGGAGTGCGGCGATCGCACGAACGAGTATGCAGAGACTTCGTTCATCACTCGTGGAGTTGCACCCGTTGCATGTTCATGCTCTTGGTCTTGCGGCTGCCGTTGAAGCTCTGGCCGAGCCGTTGCGTGCTTCTGGTTCCAATGTACGCGTACAGATTTGTCCTGAAGATCTTGATCCCGATGTCGAGTCGCTCCTATACCGGGTGTCGCAGGAGTTGCTGCGCAATGTCGGTGAGCATGCCGGTGCCGCCGATATCTTGGTCGAGACGGAGGTAGTCGGGGATCTCGTTCGGCTTCGTGTCACCGACAATGGCGATGGCTTCACTGCTGAACAGCGCGCTGAAAGTATGCGCGCTGGTCATCTCGGCCTTGACTTGCAATCGGCACTCGTTCGCCGTGCCGGAGGAACCTTCTCGGTCCAGTCCACGCCGGGCACCGGGACCGTGGCGGTTGCCGAGGTGCCGCGATGATTCGTGTTGTGCTTTGTGATGATCACGGCGTTGTACTCGCCGGACTCGAACGACTTCTCGCCACGTTCGACGGAATCGAAGTCGTGGCAACGGCGGCCGACGGGCAAGCGGCACTTGCCGCCGTTGCCGTTCATCGACCTGACGTGGTCTTGATGGACCTCCAGATGCCGATTCTCGACGGGGTGGAGGCAACAAGGCGAATCATGGCCGAGGCACCAAACACTCGGGTGGTCATCTTCACCTCGTTCTCCGATCGCCCGAGAATCAAGGCGGCTCTCGCCGCCGGTGCCATTGGCTACCAATTGAAGGACGCCACTCCCTCGGAGATAGAAAGCGCAGTTCGAGCGGCGGCCCGAGGCGAAGCACCGCTGGCGCCAAAGGTGGCAATGGAACTCGTCCGCGAACCCGTCGCGTCGACCGTCCTGAGCGACAGAGAACGCGAGATCCTGACACTCGTCGCCGCAGGTATGCCGAACAAGCTGATCGCCCGTCGACTCGGCATCACCGAGGCCACGGTGAAGGCCCATTGCACTTCAGTGTTTCGTGCCATCGGCGTAGAGAACCGAACGCAGGCGGCGCGCTGGTTCGAGCGCGATCTTGTTGGGCGCTCATGAACATCGCCAAGCCGTTCGGCGCGTTGGTAGTGATCGCCGCTCTCATGGTGTCCGCCACCGCGCCGGTTTGGGCCGATGGAGGAACGAGTGGCAAGGGCGGATCCAGTTCCGGGCCGAGTACTACCAGCAAGGGCGGCTTGTCCGGGAGTGGTTCGTCGGGCTCAGGATCATCTGGCTCGGGTTCGTCCGGAAGCGGGTCTGGCCCCACCACGGTTCCCGACGGCGGCGACGACACTCCAACGACCATCGGCGGCGATGTACGCCCCTCGGTCGCGCCCACAACCGTGGCGCCGTCGCCGGTATCAGTTGAACCAACGTCGACGCCGGGCACGGTCCCCGGACCGCGATCCACTCCGGTTCCAACGTCACCAACTTCGAAAGCGGCCCGGCAGTTCACTCGCACAACTACGTGCGGGAGCCAGGCGCTGCGGGTCGACATACAAGCTGATGGGGCTGGCCTTCGCGTCCGAACCACCGTCGACAAATCGTCCGTCACGTGGCGCGCCGTAGTTTGGCAAGACCGACGCCTGGCGTGGTCGGGAGAGGCGCGAAAGGGGCGGGTCGATCGCGTTTTCGTTGATCTTCCCGGACCTGAGACGCTCACCGTCCGACTCACCAACACCCAGGGCGTTGTGTGTGCCGCTGACTTGCAACTCCCGGGGTAACGCCGGCCGCCTTGGGGGACGCTGGTGGCCCCGGTTAGCGTGCGGGCATGCAGACGAACGTTTCCGCCATGCTCGGCATCGAGTTCCCGATTCTCGCCTTCAGTCACTGCCGCGATGTCGTCGCCGCAGTGAGCCGGGCCGGAGGCATGGGAGTGCTCGGGGTGACGGCGCATACCCCTCAGCAACTCGAGATCGACTGCGCCTGGATCGAGGAGCAGATCGGGCCGAACAAGAGCTACGGCATCGACGTGCTCATCCCGGCCAAGTACACGGGCTCCGACGAGGGTGGTCTCACTGCCGAGCGTCTCGCCCCGATGATTCCGGCCGAGCACCGTATGTTTGTCAACGAGATCCTTGCTCGCTACGACGTGCCACCGCTCCCCGATGGAGAAATCGCGCCGAGCGGCGAGGGCACGTGGTCGCATAAGGGCGCCCAGCCGCTCGTCGATATCGCCCTGTCCCGCAAGATTCGTCTCATCGTCAACGCGCTCGGGCCGGCCCCGGAGTCGCTCGTGACCCAAGCACATGAGGCCGGTGTGCATGTTGCCGGCCTCGTTGGTACCAAGGTGCACGCCGAGCGCCAAGTCAACAACGGCGTCGACTTCGTCGTGGCTCAGGGCTATGAGGCGGGCGGTCATACCGGTGACATCGCCACGATGGTGCTCATTCCTGAGGTTGTCGACGCGATTGCGCCGGTACCTGTGCTCGCTGCTGGTGGCATCGGCCGAGGTCGTCAGATCGCCGCGGCCATGGCGCTTGGGGCGCAGGGGGTATGGACCGGATCGGTCTGGCTCACGACGGAAGAGGCGGAGACTCATCCGGTCGTCAAGCAGAAGTTCTTGCGGGCCACGTCGAGCGACACACTCCGCTCCCGTGCGAGCACCGGTAAGCCGGCCCGCCAACTTCGAACGGCGTGGACCGACGAGTGGGAGAACCCCGACAATCCCAAACCGCTGGGGATGCCGTTGCACGGAATGCTCATCGCCGAGGCCCAACGTCGCATCGGGCGCGGAGCCAATACGCCGGGTTCGGGCGCCGAGAAATTGGTGAACTACTTCGTCGGTCAGATCGTGGGAACGATGAACCAGATCAAGCCAGCTGGCAAGGTCGTCATGGAAATGGTCGAGGAGTACCTTGAAACCGTTGAGCGGATGTCGGCTGGAATCCGCCTCGACGCGTGAGGTTGCCACGCGCGCTGATAGTCGGTGTACTTAGCTGTTTGACCCTGTCGCTGGCATCGAGTTCTGCTGGCGCCGAATCGGTGACGCTCGTTCCGATCGCCACCGATGTGGAGCAGCCGATCTCCACCGCGGTGCGGCCCGGCGACGACGCTCTCTACGTCGTGGAGAAGACTGGCCGACTACGTGCCTTCGCCAACGGTGCGTTCCGGGAACCGGTGGTGCTCGACATCCGGTCGCTGGTGTCTACCCAGAATGAGCGGGGTCTGTGGCAGGCGGCTTTCCCACCGGGTCCGGCTTCGTTCGTTTACGTGACGTACGCCGCCGCCGACGGTTCGTGGACGCTGGCCGAATATCCCTTCGACGGCTCCGTCGCCGATGCGACGAAACAACGAATCCTTCTGACGCTGCCCCACCCGAACGACGACCACTACGGCGGTTCGCTGGCGTTCAGTTCCGACGGTCTGCTCCTCGTCGGCCTCGGCGACGGCGGCGGCGTGGGAACCAAGGGTGGCGCCGGAGATGTCGACAACAACGCTCAACGTCTCGATCGCTGGTTCGGCAAGCTTCTGCGCATCAATCCACGACCGTCGGCCGACGGAACCCGGCCCTATACCGTGCCGGCGGAGAACCCCTTTGCGTCGGGGAAGACTCCCGGAACCATCGGCGCCACGACCAAAGCACTCCCTGAGATCTACGCCTACGGACTGCGCAATCCCTGGCGGATCTATCTGCAGGACGACGGAGTCCTTTGGATCGCCGATACCGGCCAGTCCAGTTGGGAGGAGGTCAACCGGGTCACCCTCGCGCAGGCGCGCGGTGCCAACTTTGGCTGGAAACTCCGAGAAGGTACGCGCGCCTACAAAGGCGGAGCAAAGCCGAAGTCGGCGATCGATCCGGTCTATGAGTTTCCGCACACTCCGCGTTGCGCGGTGATCGGCGGCGCCGTCGCCCGAACGGGTTCGCTGGCCGGATCGTATGTACACGGGGATCTGTGTACCGGGACGTTCTACGCCGTGAGGCCGGGGTCCGGGGGAAAGTGGGTGGGTACGAAGCTGCCCGTGCAACTACGGGCCCCTACCTCGATCGGCATCGATCCCCGCGGTGAACTCATCGTCACGGCGTACTACGGCACCATCGCCCGACTGGTGAGTTGATGGTTTACCTGGCGCCCATGAGGTGCTCGAGACCGAGTTGGTTCAGCGCCACGAAGGCGCAGCCACGGGCAGCCGCCGCCTCGACGTTGAAATCCTCCCACGACGTGCGGTCGGCCAGCAGGTCGGTGTAGCTCTCGCCGGCCGCCAACGTCGGTGCGTGGATCTCGCCGACTCGGGCTTCGGCCAGCGCCGCTTGCACTTCCGGGTCGGCGCGGTATGCGGCGGCGCGTTCCTTCAACAACAAGTACGTGCGCATATTGGCTGCGGCGGACAACCAGACGCCTTTGTCGTCTTCGGTCCGTGACGGCTTGTAATCGAAGTGTCGGGGGCCGTCGTAGTTCGATCCTTCAAGAAGGTCGACCAGGAAGAACGCATTGATCAGATCGCCGTGACCGAACACCAGGTCCTGGTCGAACTTGATACCTCGCTGTCCGTTGAGATCGATGTGGAACAACTTGCCCTGCCACAGTGCCTGCGCGATGCCGTGGACAAAGTTGAGTCCCGCCATCTGCTCGTGGCCGACTTCCGGATTGAGTCCCACCATCTCGTGGTGCTCCAACGTGGAGATGAATCCGAGGGCATGACCGATAGTGGGGAGCAGAATGTCGCCGCGCGGTTCGTTGGGCTTGGGCTCGATGGCGAACCGAATGCCGTAGCCTCGGTCCTGAACGTATGCGCACAGAGTGTCGAGTCCTTCGCGGTAACGATCAAGCGCGCCCTGAACGTCTTTGGCCCCGTCGTACTCCGACCCTTCTCGACCACCCCACAACACGTAGGTCTGTGCGCCGAGTTCGGCCGCCAGGTCGAGGTTGCGCATGACTTTGCGGAGTGCAAACCGGCGAATGGCGCGGTCATTGTTGGTGAAGCCGCCATCTTTGAACACTGGATGGGTGAAGAGGTTGGTCGTCATCATCGGCACGGCCATGCCCGTTTCCGCCAGGGCCGCCTTGAAGCGGCTGATCCCCGCGGCGCGATCGGCATCGCTCAACTGGAAGGGGACGAGGTCGTCATCATGGAACGTGATGCCGTAGGCACCGAGCTTGGCCAGTTCGTGCACCGTTCGCACCGGGTCGATCGGTTCGCGGGTGGCATCGCCGAACGGATCGCGGGCCTGCCACCCGACGGTCCACATTCCGAAGGTGAACTTGTCGGCCGGAGTCGGAGTTGCGGTCATGGCGACGAATTTACTCACCGCTGGAACCCGACCGTCCCGAATGACTACCGGCGGGCGGCCTTGACTCGGGCGACGATCTCCAGGAACTCCTCGTCGGATGCATCGGGCGAGATACCGACCACGTTGCGCCGTAGCCGTGCCGCGATGTCCCCCGCCAACCGGACCCGAGCCGCCTCGGGGAGCGTGGCGCGCCGGGCGAGGAACGATTGGACCAACCCCGCCTCGGCGGCGCTCACCCGGGTGGCGTCGACGGTCAGAACCGAAACGCCGTGGACGACTTCGGCCGTGGTCGTGAGCAGGGGGGGCGGCGCTACCGGTTCTGCGATGACAGCTGCGGCCTTGCGCTTCTTGCGTCGTCGATCGGCACGGCCCTCGGTGGTGGTGACGACGGTGCCGGCGGCGATGTCCCCAAGGCGCTGGCCGGTTTCACTGACGAGCACCATGCAGCCCCCCACGAGATAGGCCGTGGGCAGGAAGTCGACGATGCGAAGCAGATTGCGAATCGCGCTCGTACGCGCGCCGATCGGTCCGCCGCGAAGCGTTACGACGCGTAGGCCGACGATTCGTTTTCCCAACCCCCGTCCGGAGTCGACGACGTCGACCAGGATCGGGAGAAAGAACAGGACAACAAACACCAGAACAGCTCGAATGGCCGCGGACACGCCTTCACCGTCGAAGGCGACCACAACGGCCACGATCAGGAGGAGCTGCACGCCGAGGTCAATGGCGGCGGCCAGCGCCCGACTTCCCGCACCGGCCAGAGGAAGGGTCACTTCCAAACCTTCTGGGGTGAGGCCCACGAGTCGGTCAGCAGTCACGAGCCTCTCAAGCTACCGCCACCGGTAGCGTGGGCACGGTGAGCGTCGAGACGCGGGACCGGTTTGTGCACGAGCGGCTCGATGGGTGGAATGAGGCCGACCGGCTGCTTCGTGCGCTCGCCCCGCGCGGTCGATTCCGGTTCCGCTCGGCCACCCCCGAGGAAGCGCGTCGGCTCGGTTCCCTCCAACGAAGCCTTTCGGGCGATCTCGCGATGGCCCGCACGGCGTTTCCGAACGATCCGATGACCGCCGATCTCGAACGGCGGGTGGCGCGCATCGGGCCGGTCCTCTACGACCGACCGCCTGACACCCCCAGAGTCGTGAGCTTTTGGAGGAGCACCTACTGGCGGTTGGTCGCCGAGCGTCGGGCCGTGCTGGGTACGGCGTGGCTGCTGATGCTCGTTCCCGCCGTGGCCGTTGCGCTCTGGGCGGTGCGGGCCCCGGAGCGAGCCAGCCTGCTTCTCGGGGACCGGTTCCAAGGTCGAACGAGCTCGGGTGATCTAGGCCTCAGTGTGGCCAAGCAAACCCAGTTCGCGTCCGAAATCTTCGTCAACAACATTCGCGTGAGCATCCTTGCTTTCGCCCTCGGAATTCTGTGCTGCGTCGGAACGGCTTGGCTTCTCGTGTTCAACGGCGCCATGCTCGGCATGGTCGTCGGCATCTCGATCGTCGACGGCTACGGCCGCGTGGCACTGGCGCTGATCATCGCCCATGGTGTGCTCGAACTCTCGGTCATCGTCGTGACCGCCATGGCGGGCATGCGTATGGGGCTGGCAGTAATTCGGCCGGGAGATTCGCCCCGTCGCCGCGTCGTCATGCGAGAGTCGCAGGCGGCCGTGATGATCGTGCTCGGCACGATGCCGTTCTTCGTCCTTGCCGGTCTGATCGAAGGCTTTGTCACCCCGGCCGGACTCGGTCTTGGCGTGGCCTCGGTGATCGGCCTCGCCGTGGGGGGCGCTTACTGGCTCCTGGTGTGGCGTTTGGGCTTTGCGCCGCTGCGCCGCGAAAGATACGCACGGGTGGACGCAGTGGCCAGGAACTGAGGCTCGGCGGTGACCACCACCGCGCCGGCCCCACGCAGGTGTCTGGCCAACTCCTCTCGATCGACAACAAGATCGCGCGCCGCATCACCGAGGTCACCCTGATCGCTGCGGGCCGCGGATTCGATGGCCGGTTCGAGCGCGCTCACCACGATGACCTCGTGGTTGTTGCTGATGCGGCTCACGGTCTCCACGAGCCGGGGGGCGTTGGCCTGATCGAGTAGGTCCGTGGCGATGACGACGATCGAACGGCGGACCGCGGGAAGTCGTAGCGACACCAGTTCGTGATCGGTCGCCAGCGGTCTTGGCTCCAAGCCGAGTGCGGCGTCGACGACCCCTTGAGCGCCGCGGCGCTTCGGCATGAGCCGAGCGCGTTCTTCGCGATCGTACGCGAGCAGACCAATGCGGTCACCCGTGGCGTCGGCGGTGAACGCGAGCGCGGCGATGGCATCGAACACGGCGTCAAGACGGGTAGTGGCCGCCAACGTCGACGTTGTTATTGCCGTGGCGCTTGCCGGCGCGCGAAAGGGCGCCGCCATCAGTCGGCCGGTATCGACGACAACGATGAGATCGCGGTCCTCCTCCTGCCGATGGACGGTGCTCATTGCCTTCCCCGTTCGGGCGGTGGCCAACCAGTTGATTTGTCGGACGTCATCGTCGGGTCGGTACTCGCGCACCGCCTCGAACTCGGTGCCGAGACCGAGCGGTCCGCGGTTTCGTCCCTCGCTCTGCAGCAGGCCTCGTCGAGCGGCCAACGCAATGCGGTGCGCGGCGGGAAGGTCCGGATGCACTGACGTGATCCCTCGCTCGGCAATCGTGTGCACTCGAGCCCCGAGACCGAGGGGACCAACGAGACGTACAGCTACGTTCGGCATCACGTGCACTCCACGACGACGGGCATTGACCGATGCTTCGAGACGGGCGCCGTCGGCCGTGGTTGGCGAGATCACCATGTCCGGCGGTTGCGGTTGACGGATCGTCACTCGGCTGGAACGTCGTACCGCGTCGTCCTCAATGACCTCCACCAACAGCGGGGATGCAACCCCGCGTGACAGCATTGGCAGGACGCGTCGAACGGTGGGGGTTCGCCGCATCGACCACCCGTCGAGGCCGGCCCCGGCCAGTGCGATGAGCCACAGCGCAATCACTACCGGCACCGGCACGACCAGCGCGGCCAGACCAATCAACGCGATGACCGCGGCAAAACGAACGGTGACGGTCATAGACGCGGCGGCTTAGCGAGGAACCGTCACCGTCTGCAAAGCAGCGGCCACCAGGTCATCAGGACGATAGCGCTCGAGCTCGGCTTCCGGTCGGAGAACGAGACGATGACGCAGAACCGGGGGAGCCATGGCGGCAACGTCGTCGGGAGTCACAAAGGAACGGCCCTGAAGCCGGGCATGAGCCTTGGAAGCGGCCAACAACTGCACAGCCGCCCGGGGCGAGCCGCCGAGGGCAACGGCCGGGAGTTGCCTGGTGGCACGCACCACGTCGACGACATATCCAACGACTGCTTCGTTGGCGAGCGTGGCGTCAACATCAGCACGAATCGAACCCAGCAGCGCGATCGCCGAGGCGGTGCTGTCCCCGATCGGCACCACGTCGCCGAGCGTGGCGGGACGGACCCCTTCGTGACGAAGTCCGAGCATGGCTACTTCCACGTCGCGCGGGGGCGCACTCACCTCCACTTTGAGCGTGAACCGGTCGAGCTGCGCTTCCGGAAGTGGATAGGTCCCCTCGTACTCGATCGGATTCTGCGTGGCCACCACGAAGAACGGGTCGGGTAGGGCGCGGGTTGTCCCGTCGACGGTGACCTGTGCTTCTCCCATCGCTTCGAGGAGCGCGGCCTGGGTCTTCGGTGGTGTGCGGTTGATCTCGTCGGCGAGGAGGACGTTGGTGAAGACGGGCCCCGCTCGGAAGGCCAACTCTCCGAGCGCACCGCCGACGAGCGTCATCGTGCCGGTGAGGTCCGTCGGTAGCAGGTCCGGCGTGAACTGGGCCCGGCGGAAATCCAGTCCTAGTGCTCGGGCAAAGGCGTTGGCGAGGAGCGTCTTGGCGGTGCCCGGAGGACCTTCGAGAAGAACATGGCCTCGGGCGGCCAGTGCGATCAGGAGTGCGTCGACGACATCGTCTTGGCCGACGACCACCTTGCGAACCTCGGCGAGAACGCGGGTACGGAGCTCGTGCATCAGATTCCTTCGTTTGACGTTGTCGAGATATATGCCATTGGCTTATCATCAGTGTGCATAGTATTTGCGTCCGTCGGGTCTGGTCTGCGGGTCCGCGACGAGAGGGCGGCAACAGCTTCCACATGATCGAAGCGGCTCGGAGCCAACGGCCGGTTCGCCAGGTCTGGATCCCCGACGCGTTTGCCGACGGCGAACATCCAGGCGATCACGGCGAGAACTAGGCCGACCAGCATGGTGCGAACGGGCGAGGGAATCGCCGCTAACCCGGCGCCGCGTCCGGAACGGAATCCATGGCCGGCTTCGGCGAACACCACTCGACCGCCCGCATTCGGTTGCAGGAGCGCGAGCGCAAACGCCGCGTTCTCGCGCGTGGCCAGCTGGGCATTGGCGAAGATCGTGGTGTCCGAAAGGGCAACCACCGAACCGGCGGCGATTTCTACGGGTTGCGCGTTGCCGTCGAACCCGATTGCTCCCGGCATTTCGCCGGCGAACGCAACCGGTGCTCCACCTCCGGCGGCAACGGTGTACCGGACATCGCCCTCGGGTACGAGTACTGACATGGCTCCCTTGGCTCCGAGCTGGGTGCGCAAGGCGAAGCCGTCCGGTGGAGTGGTCTCGAAATTCGCCACTACGAGTTCGGTAAGCCACGAGTTGGTCGACCGTCCGCCGGCGACGATCGGTGAATCCGTTCGGGCAAACTCGAGCAGTGACGCGATCTCGGACCGGGACAGGTCTTGGTCGAGGACGACGAGCACGTCGCCGCGGCGAAGGGTCCCGAAGGTCCACGCGTCATCGATTGGCGTGGTCAGGCGGGCGGTCGGAATCTTGTTGCTCTCAAGGAGCGAGAAGAGGGCGGCGAGGCCTCCGGCCGACGTGGCATATGACGAGGAGTCCGGGCCTCGGGCGCCTCGTGTCTGGTTGGAAATCTGGCCGAGGATGGCGACCGCCAGCACCGCGGCGACGAGCGTGGTGGCGATTCGGCGGCCTCGCCCGCGGAGCGCCGACGAAAAGATCGAGCCGTCCTCGGCCCCGACGGCCGGGCTCGCCGTTTGCGTTGTGTCCGTCATCGATGCGTCCTATCGAATCGACGGCGCTTGATCCGGGCAATCGGCCCACGACCCGTCGGCCGGCCCGCTGCCGTGGGGTCAAACAACAGGGATCGTGAGCGGGCGATGCGTTGGGCAACGCCTTCGCGCACGAGGGTTGGCCACTCCGTACGTGCACGTAGGACATCGTCGGGCGTGGCTGATGAGTTGGCATAGGTAACGGCATCCATCCGATCAGCTAACGATGCATACCGCCCGAGGCCGAGCTGGCGTCCGATCTGGCCGTTCGGGCGTTGTTCTGGACCGTTGATCACCCGGCCGTCGGCCAGTCTTCGGAGACCGGCGCGAAAACGAAGCCTGACGGATGCGTCGAGATCTCCGCGCTCTTCGGCGTCGGCCGCCATGCGTTCGAGTTCGTCGGCGGTCAGTCGTGGTGACGCCGAGGCGCTCGTCGTCACTCTTCGTCGGCGACGAAGCACCCCGAGCCTTCGCATGGTGAGGGCCAACGCGCCGATCCCGGCGAGCGTGAGGAGAATCCACAGCGCGCTTCCGCCACCCGGAAGTACGGAACTGAGGCGGCGGGCGAGCCATCCGAACGGTCTCCCGATGGAACGAAGGCGAGCTCCGAACCAGGACAGTACGCCGGCGAACGGGCGAGGACTTCGCTCGGGCTGGAAACGCCGCTCAGAAAGAATTGCTGCCGCTTGGCGACGGGCTTCGTCGGGATCCATGAGCAAACCCGACCCGTCGGCCTGACCGGGGATGGCCGTCACAAGAACTAGGACCGCGCTGCGAACGTCTTGTTGGAATCGAGCGACGCCGAAAGGACTTCAAGATCGAAGCCCTCCTTCCGGATTCGCAGGTCCATATAAAGCAACACCGCCACCGCCGCGCTAATCGGAGTGGTGATCGCCGCCGCAACGGTTCCGGCAATGGATTGCCAGACGAACTCGAATCCCTTGTTCCCGCCACCGAGCGCTCCGAGCAGCCCAGTGATGATGGCCGAGATCACGCCGGCGACGATGCCGATCAAGATGTTGGTCACGACGAGTGTTCCGAGCACCTTCCAGAAGTAGCCCTTGACGAGCTGGAACGACCGCTTCAATGCCGCCGCTGCGCCGAGTCGTTCCACGATGATCGCGGGTACGGCGCACGAGAGTCGGATGAAGATCCAGAAGAACGCCACGAACATCACGAGGAAGGCAATACCGATGAGGGCGGCGATGTTGGTGGCGATTCCGACGGCCAGCAGAACGACAGCCGGGAGGGCGACAACAAGGCTCACCAGAAAGGCGAGGAGGTAGCTACCGACGGTCGCTGGTGTTCGACGAAGTCCCAGCTTGACGGCCTCGCCGGCCGATGGGGTACGACCGACGTAGTACTCGGCGATGAACCACGTCAGTGCGCCGGTGACCACCACCGTTCCCAGCAGACCGAGCACGGCCGAGGCCCCGAGCGCGCCGATAGTCGCATTCGTGATCTTGACGCTCTTTCCGTCGGTCAACGTCTTGACGTCGTCCTGCGCCGAGATCGTGGCGATGGCCGCCACAATCTGGAAGGGCAGGACCATGACCGCCGCCATCGGCATCAAGATCTTGGCGTTGTTGCCGACGATCTTGATGGCGGCGTCGATCATTTCCCCGAGGGTGCGGGCCCGCAGCTCGGGCGGGGCTTTGCTGTTGGACGCCGGAATCATCCGCTCATTCTGCCCGCGCCGTGGCCCTGTGGGGTGACCCGCTGCGTCTGGATGGTCAGATGGTTGCGGGCCAGCGAGTGATCGTTGACCACAAGGCGTCGCCGCCGGCGGTCGCCAGCGATCGTCCGAGCAACGAGGCCCACTCCGACTCGGAACCGAACTCGTCGCGCCACGCCCATAGACGGCGCGTGGAGTACTGGAGGCGGTGCTCGTCGGTGTAACCGATGGCGCCGTGGATCTGGTGGGCAAGTCGGGTCACGGTGGCGACGGCGCGACCGGCGTAGGCCTTGGCGGCGGCGGCCGTGCGTTCGCAGTCGTCGAGGCTCGCTCCCGATGCCGCGATGTCGATCGCCGTGTCGGCGGCGGCGCGGGCGGCGGCGGCCTCACCCGCCATTTCGGCGAGATAGTGCTGCAGCGCCTGGAACTTGCCGATTGGCTTCCCGAATTGCTCGCGCTCCATCGTGTACTGCGCGCTGAGATCCACGGTTCGCTGAAGCGCCCCGGCAATCAAAAGCGCGCGTAGCAATGCGGCGTCCGCAAGGTTTTGTCGAGCGCCCGAACCTGCGGTCGGGGCGGTCGTCGATGTGGCGACGACCCACGACGTGTCGACGAGGGTCCACGGCTCGCCGGGGTAGTTCACCCCTCGACCGGTGGCTGGGACATCGCTGGCCGCCACGATGCCCACGCCGGATTCGGACACCGTCACGATGTGGCGGGCCACTCCGGCCCAAGGGATGCGCACAGTTGGCCGACCGGGCCGAGCGATGGCGAGCGCGAGCGGTCCACCCGGCGGCGTGATTCCGGCGTCGGCGGCAATCCGGCCGGCCAACATGGTTTCGCCAAGGGGAACCGGTGCGGCGTGTTCGCCGAGAGCGACGACGATGGCGGCGTAGTCGTGGAGCGACCCACCCGATCCGCCGGCGGACTCCGGCACGCCGACCCCCGCCATCCCGTTCTCTTCGAGCAGCTCCCACAGTGGAGCATCCATCGAACCTTCAGCCGCCGCGATCCGTTCGGGCGTGCAGTGTGTGGCGAGAAGGCCATTGATCATGTCGACGAGCAATTCGTCAGCGCGCATAGTGTTCATCAGCGCACCCCAAGCTCTCGGGCCACGATGCCTCGGAGGATTTCATTCGTTCCTCCACGAAGGGTGAATCCGGGGGCCGAGAGAACGGCGTCGCCGACGAGTTGGTCGAACACTTCGTCACGGCCGGGTGGCACGAGTTGTCGGGCCACCTCACCGATCTCACCTTCGAGTCGCGTCCCCATGTCCTTGACGAGTGCTGCTTCGCTGACCGGGAGTCCACCGTTGCCGAGCGACACGGCGACGGAGATACACAGTCGACGCAGCGCGCTCAGTCGAGCAACCAACATCCCCAGCTGGGCGGCTGCTTCGTCGCTCGGCGATGGGCCGACCGCATCGATAAGCGCGCGTAGGAGGGGAAAGGTTGACAGGTAACGCTCCGGGCCGGACCGCTCGAACGCCAACTCGGCGATGCACTGGTCCCAACCATTTCCTTCCGAACCGAGGAGGTAGTGATCGGGAACGAAGACGTCGGTCATGATCACCTCGTTGAAATGATGGTGGCCGGTAAGCAAGCGGATCGGACGAACGTCGACGCCAGGGGCCCGAAGGTTCATGACGAACTGGCTCATGCCTCGATGTTTCGAACCGGCCTCGGTGAGCGGCGTGGTCCGCACCAGGACGATGAAGAAGTGGTTGTTGTGGGCCTGGCTGGTCCACACCTTGGTGCCGTTGAGCAGCCAGCCTCCGTCGACTTTGGTGGCCGTGGAGCGGATGTTGGCCAGGTCGCTCCCGGCATCGGGTTCGGACATCCCGATGGAGAAGAAGATGTCACCGGCCACCATCCCAGGAAGGAGCTCGCGCTTGATCTCTTCGGTACCGTGCTTGAGGAGTGCCGGTCCACTCTGGCGGTCGCTCACCCAGTGGGCGGCGATCGGGGCGCCGTGGGCCAGGAGTTCTTCGACCACGACGAAACGCTCGAGTTGGCTGCGTCCATGACCGCCGTATTCCGTGGGCCAGGCGAGGCCGAGGAATCCGGCGGCGCCGAGCTTCTTGGAGAACGACGGATCGTGTTGGGAAAGCCACGTGTCGCATCGGGGGACAAAGGAACCCGACGCGATCTCGCTGGCAAGAAACGTCCGCAGATCCGTTCGGAGTGCTTCAGTCGATGCCGGGAGTGCGGCGGGTGGAAAGGAAAGACGAGCCACCCGCTGAGTCTTGTCGAGCGGACGGGCATAGGGCGATCTGGACACCAGACTGTCGGGGTGAAAGACCTGTCGCGCACTGCTGGCCGTCACTGGATGCTGGTTGGCGTGCTTGCGCTCGCCCTAACCGGATGCGCCAAGGACACCACCAGCGCGTCGCCGTCGGTGGCCGAGATGCCCGGACCGATGCCGACGTCGGTCGTGGTCGCCTCGATCACGACCTGCGGCGACGTTTTCGCCAACACTGCTATTGCGCCGATCGAAGGGACCACGTATGCCACGTGCGAGCCGTCGAAGCCGGGCGACCAATTGCGTTCGGTCACGGCCACCTACCGGGTCACCGGTGATCCCAAGGCGGTCGAAGCGGAGCTCGTCAACCGACTCGGGATGACGCCGCTGGTGTTTCGCTGCTGCGGCTGGGAGCCGGAGAACCCGATGGCCGCGCAGTACACGACCGCCGACGGCTACTCCGTGGTGGTGTCCATGGCGTCGGGCGAAACGGTCGAGCGTGACTGGTCCAAGATTGCCTTCACGGTGAACGCCCAGCTCTATCTCGAGAGCCCGTGACCCGGGACTACGGCACGAGGAAGCTACGCCCGGTGAGTTCCTCGGAGAGCGTCCACAGGCGGCGTGCGTCGGCGGCATTGCGGGCGGCTTTGCTCGGCGTTTCCCGCACGGCGTGGCCAACGCCGATCCAACGCGGACCGTAGAACTCGCCGCTGCGGGCCAGCGGATCGGTGGCCGCCCGCAGCGCCGGTTGCGCTCCCCGTTCGGCTGATTGGGTGACGAACGGAACCACGCGCCGCATCACAGCATTGCTCATGCTCTTCCCCTCCGATCCGAGGTCGGTCGATGAACCGCCCGGGTGAGCGGTCAGCGCCGCCGTGCGATGTTTGCCGTGCTGCAATCGACGATGCAGTTCTGCCGTGAACAACAAGTTGGCGAGCTTGCTTTGGAAGTACGGACGCCAGCGGTCGTAGCGCTTGGCGAACATCACGTCGTCGAAGTGCATGCTGCCGGCGCGGTGCCCCATGCTCGACATGCTGACGATGCGCGATCCGTCGGTGTTCTGCAACGCCGGCAGAAGCTCGGCGGTGAGTGCAAAATGCCCGAGATGGTTGACGCCGAACTGCATCTCGAACCCGTCGGCCGTCTTCGACTCATCGACCGCCATGAGTCCGGCGTTGTTGATCAACAGGTCAAGCGGACGGCCCGAGGCAATGAACGTGGACGCCGCCGAGGCCACCGATGAAAGATCGGCGAGGTCGAGCGAAAGAAACTCCAGCGGGCCCTTGATCGGCGAAGCGATCTTGGCCATGGCCTCGCTCGCCCTACGTTCGTTGCGACACGCCAGGAGCACCGTCGCCCCGGCCGACGCCAGTTGATCAGCGATGACGAATCCCAATCCCGAGTTGGCGCCCGTCACGATCGCCACCTTCCCGTCCAACCGCGGAACGTCAGCCAAAGACCATGTCGTACCCATGCAACCAATCCTGGCCGATCTCCTCGTCTACTCGTTCTGTCAGAAGAACCAGAGGAAGTGGCGACGCTGATTGCGGGTCCATCGTGCGTCATCTGCATTGAGTGCGCAGCGAAAGCGCGAACGGGCTGCGACGAAATCATCGCCAATGGCGGGTGAATGTTGCAACTCTTTCTCCGCCCGATGTTACGTGAAAAGATTGCAAAGGAATTCGTCATTTGTGCTTGCGCATTCGAACTTCGTTTGGTATAATCGAATACATGTTCCCCTCCGAACTCGAGCCCGAGACTGAGGTCGAGCACTGGGACCAATGGGACGCCGAGTTCACGGAGAACTGGCGTCCGCCTAACGAACGTGAAGCGGTGTTCGAGGCGTGGCATCGGGCCGAGCGGGCCCGCCTGGACTTGTTGGACACGTTGGTGTGGTGGGACCGCGCCGACGCGCATGTGATCGATGGCGCCCGGTCAGCGGTTGGGTGGTTACGAGGAAAACTTCGTATCTCGCACGGTCACGCCATAGGCATGCTGCGCCAAGCCCGTGGTCTGCGGGACTGCCCGTCGTTGCATCACGCGCTGGCGACCCGGACCCTCACCTTGGATCAAGCCGACCATCTTCTCCACGTCTTCACCTCGGAGCGGGCGGACTATGTCGCCCGTGATGTCGACGTGTTGATCGAACATTGCGCGTCGCTCACCGTGGCGCATTGCCGGGTGTTCGCGAGGCGTTGGGCCGACACGGTTGACGCCGAAATCGCCTCGGCGATCCTCGATGCTGGCGGCGTGCTCCCTGATCCGGTCGACACCGTGTCGGAGTTACGGCTGGCCGAGATCCTCGACGGTGATGTTGTTGTTGAAGGAACGTTGAACGCAGCGGATGCTGCGGTCGTGCAGGCGGCGTTGGCCGCCGCCCATCGACTCGGTGTACCGGACCCGTCCGGTGACAACGAAACCCTCGAAGACGGTGCCGTCACGAAAGAGGCAGACGCACCAAAAGACTCGCGATCCCCGGCTCAGCAACGCGCCGATGCGTTGGTGTTGATCGCCCAGTTCTTCCTCGACCACCACGACAC
>JANLQX010000157.1:0-2882 GCA_031368095.1 Actinomycetes bacterium | reverse complement strand
CTGGCCACGCACGATCTCGACGCCAATTTCGTTGGCATCGACCGACACGAACGCCTTGCTCAACAGGTTGAACCCGATAAGCGCCACGACAACGGCGGCGACGATGAAGCCGAGCCGCCTTGGCGCCGGAAGTTTCGGGAGCTGGCTGGGGTCGAAGTTGATGGTCTGGGGCATAGCCGTCCTCTCGGGCAACCGGAACTGGTTGCGAATGGAAGTTGCAATATAGACTTTGCCCACTGTGAATGGCAACAACGGTTCCGGCCGAGCCCCGAAACGACCGAGGCCGCAGTTGCGGGCGGCAGTGCTCGCCGCCGGCCACGAGCTCCTTATTGAGCACGGCCTCGAGGGCGGGGCTACGAGCGTCACGCTCAGCGCGGCGATCGGGCGGGCCTCGGAGCGTCTTGGTGAACGGGTCACGCCGGCATCGGTCTACGGACGAATTTGGGACTCTCAGGCGTCCTTTCAGGACGATGTCTTGCTGGAGGCGGCGCGGGGGTACCCAGCCGGGGAGGAGGGGCCGACCGCTCGTGCCGCCGCCCGTGTGATGGCGAAGGCCGATCGAAGTTCGTTGGCCGTCCGTCAGGCGGCGCTCGACGATGTGTGGTGGAGCGCTGGCGCGGTCCATATCGAGGTGTTGGAGGCGTCTCGAAGCTGGCAGTTGTGGGTCGGCGTCTGGGCGCTCACGGTGTCTACGCCGTCGACCGATGACGATGCGATTCTCGGACCGGCACTGCGTGAGGGTGACGACGCAGCCACGGCCGCACTCCGAGAGGTGCTCGTCGGAGTGGTCGAGGAACTGGGATTTCGGGCGCGAGCGCCGTTCACGATGGGCGATTTTGCCGTCGCCGCAGCATGTCTGGCCGAAGGTTTTGCCCTTCGGGAGCGGTTCGGATCCCGGCGTCGACGGGTGCGCCTCGACGTTGGGGCGGCGGCGGCGGGTCGGTCCTGGACCCCGTTCTCCGTAGCCCTCCGAGGCTTGGCGGCAACGTATCTCGAACCGACGCCGCGGTGGAAGCCGCCGATCGACGGGTGACCGGCTGACCCCACGACGCGAAGCCGAGCGATACGGTTGGCGCGATGTCGTCGGTCGTGGTCGTTGGAAGCGCCAACGTTGATCTCGTGGTGCGAGCCCCGCGTCATCCAGTTCCAGGCGAGACGCTGCTGGGCTCGGACTTCGTTATGCACCCCGGTGGGAAGGGTGCCAACCAGGCAGTAGCGGCGGCGCGGGCCGGTGCATCGGTCGCCATGATTGGACGACTCGGTCCCGACGCCGGCGCTGATCTTCTCCGCTCCGAGTTGACGCAAGCTGGTGTGGACGTCTCGTCAATTGGTACGTGTACCCACGATCCGACCGGTACCGCGTTGATCACGGTCGCCGACTCCGGGGAGAACACGATCATCGTGGTGCCGGGTGCCAACGCCAAGCTCCGACCGGTCCATGTCGACGACGCAAACGCGGCCTTTTCCAACGCCACCGTCGTGCTTGCGCAGCTGGAGATTCCGCTCGAAGTGGTAGTCGCCGCCTTCACGAGGGGCCGAGCCCTCGGTGCGACGACGATCCTCAATGCCGCCCCTAGTCGACCGCTCGGTCCTGTTCTGTTGAATCTCGTCGACATCCTTGTGGTGAACGAAACCGAACTGCTGGAGACCGTTGGGGTTTCGTCGCTCGATCCCCGTGACTGGCCAACAGTCGGTTCGGTGAAGACAATCGTGGTGACCGTAGGTCGAGGTGGTGTGGTGTTCGGCGCGCCGCGTTCCGCGGGCGCAGCAGTGCCCGGCCATCTGATCGATCCCGTGGATACCACTGCCGCCGGCGACACGTTCTGCGGGTATCTCGCCGCCGGGCTGGCGGCCGGTCTTCCCCTCGAGGCGGCGTGCATTCGCGCCAACGCGGCGGCGGCGATGGCGTGCTTGGTCGAAGGCGCCCAACCGTCGATCCCACTGTCGGCCGCCGTTGACGCTTTTCTGGACAAGCCGTGATTTTCGCTTCGTTCCTTCGATCGTTCGAAGGGCTGCTTTCCGGATCGGTTTCGGCGACCGCCCCGATTCTTCTCGCCGCCCTTGGTGGTATGTACACATATTATGCTGGCATTTTCAATATTGCGATGGAGGCAATGATGCTGGCGGGCGCGTTTGGGGCGGTGGTGGTGGCTCATGGTACGCAAAATTGGTTTGCTGGCATCCTCGGCGCAGTCGGTGCCGCAGGGGTGCTGGCGGTGATCTTTGGGGTATTTGTCCTCGTGCTCGGTACCGACGAATTCGTGACCGGCATTGCCCTCAACCTGGCCACCGTCGGGGCGACGACCTTTCTGCTCAGACGCATCTACCGGAAGGCCGGCGCGTTCTCGGGAACGGCGGACCGACCCGTGCCAGCCATGCCGAAGGTTCGCATCCCCGGACTGGCCGACGTTCCGGTCATCCGTTCGATTGCCGCCGGGCACACGGTGGTGGAATGGATGATCCCGGTCCTGGTCGCCGGGTCGGTGGTGCTGGTGTTCCGCACCCGTTTCGGCCTGCGTCTTCGAGCCGCCGGTTGGAATGCGGCGTCGCTCGACGCCAGCGGCGTGTCCACCAAACGGGTCAGGGCCCAGTCGCTGGTGTTGTGCGCCGTGCTGTGTGGGCTTGCTGGCGCCTTCCTGTCGATTGGGTACCTGCAACTCTTCGGCGAGAACATGTCGAACGGCCGCGGGTGGATTGCCCTGGCGGCGATCGTCCTGGTGCAGGGTTCGCCGATCGGTATTGCCACGTTGTGCCTGCTGTTCGGGTTCGCCGCCTCTGTTGGGCTGAAGGCGCAAGGCCTCAACGTGCCCCCCCAACTCACCGAGACGCTGCCATACATCGCCACGCTCGTGGCGCTCTACGTGGCGGCGGCCGAGCGGCAG
>JANLQX010000150.1:0-7319 GCA_031368095.1 Actinomycetes bacterium | reverse complement strand
CGCCACCACCACAACGGTCGCTCCGTAGTTTCAGCGCCACGGCCCCGTCGCTCAATTGAGCGGCGGGGCCGAGTCGCGTCTTGCCGTTTAGGCGAGGGTGATCTCGACGAACCCGTCCTGGCTCTTCTTCCGCAGGCGAAGCAACACGGGAAGCACACCGCCGAAGTCGATCAGCTTCTTTTTCCACGTGTACTTACGATTCAGGAGCTGGTGGACGTACTCACCACGACTCGCATCAAGCGCGATCGCGCTCCCCGTCATCACCTGACCGGTGATCTTTCCCTTCACCGTGCAGGCAGCAACTTCGACCTTACCGGTCGCCCGCACCCGCTTCATTTTGCCGGCGTTGAGATTTGAATACACGTAGAGCTTTCCGGCGTCAGCGGCGAACCACACCGCCGTGGAAACCGGATCACCGTTGCGGCGAAACGTGGTGAGCGAGATGTACTGCTCGTTGGCCAATGACGCCAACGCATCAGAGGAAGCCATGATCAATCCTCCAGTTTCAAGGCACTGATGAACGCTTCCTGAGGAACTTCGACGCGGCCAATAGACTTCATCTTCTTCTTGCCCTCTTTCTGCTTGTCCAACAGTTTGCGCTTGCGACTGATGTCACCGCCGTAGCACTTGGCCAACACATCTTTCCGACGCGCCTTGACCGTTTCGCGAGCAACGATGCGTCCGCCGATCGCCGCCTGAATCGGCACGTCGAACATCTGCCGTGGAATGAGCTCGCGCAGCTTCGCACACATCTTGCGTCCGAACTCCTCGGCCTTGGCTCGATGGATGATCGACGAGAAGGCGTCAACGGGGGCCCCGTTGAGCAAAATGTCGAGCTTCACAAGTTGGGATTCTCGGTAGGAATCTGGTTCGTAGTCGAGTGACGCATAACCCTTCGTTCGACTCTTCAGTGAGTCAAAGAAGTCAACGACGACCTCCGCCAACGGAATCCGGTAGACCATTTCCACCCGTTCCGCCGAGATGTAGTCCATCCGCACCATCTCGCCTCGCCGATGCTGACACAGCTCCATAATGGTGCCCGTGTAATCGGTGGGAGTCAGGATGGATGCCTTGAAGAAGGGTTCCTCAATCTTTTCGATCATGTTCACCGGCGGCATGGCCGACGGCGCGTCCACTTGAATCACTTCGCCGCTGGTGGTCGTGACCTGATAAGCCACCGACGGAGCGGTAGCGATCAGCGCCAAGTTGAACTCGCGCTCCAACCGCTCACGGACGATCTCCATATGGAGCAGGCCGAGATAGCCGCACCGGAACCCAAACCCGAGCGCTCCTGACGACTCCGGTTCATACGAAATCGACGCGTCGTTGAGCTTCAACTTCTCGAGCGAATCGCGAAGGACCGGGAAGTCATCGCCGTCGATTGGATAGAGCCCACAGAACACCATGGGTTTGGGCTGTTTATAGCCAGCGAGAGCCTCGGTGGCTTGCTTGCCGTAGTGCGTAACGGTCTCACCAGACCTGGCCTCGGCCACATCTTTGATCCCAGTAATGAGATACCCCACCTCGCCCGGTCCGAGAGTATCGATCGGCTTGTTGGCCGGGGTACGAACGCCGATCTCCTCGGCATCATGACGGCCACGGGCCTGCATGTAGAAGAGCTGATCGCCGGTTCGCAGACGCCCGTTCTTGATTCGGATCGCGCTGACCACGCCACGATACGCGTCGTAGTACGAGTCGAAGATCAAGGCTTGCAATGGAGCGTCGGCCGAGCCGCCCGGAGCGGGAATCCGGGCACACACCGCATCGAGCAACGCCGGGACCCCCTCCCCGGTCTTTGCGCTGATCCGCAGGATAGAGTCGGCCGGTATGCCGAGCACCTTCTCGATCTCGGCGGCATAGCGATCGGGGTCGGCGGCCGGAAGGTCGATCTTGTTCAGACAGGCGACGATTTCGAGATCGCTCTCCAAGGCGAGGTAGCAATTGGCGAGCGTCTGCGCCTCGATGCCTTGGGCGGCGTCGACGACGAGAACCACTCCCTCGCACGCCGCCAGCGAACGCGATACCTCGTAACCGAAGTCGACATGGCCAGGCGTATCGATCAGGTGGATGGTGTGGTCGACACCCGCCGAGTTCCACCCCACGCGAACGTTTTGCGCCTTGATAGTGATGCCGCGCTCGCGCTCAATGTCCATCGAGTCGAGGTACTGCGCCCGCATGTCTCGCTTCTCGACGGCGCCCGTGAGCTCGAGGATCCGGTCCGAGAGGGTCGACTTGCCGTGATCGATGTGGGCGATTACCGATATGTTGCGGATGGTCGAACGGTCCATGCGGTGGGGTTTCCCTAGGAAGCAGTGAGCCGTCAAGACTACTGGCGGTCGGGTCGCAACCGTCCTCATCGACGTCGCGGCGCGGGGATTGCGAGCCGGGCTGCTAGCCTTTCCCGGCCGTTCAAACGGTTCGATCGTTGCAAACGACCGCATGTCGGTCTCTCACCCTTGGGAAATCATCGTGGCGAATATCAAAAGCCAAAAGAAGCGCATCCTCACCAACGCCAAGCGCCAAGACCGGAACAAGGCCGTGCGCAGCGAGTTGAAGACCCGCGTCAAGACCGCCGTGCGCGTGGCCACCGAGGCCCCTGGTTCAGAAAACAGCGTCGAGGCGCTTCGTCTCGCCATCAAGCGAATCGACAAGGCCGCCACCAAGGGCGTCATCCACAAGAACCAGGCGGCCAACCGCAAGTCGAAGCTGATGCATCGCATCGCTGGGCTCAGCGCCGACTGAAGAAGTCTCGTACTGGCGCTCCTGCGCCGAAATACCGTCCGGCCCCGCAATGCGGGGCCGTTTCGCGTCTGTCGGCAGAACTGTTCCGTCAGCGACGGGCGGCGCCCAGGCGAGTCAGACGGGCCACGGCCAACTCCACCACGACCACTCCGGGAAGATCGCGACGTCCTCGCAGATCCAGGTCGGCATCGGCGAGGATATGCACCGCCCGTGCGATGCTCGCCGAGCCCAGTTTGCGGGTTTGAGAAAGGGCCTTCTTGGCCGGGAACGCACTGCCGGTCATCCCCAAATGGGCCGCCGCTTCGTTCTCATCGCGGGCACCGGAGCCGTCGAGTCGAAGCATCTTGGCGACGTGGGTCTGCAGCGTGGCCATGACTTGCATCGGATGACGCTCTCCGCCGCCGATCATTCGATGGAGTTGGCCGAGCGCGGCCGCTGTATCCCCCCGATCAATAGCGTCGGTCAGGTCCCACGGAGCACCGCCTCCGGCCGAGCCGACGAACGGTTCCACGTCTTCGACCCGCAGCCTCACTCCATCGCCGTGTACGGCCGCGAGCACGTCGAAGATGCCCTGGAGCCGGCCGAGATCGTCACCCAAGTGTTCGCCTAGGAATTGCTGGGCCCGTGCATCAAGGCGGACCGGAGCGTCGGCGAAGCGGGCCGCCAACCAGGCCTGGCGCCCTTTTCCGGCCGGCACCCCGGCGTCGACCACCGCACCCTTTTTCTTCACCGCATCAAGGAGCTTGCGTGGTGTTTGACCCAACCCGCCCACCAAAATGAGCGACGTCGTTTCGAGCGGACCGGCGAGATAGTCGAGCAGCGGCTCGATCTGGTTACTGGTGAAACGCCCGACACCGCGGCCGACCACCACGCGACGTTGCGTGAACATTGGCGGGGTCTGGGCCGCATCGACGAGCGCCGCCACCTCATAGTCCTCGGTCGAGAACTCGGCGAGCGCGAACTCCGCCGTTTCCTCGCCGAGTGCGGCCACGATGGCCGCCCGGACGGCATCACCCACGAGCACTGGATCATCGCCCTTGATCAGCAGCACGGCGGGCGACGACATAGACGTCGACTGTATCGGCCGAGTCACCCAGCGACGCGAGGCGGTCGCAACTCGACGCGCGCCACAACTCGGTTTCCCCGAACCTCATCGATATGAATCACGACCGACGGGGTGATCATGACCAGTCCCGGTCGAGCCTGTTTCCACGACACCCCCGGAGGAGCGCCAACGGCCGGCGGGCTGATGACCACCCCGATCCCAACGCGGTGGTGCAGCGCGCCGAGCAACGCCTTCTGGGGTCGACCGCCCGAGACAACGACGACGGCGTCGATGGCCACGATGTTGGTCGCCCGAAGCCGGCGAAGCACCATCGCCGTGGATGCGCCGTGGCCGACGACAAGCACATCGACGCGCCGAGCGACTGCCGGACCGGACCACCCGACCGCCGTGGTCGCAGGAGCGAGCACAGTCCGTCCGGCGGCGAACCCCGGCGGAAGAGCACCCCAGGGAGACAGAGCCCGTAGCGACGGGATGAGGAGCACCCCGACGACGCTCAGGACAAGTAGCCGCCGCACTCGGGCTTCGTCGGTGGGCCGCCTTCGTTGTTGGCGAAGCTGCGCCAACCCAACCGCGATGAGGACGGCACCGGCGACGATCACCACGTCGACCAGGCCGAACGATCCGAGCGGGAGGCGCGCCGACCACTTCGCCACGGCCGCCACCGCGGTCAGGAGAAGTCGAGTTGGGATCTGGACGATCGTCGACGCCGTGCGGCCCGCCAGCCCGGCCGGAATACCGGCGACTACGCCCCAGCTCATGACCGGCGCGGCGAGGGGTAGCGCGATGAGGTTGGCAGGGAGACTGACGACGGGCACACCGTCGAAGGAAGAAAGAAGGACCGGCGCCGTTCCAAGTTGGGCGGCGAGCGTGATGGCCACGGGGCCCGCAAGTCGGCCGAGGGAATGCAGGCGGACCGTGAATCGCTCGCCGAACACGGCGATGCCACCCACGGCGCCGACGGAGAGGGCGAACCCGATCGACCGAACCAGGAGTGGATCTACGAGGAGGAGCACCCCAACGGCAACCGCAAGGACACGCAGGAGCGGTTGGGGCCGCCCCACCGCGCGGGTGACGATGATGACCGCCGCCATGACCGCCGCTCGCAAGACCGATGGCTCGAAACGGGCAACGAAGACAAACGCCACGACCACGATCAAGCGCGACGCGGCGGGAACAAGGCGCGACCGGCGGCCGACCCGTGACAGCACCGGTTGCAGGCCGGCGAGCAGAAAAGCCAGGTTCTGGCCGGACACGACGACGAGATGGGACAGGCCCGAGGCACGGAAGTCGTCGGTCAATTCAGGCCGCGCATCGCTCACGTCACCGAGCACGAACCCGGCAAAAAGGGTGTGTTGTTCTCTCGAGAAGCCGGAGGCGCTCCGTAACACGGTGGACCGAACGCCATTGGCGAGCCGAAACGGCAACATCGGCGGCTGCCGAGCGAGTATCCGGCGAAGACGGAACCGGCCGGCGAGATGGCGCGCATCATGAAAGGCGGACCGTTTCACGATCGCCACCGTGGAGCCCGACACGACGAGCCGATCACCGACCGTCAACGGCCGGCCAACGGTGTTCCTCGGTACCGTCATCAGCCACCGATGCCCGTCGATGGAGACCTCGGCCCGGTCTCCTCCGAGCGACGGCTCGGCATCGGATCGAACCACGGCCGAGGTCGCTTCGAACGCGCGGCTGGGCGAGCTCAATCCGGCTTTGGCCCGGTCGGCCCACGCACCGGTGACCGTCACCGCAAGGACGATCGTGACCGACCACCGCACCACGACACGAGGGTTGATTGCGTGTCCGCCGAGTAACGAGAGCCCCGATCGACCCACCAACGCCGCCGTTGCCACGACGACGGCACCGGCCGTGTTCCACGGTGAAAGGCACCCGGCCACGATCACCATGACACCGACCACGACCGAGCCGTCGGTCATTCCGGACGGTGCTGGGGGGAACCGCCTGTCCCCAGCGACGAGTGACCTCATTTGCAGACGACGTTCGTGGTCAGGTGTCAGACCTTGACCCGTGGCCGAAGGGTGGCGAACTTTGCCTCGCCGATTCCGGCGACATCGAGGAGTTGATTGACGGAACGGAACCGGCCGAGCCGAGCTCGCGCCTCGATGATTCGCGAGGCAATGGCCGGCCCGACCCCAGGGAGGGTGTCGAGTTGTTCCGAGGTGGCGGCATTGAGATCGACGACACCCGGCGCCGCCGCGGTAAATCCGCCGGCACTTCCTCCGCTCGCGCTTCCTCCGGCGGAGAGAACGCCGGCGGCAACGTTGCTGGCCCCCGTGGTTCCAACCACGACCCCGGGCGGCGCCTGGCCCCGCCTAGGCACGAAGATGCGTTCGCCGTCACCAACGCGTGCGGCGAGATTCAACACGTCGGGGTCGGCTTCGCCGGTCAGTCCCCCGGCGGCAATCACCACGTCGTCGACTCGCGCCGGCTCGGCCAACCGGTAGATACCGGGTCGGGCAACGGCTCCGGCGGCATGCACCACCACGGTCACCGACGGTGTTTCTGTCACCACGCCGGCTGCCGACACCCCGGGCGCCGGAACCACGGACGCCGCAGCACTCAACGATGGCAGGGACGATGGCGTTGGATCGGGGTCGGCGGGACGCCCGAATTCCAAGGGGAGCGATGCGGCCGTGAGTGGCAACGTGACCGTTGATGATGCATCGGCCTTGACGCTGACCTGCTCGGGACCGGCGCGACCGGCGTTTCCCAGCACCATGGCACCCGCGAGCCCCACGCCAACGACCCCGACGAGGGTGATTGCCACACTGCGGCGACGGTCGATGAGCCGAAGCCGAATCCCTTCCGCGGCCCGAGCGACTACGACCCGAACACGCTCGGCTATCGCCGGCCTCGGCTTTGGCCGCACGAACGACGATGGCATCGCCGTCGCGTTTCGTTGTTGCTGCTCAGCCACATTCATCGGAACCCCGATCGATCGAAACGCCGCAGCACCGCGTTCGAACGAGGTCGACCCGAGATGCTCAGCGCGTGGTTGTCACCGGGGAAGCGACGTGGTCCAGGGTACGGGAGGGGGTGTGACAATCCGCGACTGCGGCGTTTCGGAGAGTTTCGGTTCGTGCATCGACCCGAGCTTCAATCTCTAATGGTATGCGCACATATGACTGGTGGTGGCCGTAGCCGCGTAAACGAAAGCGCACATACGAGCGGAGATAGCGAAGGAGAAAACGAGACCATCCCAGCTCGGCGAACTGACGAACATGGACTCGCTCATGGGCCAGCAGTTCGCCGTACCCGGCAACCTTCGTCGCCGAACGTCGAACAATGACCAACCGGCCAAGGGTGATTCCCACGGAGCCCGGCGGAACCGGACCCCCGACCCACAACCAGTGCCCGTCGGTCGCCGAAAACCGCGGTGGGTCGAGCGATCGTCGTGGCCAGCTCACCGGCACTCGCGCATGCGTCAGAACAGACGGGCCGCGAGCTTGCGGCGATAGTCGCTCACCTGCGGATGCTCGCCGAGCGTGGCCAG
>JANLQX010000110.1:0-8384 GCA_031368095.1 Actinomycetes bacterium | reverse complement strand
CGAACGTACCGGTGACGCCAACGACGTTTGACGCGTCCCTCCGCCAACTGGGGCCCATCGTTGTGGATCCTCGCCGCTTTGGGCACGGAGATTCAGGCGGGCCGTGCGTCGTGGGACGAGACTATGAAGGTACAACGCGCGCTTATCAGTACCCCGAACGGAGAAATCGCCAACGCAAAACCCGGAACGAGACTGTCGTTGCGCCGGCTCGCCGAACTCATGATTTCCGTTTCCGACAGCTCGGCCACCGATCACCTCCTGAACCGCGTCGGACGGAAGAAGGTGGAGGAGGCCATGCGTGATGCCGGTGTCGCCGCACCGGAGCAAACATTCCGATGCTCAGCACTCAGGAGGTGTTCTTGATCAAGCGTGGAGCCAAAGTCCCGGCCGAGGCGTATCTCAAACTCGATACCGCCGGTCGTCGGAAAGCTCTCGACACGACGCTCGCCGGGATCACGTGGGCCGATGATCCGAGGGCGACGCAGAACACGAACAGGCCAGCCGGCATCGACACCATCGAGTGGTTCGCCTCGCCCCTCGATCAGTGCCGAACCCAGCTTCGCCTCGCCGACCTTGCGTCTCGCAAAGGCCTCGGTCCGATTGCCGACATCCTCCGCCAGAACCCCGGCGGTTCCTTCGGACCCGAGTGGCCCGACGTTCGACACAAGGGTGGGTCCGAGGCTGGCGTGTTGTTCGTCTCGTGGCGGCTCGTCGGCAAGGACGGTCGCGTGCTCGTGCTCGCGGGTGCTAGTCGGCGTTGCGCATTGCTTCGGCGCTCATCGTGAAGTAGGCGTCGAAGCGTTCGCGCAGAGCCGGTGGGGGAGCAAGCGTGTCGAGGGCGACGGTCATGGCGGCCAGCCAGTGGTCGCGTTCGACCGGACCGATCACGAACGGGTTGTGTCGCATCCGTAGTCGGGGGTGGCCGCGCTCGTCGGAATACGTCGTTGGTCCACCCCAGTACTGGGCCAGGAACAACGTGAGTCGCTCCCGGGCCGGCGCCAGGTTCGAGGGCTCCGGGTACAGCGATAGCAGTACCGGATCAGCTTCGACCTCGCGGTAGAACACGTCGACGAGAGCCTGGAAGTAGGGCATCCCGCCAGCGGCGTCGTAGACGGACTCGGCGGGGTCAGCAAGTTTCGGCACGATCTCCACCGGTCCAGTATCGGCCGGGAACTAACCTCGTCGCCCCATGGCTGAGTTTCCGGACCTCTTCGATCGCATCGTCAATCTCTGCAAACGTCGAGGTTTCGTCTTCCCGTCGGCCGAGATCTATGGCGGTTTCCGGTCCACCTATGACTACGGACCGCTCGGCGCCCTCATGCTCCGCAACGTCAAAAACGAGTGGATTCGCTCGATGGTCCAAGAACGCGACGACGTGCTTCTCATCGACGTGGCCATCCTTGCCCCGCCCCAGGTCTTCGAAGCATCGGGCCACCTCGCCAACTTCACCGACCCGCTCGTCGACTGCACGAACTGCAAAACGCGCCACCGTCAAGATCAGCTTGCTGACTCCAACACGTGCCCGAGTTGCGGCAAGACGGGCACCTTCACCGAGGCCCGCGCCTTCAACCTCATGTTCAAGACGCACGCTGGCCCGATCGAAGGGGCCGGCGCCGAGGTCTACCTGCGACCGGAAACGGCGCAGGGCATGTTCGTGAACTTTGGCAACGTTCTCCAGACGAGCCGCAAGAAGCCGCCGTTCGGTATTGCCCAGGTCGGCAAGAGCTTCCGCAACGAGATCACGCCGGGCAACTTCGTCTTCCGCACACGCGAATTCGAGCAGATGGAACTGGAGTTCTTCGTTCCGCCCGCGGAAGCCGATACTTGGTACGCGTACTGGATTGACGAGCGATACAACTGGTATCTGCGCTTAGGAATTCCGGCCGAGCAGTTGAAGATCCGTCCGCACGATGCCGACGAACTCAGCCACTACAGCTCCGGCACGTCCGACGTGGAGTTCATGTTCCCGTGGGGCTGGGGCGAGCTCGAAGGTATTGCCAACCGCGGCGACTTCGACCTGACCCAGCACACGAAGCATTCCGGCACCAAGCTCGACTACTTCGATCAGACGACGAACGAGCGCTACACGCCGCACTGCATCGAACCGGCCGCCGGTGCCACGCGAGCAATGATGGCGTTTCTCCTGAGTGCCTACGACGAAGAGGAGGTCAACGGCGAGGTCCGCACCGTGCTTCGATTGCATCCGCGGCTCGCCCCGTACAAGGTCGCCGTGTTGCCCCTGTCGAAGAAGGCCGAGTTGCAAGAGCCCGCCCGCCGGGTTCTCAAGATGCTCCAACCGCACATGATGTGTGACTACGACGAGACGCAGGCCATCGGCAAGCGGTATCGCCGCCAGGATGAAATCGGCACCCCGTTCTGCGTCACGGTGGACTTCGAGACCATCACCGACAATGCCGTCACGGTGCGCGAGCGCGACTCGATGGCGCAGGAGCGCATTCCGATCGACGCGCTGCTGGCCTCCATGCTCCAACGCCTCGACTGAACAGGCCTTACCGACGTGTCACCGGGGCAAGGCGTCGACCACGACTACGGAAAAGTAACGGGCGCCAGCCAACGCCCGTCATGGCTGGCGTTGGCTCGCCACGTCCCTAAACTCACCACATGCGATTTCCCACGCTCCGTGTTCTTGCCGTGTTCAGCCTGGTCACGCTCGGCGCATGCTCCAGTAGCGCCAAGGACACCACGGCCCCGACCGAAGCGGTGACGGAGGCCGCCGCCGACACCACCACGGCCGTCGAGACCGCCGCTGCGGTCGACACCACGGCGGCCGCCGCCGACACCCGTGCGGCCAGCGGTTCCGGTGATGCGTCGTCGGTAGCTGGCGTGATGGCGGCGAGCTTCAAGGAATCGACGGGTGTCGACCTCACCGCCCAACAGTCCACCTGTATGGCGGACTCGATCCTCTCGTCGTTCACCGCCAAAGAACTGATCGATCTCGGACAGAACAAAGCTGGCTTCGACGGTCTATCCGACGCCGACAAGGCGCGAGCGGTCGCGTCGTTCCAGAAGTGTCCGGGTTTGCTCGAAGAAGCGTTGTTCGCCGGGTTCAAGTCGTCGATTCCGGACCTCGACGAAGCACAGGGCCGATGCGGCGCAACGGCGATCGGCAAGGAGTTCACCGCCGAGGAAATGGTGGCGCTTTCGACGAAGCCGAACGCCGCGCAGGATCCCGTCGTTCTTACCAAAATCTTCAAGGCTTTCGCGAACTGCGAGGGCCTCCTCGACGGACTTCTGGCGGCCGGGATGAAGCAAGCGGGCTTGACCGAGGGGCAAGCCAAGTGCGCCGTCGCGGTGATGCTGAAGGAGCTCGACGCCGAGACCTTGGTGAAGTTCTCCACCGATCCCAGCAGCGTCGATGCTGCCGTCCAGACCAAGATTACCGCTGGCATGACGAAGTGCACCACCTGAAGTACCCCCCTGAGCCACAGCCGGACCTAGGGGCGTTCCGGCCGACCGAAAGCATCGACCGAGGGTCGTACCGGCACCAGTAGCCTTGCGATCCGCCATGGCTACGAAAACTGCTCCCAAGAAGACCGCCGCAAAGAAGTCGGCTCCCGCCCGCAAGGCCGTTCCGGCGAAGGCCAAGGCTGCCTCGCCAACCAAGTTCGGCTACGCCTTCGACCACCAGCACAAGGTCGCGCCGATGAAGCTCAAGGACCTTCTCGGCGGCAAGGGCGCCAACCTCGCCGAGATGACCAGCGTGCTGCGTCTCCCGGTGCCGCCCGGTTTCACCATCTCGACCGATGCGTGTCGCGCCTACATGGTGTCGGGCTGGCCCAAGTCGCTCGATGCCGAAATCACCACGCAGATCGCCGACATCGAAAAGAAGATGGGCCGCAAGCTCGGCGACGCCAAGAACCCCTTGCTCGTCTCGGTGCGTTCGGGCGCCAAGTTCTCGATGCCCGGCATGATGGACACTGTCCTCAACCTGGGCCTCAACGACAAGACCGTCGTCGGTCTCGCCAAGGTCATGGACAACGAGCGCTTTGCCTATGACTCGTATCGTCGTTTTCTGGCGATGTACGGCCGCATCGTGCTCGGCGTCGACGGTTCGGCGTTCGAGCATGCCTTCGACAAGGCCAAGCACAAGGCCAAGGTGACCAACGATGCCGAGGTCCCGGCGGCCGTTCTCAAGTCGCTCTGCGAGGACTACAAAGCCATCGTGAAGAAGGCCACCAAGGCCGACTTTCCGCAGGACCCCAAGGTCCAGTTGAAGGGCGCCATCGAGGCCGTCTTCTCGTCGTGGAACGGTGCCCGGGCCATTGCCTACCGCGTGCGTGAGCGCATCGCCCACGATCTCGGCACGGCGGTCAACGTGCAGGCGATGGTGTTCGGCAACCGCGACGACACGTCGGGTACCGGCGTCGGCTTCACCCGCAATGCCTCGACCGGCGAGAACAAGCCCTACGGCGACTACCTGACGAATGCCCAGGGCGAAGACGTCGTCGCTGGAATCCGCAACACCGAAGATCTCGACGCCCTGAAGAAGCGCTTCCCCAAGTGCTACGCCGAACTCATGTCGATCTTCGCTCGTCTCGAGGCGCACTACACCGACATGTGCGACACCGAGTTCACCATTGAGCAGGACAAGCTCTGGATGCTGCAGACGCGCGTCGGCAAGCGAACCGGCGCCGCCACGCTGCGTATGGCCGTCGAAATGGCGACCAAGCCGAGCGGTCCGACCAAGTGGAAGATCTCGAAGAACGAAGCGCTGATGCGCGTTGATGCCGATGCCCTGGATCAGGTCCTGCATCCACAGTTCGCCGGGAAGGGCACGGTCCTCACCAAGGGACTCGGCGCCTCGCCGGGTGCGGCGGTCGGCAAGGTGTATTTCACCGCCGACTCGGCCGTCGAAGCGTCGCTTCGCGGCGAGGCTGTGGTGCTTGTGCGCAGCGAGACGAGCCCTGAAGACGTGCACGGCATGCTGGTCGCCGAAGGCATCCTCACCGCCCGCGGAGGTCTCGTGTCGCACGCCGCCGTCGTGGCCCGTGGTTGGGGCAAGCCGGCCGTGGTCGGCGCCGAGGCCGTGAAGATCAAGAACGACAAGGCCTTCGAAATCGACGGAGTCGTCGTGAGCGAAGGCGACGTGATCTCCCTCGACGGTGCCACCGGCGAAGTCATGCTCGGTGCCCTTGAACTCGCTTCGGCCGAACCGCCGCCCGAGTTCCACACGATCCTCGGCTGGGCCGATGAGATCCGCAAAGGATCCAAGAAAGTACGTGGACTTAAGGTCCGGGCCAACGCCGACAACGGGCCCGACGCCAAGAACGCCAGAGAGTTTGGCGCCGAGGGCATCGGACTGTGCCGCACCGAGCACATGTTCCTGGCCGAGGACCGTCTGCCGATCGTGCGCGAGATGATCCTCGCGGAGACACCGAAGGCTGAAGCCGCCGCCTTCGAGAAGCTCCGCAAGGCCCAGAAGGCCGACTTCGAAGACATCCTCCGCGAGATGGACGGACTGCCGGTCACCGTTCGTCTGCTCGACCCGCCTCTGCATGAGTTCCTTCCGTCGATGGAAGAACTCAAGATCAAGAAGGCCGTAAGCGGACTTAGCGAAACGGAGGAGAAGTTGCTCGAAGCGGCCGAGTCGTGGCACGAGTTCAACCCGATGATCGGTACTCGTGGTGTTCGTCTCGCGGTGGTCAAGCCGGGGCTCTACGAGATGCAGGTGCGAGCGCTCCTCGAAGCGGCCGCCACCCGGGTGAAGAAGGGCGGCAACCCGGTCATTGAAGTGATGATTCCGTTGACGGTGACGCGTGAAGAATTGGCCGTCGCTCGTGGATGGGTGCAGGGCGCGATCGACGAAGCGAAATCCAAGATGGATGCCAAAGCGGCGAAGCGCCTCGACGTCACCATCGGCACCATGGTCGAAACGCCCCGGGCCGCCATTCGTTCCGACGAGATCGCCGAAGAGGCCGACTTCTTCTCCTACGGCACCAACGACCTCACCCAGATGACGTTCGGCTTCAGCCGCGACGACGTCGAAGGCCGCATGATGAACGCCTATCTGGAGCAGGGTCTCCTCAAGCGCAACCCGTTCGACACCCTCGACCAGCGCGGCGTCGGTGCCCTCGTGCAGGAATCCGTGGCCAAAGGTCGCGCCACCAAGCCCGGCCTCAAGCTCGGCGTCTGCGGCGAGCACGGCGGCGATCCCGAGTCGATCTACTTCTTCTACGCCGCCGGCCTCGACTACGTGTCCTGCTCCCCCTTCCGTATCCCCATCGCCCGCCTAGCCGCCGCCCAAGCAATACTCGGCGCCGCCCAAACCACCAACGCCTAACAGCACACCCCAAACCCACCCCGTCACGAGCGAAGCGGCGTGATGACAAGAACGCGCCGAAGGCAGCAGTGAAGGGGTGGCGCCGGGGAGGGCCCCGCCGAGGAACGGAGACCCGGTTCGACGAAGTCGAACAACGGGCGAGTACCGCAATTTGGGAGGGCACCCCGGCGACAGGACCCCGTAACGGGAGCAGTAACGGTAGCGGAAGGCGCCTAGCAACCGCGCTGATACTCGCCTTCGTCGTCGCCCTCGTGACCTATCCCGTCCTCATTCCCGACGTGGGCTGGGAGCCGGATCAGTCGTGGGCGGCGGCGCTGCATATGGCGCACCGTCAGGGCCTCGTCTTCGGGCGTGACATCGTGTTCACCTACGGTCCGCTGGGATGGCTGACGACGGCCACGATGTTCTACGAGAACACCGGCGCCGTGGCCATCGGCATCCGGTTCCCAATCCTCATGGCGGTCGCCTTTGTGATCTGGCGTCGCCTGCGATCGCTGTGCTCTTGGCCGCTCGCTCTTGCCGGCTGCGTGGTGTTGAGTTGGATGATTGGCTCGGTGCTGCTGATCGGCGGCGAGTCGCCGTTGCTCGTGCTCTTTGCCGTTCTGGCGCCGTATCTGCTTCGACTGGCAACGCCTGACTCCACGCCGCTGCCGAGGTGGATTCCCGCCGTGCTCGGGGCCGTCGGCGGCGTGATGCTGCTGGTGAAGTTCGACGTCGGCCTTTCGCTGGTCGCCTGGACGCTGTTTGTCGTGTTCGCTGAGGCTGTCCTGTATCGACCTGGATGGCGCCGAGTGATCGCTTCGATCGCGTGGTCCGTCGATGGCTTCCTAAGCGCGCTCATCATCGGCTGGCTGGCCTGTGGCCAACCACTAGGCGCGCTTATGGAATGGTTCAGCCTGTCGTTCAACCTCTTCGCCGGGTTCAACGACGCCATGGCGCGGTCCGGCCCGGCGTGGGAGTTGCAGTTGGCATTCGCCTCGATGGCTGGAGTGGTGGTCCTGGTCCGTCAACGCGGTGTGGCCCTGGAGACGCGTCGGCGTCGGCTTCTTTGGCTTGCAGTGGGGGCGTCGATGTTCGTTTTTGCCAAGCAGGCATTCCTCCGCCACGACAGTCATTCGTTGCGCTGGTGGGCATTCATCGGGGTCGCGGTACTGGCCCTCGTCGTGCGCAAGACCGTGGCCACGGCCGCCTTCCTGGTGGTGCCGAGCGTGATCATTTCCGGCTCGGTCGTTGGTTCGCTGGCCTTCATGGATCCGGCCGCCAGCGTTCGCTCGGCCGATCGGGCTTTCGGACAGGTCACCTCCGGTGCTGAGCGTCGCCAGGTTCGTTCGTGGGGTCGTTACATCCTGCCTAAGACCTATCCGCTGCCGCCCGAGATCGTGGCCAAGATCCAGGGCGAGACGCTGCATATCGGCCCGGTACGTTCGGTGGTCTCGTGGATCTATCCGAAGACCACGTGGCGGCCCTTCCCGATTTTGCAGCATTATCACGGGTTCACGCCGCGCCTTGATCGATGGACTGCCGACTTTGTCCGGGGCCCGAAAGCGCCCAGATTCGTGCTCTACGAGCAGTTCACTATCGACGGTCGCATCGGCCGATGGGACCCGCCGGAAACGATGGTTGCCCTGATCTGCCAGTACCGCTTCGTTACCGGTTCCGACGTTTGGCAGCTCTTCGAGCGACGGACGAAAAGCGCCTGCGGCACTCGCCGCCGTATCGATGCCGTCGACAGTCGCTTGGGCGAAGAGTTATTTACCCCGCTCGGTGACGACAATGAAATGGTGGTCGGAGCGTTCTCCGGCGCTGCGTTCTCGCCGGGAGTGATCAGTCGCATTCGCTCGCTGGTCACTCGCCCGGCGATCACCGAGGTGTCGGTGCTGGACGATCCGAAACGCCATCGATTCATCGTCGGGACCGCCGGTCAGGATCACCTCCTGGTTCTGCCCGCATGCCTTCGTGATCAGCTGGGCGGCTTCGACAGCGCCACCATGCGCTCCCTCACGTTCCAACGCGGCGCCCGGCGTTCGGGTGCGGGTTTTGTCGGCACGTACGACGCCATCACCTACGACTGCGATGCCGGGTG
>JANLQX010000107.1:0-7446 GCA_031368095.1 Actinomycetes bacterium | reverse complement strand
CGAGGCGACGGGCCGCGGCGCGGGCGGGCTCCATGAGGTCACGCCACTCATCGCCACCAACGGATTTGGCCGCCTCCGAGGGACAGATCGACCCGTCGACCGGCCGCGTGGCGAGCAGTTGCACTATCGCTTTACTGAGCGCGTCGTCGGCAGCGTGACTCGACGTCGGCGACAAGCGTCGGAGCAGTAGCGAACGTCATCCCAGCTCCGGGCCCACGCCTTTCGCCACGTGATCGTGCGACCGCACGAACGACATGGCTTCGAGGGTATGGCCGCCGCCGAGGTCTCCTTTGCCATAGGTGCATTTTTACCAATCGGGCTGGCCTATGTGTTCGAGGACGACCGCTGGGGTTCGGCACGAGAATCACGGCGACCGCGCTCACTACGTCGGCATCTCCGTGGCCTTGCCGACGACTTGGCTTTCGGCTGGCCCGGTATGTTTGTCGGCGATGCTGAGTCGACCCGAGCGAGTATTCCCGCCAAGACGGCAACCGGCGAGGTCAACGTCGAGATTGCCTTCGTCGCAGCTGATCAGATGCTGAGTGTCTCGGTGGCGTTGCCGATGAATCAGAGCGGAGTCGCAACTGACCGGTTGCGTGAGATTCTCGACTCGATCGAACCGCTCTAGCGGCGGTTTTACGTCGGGGCCCGTTCAAGGTCCGGCATAGAGGCTTCCGTCGGACTTTCGGCGAATCACGGTGCGCTGTCCCGGTTGACGGTCGACGTAGAGATGGTTGTCGTGGAGGAAGTGGTGGTGGGGATCGCAGAGCAGGGTGAGATTCCAGACCACGGTCGGTCCGCCGTCGTCGTATTCCATGATGTGGTGTATCTCAGCACGGGTATGCGGTTTGTCGCATCCTGCATATTGGCACTTTTCGTCGCGGATGATCACGGCAAGACGTTGCAGCAATGTGGGGAATCGGTGATCTCGTCCGAGGTTGAGAATCTCGCCGTTCATGCCGAGCACAGCGGCGTAGAGATCAACATGTTCCGATGTGGCGGTCCGAAGCGCTTCGGTGAACGGCACCGGCCCCTGGCCAACAATTCGGGCGGTCTGGTCGTTGAGCGACAGGGTCATCACGACTGCGGTTCGACACGATGACGACGTGCCCGAGGCTGGTGGTTCATTCCAACGCCGGTGCCGACGAGCGAGACGAGCGCATCGGCGAGCCGGGCGGCCAACGGTTCCTCGTGGTGTCCACCTCGCTCTTTGGCGCGTTCTGGATGTTTTGCCCGGTAGGCGCGGTCAGCGATGGATTCGAGTTCGGCTCGGAGTAGAGCCCCTTCGATCGGGGGCAGCAGACCGGTTAGCCCAATCATGCCGAGATCGGCGTCGAAAAGCCTCAGCATCCGCCGTTTGCGCTGCTTGTCGACCATGTCCTCATCACCGCGGGCATCGAGTTCGAACTGCTGCACGGTCTCACGAAACTCGTCGACGGTGGATCTGGCCGCCTTCTTAAGGAGGTCTTCGACTCCGGGCACACCAAGCAGTGGGTGGAGCATGAGCACATGTTCGACGGGCTTGACGGTTTGATTTACCGGTAGCCCGGGTGATCCGGCGGCAGTGTCACGGCTGTTTGCGCCGAGCACAATCGTGACTCCGGCGGACGCCGCGTCGACCTCGCGGCGGAGTCGTTCAAGTTGGCGGAGCGCGGCGGCGGCGTGCACGCGGGTAGTGATAGATGGATCGCTCGTGGGGATCTTCACCCCGTCCCAAACTGTCGTGTCCATACCACGTATTCTGACGAGGGGGTGTGACAGAACGGAGGTGATCGAGAACAACGACGCGAATTTCATCAGAAACTCCAGCGCTTTGTTCGATCGTGGGTGCGGGGCGCGGTCGACGGAGCCCGAGCCCCAACAACCTCAATCGCCAGAGTCCTTCCGGGGGAAATCAGCTGGCGTCTCGCCGGAGCGTCTGTGATGGTGATTCACCGTATTTGCGCTTATAGGCGAGTGAGAACCTCCCGAGGTGCGTAAAGCCCCAACGGGTCGCAATAAAGCCAACGCTCAACTCTGACCGGTCAGCGCCGAGGAGATCGGTATGTGCCCGCTCAATTCGTGCCTCGGCGAGCAACCGCATTGGGGTCGTTCCGAATTCGCGCCGAAAACCGGCCTGCAGGGACCGCACACTGCAAAACGAACTCTCGGCAATCGTTGAAGTCGTCCATGACTGTTCTGGATTTGCCCGAATCTGCTCGACCGCTATTGCGATCTGGGACCGAGGCGCAACCGCCGGTGGGAGGCGTAGGTATTCGCTGAATGAGTGTTCTGCCGACAGCAGAAAGGCAATGGCCACGTTCTCAAGATACGGCTTCAGAACCATCGGAATCGTGGCAAGAGCCAGCGAGACTGCCGGGTTGCGAAGCGGTTCGGTGAGGGCCCACCACGTGAGTCCTCGTGCTGAGGTGAGGTCGAGCTCAGACGCAAAATCGATTGGTCCGGAACTTGGCTCGACGAGCAGAGCGGACAGGTGTCGCTCAAGCGTCGCTGCGTCAAAGCTCAACCCCCAAAACACCAATCCTGTATCCAAACAGGACAGTCCAGTGTGGTCACCTGGTCGAGAGATCGCCGCCTCTCCGGGCGTAATGAGCACCTCCTTCGTTTGACTTAGAGATCGAAGTTGCCCAAAGACTGGGATTACCACGGTGTACGTCTCGAGCTCGGCCGTCATCAAGGACATTGACGTGGCAAACTTGACCTTTCCGATGGCGAATGGATCAAAAAGCGTTGCTTCAAGGTTAAAATGGAATGGCCTCGACGTACCTATTTGCAGGTATCGATAGCGCGCCAACGAGCCAGACAAATTGGCTGCTTCGTCCGGATCGTCGCTGTCTATCGTCACCATTTTCGGTTCACCCGGCTGCTCCCCCAACACATCATCTGGCCTTGCTCCAACAGCAACGTAGCAACCAGGAGCCGATGACGACGGGTGAAGCTCCAGGGACGAGCCTAGAAACCGCTGCTGAAGGCCGTTCTTTAGGGAATCCTCAGGTCTTGACCCGTTCGTAAAGCGGATAGCAATTTGCGTTTTCCGGATTTCAGTTCACGGGAAAAGCAGTCATGGTCGCCTAGCACACCTATCGTGCGGCGTTTCTGGCCCCCGCCCGAAACGCCACACGATGTTCAACGAAATGAGCCCAGCCTTGGACAAGTGGAGTGACCTCGTCGGAGCACATCAACTTGTCGCCTTTCAGCCGCGTGACGGTGGCGTGGATTCCCGGGCTAGGACTGGCCAACGTTCGCGGTGGGATGGTGATGGCTGGCGGACTCAGGCCGCATGTTCAGGATTCAATCCCCTCCTGTTCTTCCCGAACGGCGAACTTGGCGATGGCGTGGCGCAAGCAACGCTGGCCAAGGCTATTTGTGCGAGCTGCCCGGTCTCTCATGAGTGTCTTGAGTTTGCGATCTCTACGTTCCAAAACGACGGAATTTGGGGCGGCCTGACGGAGGACGAGCGGCGTCGCGTCAAGCGAGCTCGCCGAGCGAAGCTCCGGCGTCGAGCCCCCAAAGTCGCCATTCCCGATGAGTTCGACTCGGATGACGGCACAATGTACGGATAGGGGACGGCGTTGAGGAGTTGCGATGGAACGTCGAGGCCCCATCCGGAGGCCTGCAGGGTGACTGCTTCGAACACGCCGAAGAACAGGCAGCCGAGAACGACCTGAGTCGGACGCCAGCGGCCGAAGATCACCGCGACCAACGCAATGAATCCTCGGCCCGACACCATGTTTTCGGCCAGCGTTTCACCGACCGCCTTCACCCGAAGACCCCACGAGGTGCGGTTCAGCACGAACGCACTGACGACGGTGACCGGCACGATAAGGAACACACTCCACTCTGGGAGAACACGTCGGCGAGAGCACCGTTGCGGCCGAACGGACGAAGGATGGCGAGCCCATCGACGGAGTTCAACGCCGGATTGGCCTCACGTGGACAAGAAAGCCCCTTCGACCCCGATGTTGATCACGCTGGCGATGAGCTACTTCTCGGCATCAGCCAGCAACTTGGCCGTGGTGTCCTTGGGCCTGCCCGTGCCGAGGATCACGCCGAACGCATCAGGGAATTCCAGGTTGCTCCGGGCCGATCCAGCCTCGAAGGTACCGCCGGCAATGAGCGCGCCGATCTGCTCGGTGGCAAAGCTGGCCGACGAGTTGACCGGCACCGAAGTAAATCACGCCGGTCTTCGGGTCCTTGCACTTGTTGGTGGTGTTGTTGATGAGCTGAATTCCGGCTTCGTCGGCTGCCGCCTCCTGACCGACGAGGCCATTGTTCATCCCGGTATAGATGAATTTCGCTCCGGCGTTGGCGGCGGCAAGGGTTGCTTCCTCGGCCTTGGCAACGTCGTCCATATTGCCGGCCGACCTCACCCTCGGCGAGCGACCACGACGACAGGTTGGCCCCGGTCTTGATTCCGTTGACGCCCACGAACTGCACGTCCGGGAAGCTCGGCGCCACGGCGGCGATGGCGTCCGCAAACTGACCACCGAGGGAGATGACCACGGTTGGCTTCTGAGAGGCAAAGTAAGGCGGCTTCTCGACGCGTGGAACTCCTTCAGTGGGCCCGGACGGGCGGTACGAATGCAAGGAAAACAGGCCGCTATTGCGCCACGTTGCCCGTGGTGTTTCAAACCCGTTACGGGTTTCTTCTTCGGATGTTTGCCGGTCGGTCACATCCGCCGCCGGCTGTCGGCCGGGTCGCTCGGTTCGCACGACCGTCCGCCGAGCAATAGACAGTGGCGCATGAGCGAGCCCCTTCCGTACGACGCCCCACCATCCGCACCCGGCTCAACGGTGCCCCTGACCGCGGCGGCCACAGTCATTTTGGCTCGTGCCGCCACCGGCCCGACCGAGGGGATGGTGGAGGTCTTGATGCTGCGTCGTGTGGGTCGGGGAGCGTTCGCCGGGATGTGGGTCTTTCCCGGAGGAAAGGTTGATCCCGAGGACCGCGTCGTGATCTCCGACATCGAATTGGCGAGCGAGCTCGCCACCGCTCGTGTTGCGGCAGCCCGTGAGGCGATGGAGGAAACGGGGCTCACGGTAGAGCCCTTCGCCATGGCTCCGCTTTCGCACTGGATGCCGCCGCCGGCCGAGATCCGTCGCTTCTCGACCTGGTTCTTTGTCGCTCCAGCTCCGACGGGCGAGATTTCACTTGCGGTCGACGAAGCAACTGCGCACCAATGGATCACGCCCGAGGACGCACTAGCCGCCAATGCTCGCGGTGAACTGCCGCTGGCGCCCCCCACGTGGATGACCCTGCAGCACCTCAGCGGTTCGTCGTCGGTCGACGAACTCACCGGAGAACTACGACTCCGAGAACCGCTTCGCATGCACACGCGGGTGGTGGCCCGAGAGCCGCTGACCCTGGCGTGGGCCGGTGACGTGGCCTATGAACACGCCGACGATGTGGTGAACCCCGCCGCCGCCGGACCTCGCCACCGCCTGGTGCTGCATCCCGACGGATGGTCGTACGAGAGGGAGTAGGACACAGTCTTCGCAACCGGACCGTCCTGGCTCGTTTCGTCTTCACGGTGCCCGCTCAGTAGGTTGCAGGGCGATGGCCGACGCCCCCCAGATCCCACCCGGTCCACCGCAGAACGAGAAGCCGTCGATCATCCGGGCGCTCGGGCGTCTTCTGCGCCGCAACTTGCGGCCGTATCGCCGCCAGCTGCTTCTTGTCATGGTGTTTCAGTCGCTACAAACGGCGGCCGCCCTGTACCTGCCGAGCTTGAACGCCTCGATCATCGACAAGGGTGTCCTTCGCGGCGACAACGGCTTCGTCTGGACGCACGGTGGCTGGATGCTCCTCGTCACGATTGTGCAAGTGGGCTTTGCCGTGGGAGCCGTGTACTTCGGCTCGCAAGCGGCGACCGGGTTCGGACGTGACGTTCGCCGCGATCTGTTTCATACGGTGACCGGTTTCTCGTCTCGCGAAGTTGTTGAGATCGGTGCGTCGTCGCTCATCACCCGGACCACCAACGATGTGCAACAGGTACAGATGCTCGTGCAGCAGACGTGCGTGTTGTTCGTGGCGGCGCCGATCACAATCGTTGGCGGCGTCATCATGGCGCTCCGCGAAGACGTCGGGCTCTCTACGTTGCTGGCGGTAAGTGTGCCGTTGCTGCTGCTCGTGGCCGGTTCGGTGATCCGTCGCATGATTCCGCTTTTTGCCGTCATGCAGGTGCGCATCGATCGCGTCAATCAGATCCTTCGGGAACAGATCACCGGCATTCGTGTAGTTCGTGCCTTCACCCGCGAACCCGATGAGGTCGAACGGTTCGGAGCGGCGAACGAGTCGGTCACCAGCACGGCACTGGCGGCCGGACGTCTCCAAGCACTCATGTTCCCGATCGTGATGATGGTGCTGAACGGTTCGAGCGCGGCCGCAGTATGGATCGGTGCTGATCGAATCGTGGACGGGAAGATGCAAATAGGCGCGCTTATTGCTTTTCTCTCGTATCTCGTGCAGATCCTGCTATCGGTGATGATGGCCACGTTCATGCTGTCGATGGCCCCGCGTGCCGCAGTATGCGCCGAGCGCATCATGGCGGTTCTCGAGACACCAAGTACCGTCGCGCAGCCGGATGAGCCCGTAACGAACCTGCCGGGCCACGGGACCCTCGAACTTCGAGGGGTGGGTTTTCACTACCCGGGCGCTGAGGCGCCAGTGCTGTCCGAGATCTCTTTTCGGGTCGAGCCTGGGCAGACCACGGCGATCATCGGCGCCACCGGGTCGGGCAAGACCACGTTGTTGAATCTGATTCCGCGTCTCTTCGACGCCACGGCGGGCGAAGTCGTGGTTGACGGAATCGACGTTCGACGCATCGATTTGCAGACGTTGTGGGGCCGCATCGGCCTCGTTCAACAACGGCCGTACCTGTTTTCCGGAACGGTGGCGAGCAACCTTCGCTACGGCGATACGAACGCCACCGATGACGACCTGTGGCATGCACTTACGGTGGCGCAGGCAGCGGATTTCGTACGGTCGATGCCGGGCGGACTCGAGGCCCGGATCGAACAGGGTGGAACGAACGTGTCGGGCGGACAACGCCAACGACTGGCCATCGCACGAGCCCTAGTGCGTCGACCGAATCTCTATCTGTTCGACGATTCGTTCTCCGCCCTTGATCTGGCCACCGACGCTCGGCTGCGTGCTGCGCTCGCTCCGGAGACGGGTGATGCGGCGGTCATCATCGTGGCGCAGCGCGTGTCGACGGTTCGCCACGCCGACCAAATCATCGTGCTTGATGCGGGCATGATCGTTGGAATCGGGACGCATTGCGAGCTACTGGCATCGTGTCCGACGTACGTGGAAATTGTCGAGTCTCAGCACGCTTCTCAGGACGCCGCATGACGTCGCCGACGAGCCCCACGGGTGCACCGAAAGGAGATACGGCGCCGGACTTCGATCCCAATGTGCAACGTCAGCATGCACAGGCGAGTCGC
>JANLQX010000081.1:0-7877 GCA_031368095.1 Actinomycetes bacterium | reverse complement strand
GTTCCGTTGCAACCGCACCTCGAAGTTCCGCTCTTACATGGCGGAAGGTACGTACACCTACGGAACTTGAGGATTGGCACAGCCATTGGGACCGCTCCGGCGCGCTTAGGCAGTGGCGCCACCGTCGACGGTCAGGACTGCTCCGGTTACGAACGAGGCGGCGTCGGAGCAGAGGAACAACGCCGGGCCAACGATCTCGTCAGCGTTGGGAACCCGCTTCATCGGCGTCGACGAGGCGATGCGGGCGATCATCGCGTCGTCGAAGGCTTTCGTCACCATGTCGGTGCGAAACGTTCCCGGCGAGATGGCGTTGACACGAATCCCCTCGGGAGCGAGGTCTCGGGCCAGAGACGCTGTCGTTTGCGCGAGCCCGGCTTTCACCGGTGGGTAGAGATAGCGACCCGGACTCGACCCGAACGCCGCGATGCTCACGATGTTGACGATCGCCCCACGACCGCTGACAGCTAAGTGCGGTCGGGCCTCACGTATCAGGAGGAGCGGGGCCAGCAGGTTCGTGGTGAACGCGCCAACAAACGAATCCACATCGAGATTTTCCAGCGCTCGATCGAGCACCGTGGCGGCGTTGTTCACGAGGATATCGATGCCGCCAAAGCGCGAGACAGTCGCCGCCACTAGAGGGGCGAGATCACCCGTCTCGTTCATGCGCACGACGTGCGCCATCGCTTGGCCGGGACCGACGATGGCGTCGATCTCCTCGACGAGGCGCTCGCACGAATCGATCTTGCGACTGGCCACCACCACGTTCGCGCCCGCCTTGGCCAGTCCAAGCGCCATGGCCCGACCGAGGCCGCGTGACCCGCCGGTCACGATGGCCGTGCGCCCACTCAGGTCGAAGAGCCGACAAAGGTCAGCATGCATAGCAACCCCTCTGTTGTCGACGAGGGCTACTTGGCCCAGCCGTCCCAGTGGATGATGCTGTCAACGTCGGGACGCGCCGCCGGCTTGAAGTCGGTGCCGATGGTGTACGCCAGCGGACTGAGGCACACCTGCTGGACCGTATCGAACGGAATGCCGAGGATGTCCGCCACCGCCTGCTCCTGCATGAGATGCACGGTCGTCCAGGCCATTCCAAGGCCGCGAGCGCGGGCGGCGAGCATGAAGCTCCACATTGCCGGAAGCACATTGGCCATCATCGATGCCGCCGCCATTCCAGGTGCCCCGTCGGCACGACCGCCGTTGAAGCACGACAGGACCAATACCGGCGCATCGCCCATGTGATCACCGAGGAAATCAGCCGAGTCAGCCGAACGTGACTGCTGGTGATTGTCCGTCTCGTTGCCCTTGTCGATCGATCGGATGTAGATGCCATCGAGTGACTGGTAGATGCTGTAGGTGGAGCGGTACACGTCACCGATGGCCTTGCGCTTGGCGGCGTCTTTCACTACGACGAAGCTCATCGTCATGTTGTTCGATCCCGACGGCGACTGCATGGCCAGCGCAGCACACTCACGGATCAGTTCGTCGGGCACGTCGCGATCGAAATCGAGACGCTTGCGGACGGCGCGAGTAGTGGACAGCAGTTGGTCGGGGTTCAGATCAAGAAGAGCCATTGCTCCATCTTCGACGATCCCAAGCAACTTTGCCTATCCGTGCACGCTGCCCCAGATTTAGTTTGTGCGCTTACCTTTTGGGAGATGTGGTGTCTCGAGGCCCTGCAGCGCGAAGTAGACGATGCCGCTTGTCGAGCGAGCGGTCAGACGACCAATCGTGGTGTGCCCGTACCAAAAGCGGAACCACTCGAAAGGCACGCGATTGGCGCCGAGGAGCGCCGCGGTCACTACGGCGTTCGTGCCGCCATGGGCCACGCACAGTATGCGAGGACCGCCTTCCACCTCAGCCGGCGCGCCCCGCGTGACCGTCCACGACGGAATCGGATGCTCGTGACGGCCGATGCCGAACTGCTCCAAAAACTCCGTCACCCCGTCGTTGATCCGCTCATGGAAGTCGTCGATACGTTCGCCCCCAGGAAGGCCAGTCCAGCGCTCATCGAGCGGGGCCAGATGTTCGGCCTCGAACAGCGCCATCACGTCGTCTCGGGAACGCCCTTCGACCGGTGGATCAGTAATTTCACGCAGCCACGGGGCAATCACCTCGTCGCGGCCGAGGCGAGCGAGCAACGGAGCGACTGTTTGGCGAGCCCGCAGCATCGGCGACACGAGGATCTCGTCGAAGTGTTCGTCTTCCAGTTCCTCGGCCAGCAACTCCGCCTGCTCGAAGCCGAGTTCACTGAGCTTCGGATCGATGCCCTGGTGCACATTGTCGACGTACCACTGCGGCTGTGCATGGCGCACAAGAACAAGTTCCATACCAACACGACCCTACCGGAGCGATCTATCGCCGGATTGGTCCGAATGCGTACCATCGGTGTGTGGGATCGGCGAACAGAAAGCTCAGCGTGGAAATGCGCAATCCGCTTCATGCCCGCAGCCAGACCGACGAAAAAATCAACATTGAGGACCTGGACGCGTCAGAGACCACGCACTTCTGGGCGGAAGCCGAAGCAGCAGCCGCATGGAGACGTTCGCTGTCCGACGATCAGCGCTTTCATCTGGCAGCCCGCGATGCCGAGATCGACTCGGCGTTCGGCGGCATCGAATGATTCGAGCCAGTCTGATGAAGCCCTAACCCGGGGCGTTGGTTTTGAAGAGGCCGGAGAGGTCGGCGTCGTCGGTGGCGAGGAGCGCTTCGACCCAGCGGTGGAACCGTTGGCCGCCGCCTTCGTTGCGGCCGAACAGCACGTGGTCCTTGGCGCCGGTCTTCAGAGCGCGCTGCAGACGTAGGCCCGTGTAGTAGTCCTCGTCCTGCACCACGTGATGCAGGAACGCCATCGTCTCGGCCACTTTCTCGACCTGACCGGGCTCGTCGGGTTGGGTGTGGAGGAAGGTCTGGACCGTTACCGACGAGCCGGGATCATCGCCGGGGAACAACTGCGAAACCATGAAGACCCGACCACCGGAATCGAACGAAGCGATCGAGATATGCGGAAAGATCGTCCAGACACCCAACGTCAGCCGCTCGGTCGGCCACTCCTCGGGAGGCACGCCCACGAGGGAGTCGGGCACGTTGCGCGCCGGCGAACTCACCCGCTGATGCGGGCCCCACGCGTAGTAAACCGCCTTATTCGAGATGGTCGAACCGAAGGTGTCTCGATGCAAAATCGGAAGGTGGTAGAGGTCGAGATAGCCGTCGTAGGCAACCTTCCAGTTGGGACCAGCAATTGACTGCTGACCGACGACCCGACACGACGCCAACTCCAAGTCCGCCAACAAATCGTCATAGCCACAAAGAAACGTATCAAGGTCGATCGGATTCGTGGAATGCGGATCAAGCGTGACGAAAATCAAACCCGCTCGTTCGCCGGCAGGAAGCGACGCCAGACCGTGGCACGACGTGTCGAGGTCGCCGAACATCTCGCGGTCCAAAATGCCAACAAGCTCGCCCTTTTGGTCGTAGGACCACGCGTGGTACGGACAGGTGAAGCGTCGGGCCGAGCCCGTGCCCTCGGTGACGAGCACGGCGCCACGATGGCTGCACGAGTTCACGAAGGCCCGCACCTGCCCATCGGTGCCGCGCGTGATGAGTACCGGCATCCCCGCCACCTGCATGGCTTTGTAGTCACCGGGGTTGGGCATCTCGGCGGTGAAGGCGAGCGTCAGGGGAAGGCGATGGAAGACCTGCGCCATCTCGGCCCGCCAACGTTCGATGTCGAAGTAATTCGACGCCGACACCGACACGATCGAATCGACGAGATCGTTGTCCCCGGTGCGCCCAAGTTCCACATTGCGCTGGGCCATTTCGACGAGCTGTGCCCTACTCATGAGTTCGCTCCTTCCGACGCAGCCTCACTGGCGATCCAGGCGGCGGTTGCTCGACCCATCTTGGTGCCGTCGTAGCCAATGCGCTGCGTCGGATCGACTTCGAGGATTACCCGTCGGGGCGAGTCGAGAAACTTCGAGAAGTACGCCGCCCGCTTTTCGTCGCCACGATTGAGCGCCGCCGAAAGTTCGTTATAGAACCACGTCTTCAACTCGGCATTTTCCGGAGCACTGGCGTCGTGCACGGTGCAGGTGCCTTTCCACGTGACCGTCTTGTTCTTGGCCACGGGAGAGCCCGTGGACGTGACCACCACCGAGACCCGCGGATCTCGACGGACGGCAGAAATCCGCGCCCGCTGACCCGACGCCGTCAGCCAGAACTTTCCCTTGCGATACACGTAAGACATGATCACGCCGACCGGCCATCCCTCCTTGTTCGACCAGATGAACGTGCACTCGTTATGGGCAACTAGGAGTTCTTGTTCATCGGCGTCGTCGAGTCCATAGATGGTCACGTCTTCGTAGTTCTCGGGATGTGCGCTGTCGGCGGCCATGGGAATCCTCAGCTCGTGGTTGTTCGGGGAACGGGAAGGAATTGTCCGGTGTTTGCGGTGATGCCACCGTCGACCGGAATCGCCGCACCGGTCACGAACGACGCGTCGGATGACGCCAGGAAGCTGATCACCGCAGCGATCTCCGACGGTTGGCCCCAGCGTTGCAGCGCGGTCCGTGCCCGCAACGCTTCGTACATTCCCGGAAGCGATTTGATCCGAGTTGTCATGCCGGTCTCGGTGGGGCCGGGGCAGACCGCGTTGATCCGGATTCCTTCGGGACCAAGATCGAGAGCGGCGGCGCGCACGAGATTGACGACGGCACCCTTCGAGGTGTTGTACGGCCACATATTGGGATCACCGGCAAGACCCGAGGTCGAGGCGGTCACGACGATCGAGCCACGGTCGGATCCAGTGCCCGGAGGCGATTTCCGCATGGCGGTAACGGCCGACCTGATACCGAGCACCACCGCCTTGACGTTCACGTCGAGCACACGGTCGAGCTCCTCCAACGGCATATGGAGGAGATCTCCGGACATCGAGATCCCAGCGTTCAACACCGCTGCGTCAAGACGGCCGAACCGCTCAAGGGCGAGAGCGACAGCGGCATCATTGAGATCCGCCGACGTGACATCACCGGCAATCATGGCGATGCGCTCGGCCTCCGGGTGCGACGACACCCAGGCCAACGCCGAACCATCCCGGTCCACCGCCACCGCCGAACCACCATCGGCCACGAGGCGTTCCACCGCGGCGCGTCCGATACCGGACGCGGCCCCGGTCACGACGGCGACGCGACCATGGTGCGAAGGCATCACCGGACGATAGCGAGAAAATTGACCGGGCGATTACTTCTGGCCGCCAACCGACGAATTATCGCAAGCGAATCGGGTCCGTTCCGTCCCACCCGACGGCGGCCTCGGCCACTCGCCGGTAGAACCCAAGCAGCGCGTCGGTGCGCTCGTAGAGCTCGATCATGTGGCCGAGCTCAGCCGTCGCGTCGTGGAAGGCGAACGCCATCCCCGACGGTGTTCTGGCGTGTAGCGCTTCTGGCCAACCGAATGTAACAAGCTCCGCCTGAGTAACCGCCAAGTCCTCGACAAAGAACGCCATGTGGTGAAGCCCACAGCCACCCGGCCCGACGACGTCGGCGACCGGTGACGGACCGATCGTATGGTCGCACACCAATTCGACCATGACGTCGCCCCACTGACCGTAGGCCGACGAGTGGTCGAACGTCGACGGTACGCCGCGATACCGGACATCGCTGAGCTCAATGTGATCGATCACGAAAAAGGGCCCAGCGCCGAATGTGTCCGCCCACCGCCGCGCCGCCTCGCGGACGTCAGGAACGGCATAGGCGATCTGCACCGGTTCACCCAACACCGCCATGGCGACCATCAGTAGGGCTCTGCCAGATCGTTGCTGCCGCGGCACACCACTATGGCGACCATCAGTAGGGCATTGCGCCGCCGTCGACCGGGAACAGGCACCCGGTCATATTGCGGGCCGCGTCGGAGGCGAGCAGCACCGCCACGGCAGCCACTTCTTCCACCCGGTTCGGTCGCTTGATCGCCGATTCGGCGGTGAAGAGGCCGATGAGTTCGTCGTAGCCAGAGAGCCCCATCGCAATGGCCGAATCGGGGCCGGTGGAACGAACGATGTCGGTCTCGATGATCCCGGGAAGAATCGCATTGACGGTGATACCAAGTGTGCCTACTTCTTGGGCGGCAGCCTTGACGAGACCGTTCACCGCATGCTTGGTGGCGACATAGCCCGGGATACCTGGCTTGCCGAGCTTGCCTTCGACCGAAGACGTGACGATGATCCGGCCTGATTGACGAGGAATCATGTGTTGCAGCGTGCGACGCATCCCCCAGAAGACATGGTTCAGGTTCCAGTCGACTTCCAGCTGCCATTCCTCGTCAGTCATCTGGGCGACCGGGGCCGTCATCGCCACACCGCCCGAGTTCAAGCAGCAGATGTCGAGCTGTCCGAAGTGGCTGACGGTGAAATCGATCAAGCCTTCGACCGTCGCCTGCTTCGACGCGTCGCCGCCGAAGAACACGATGTTGTCGGCACCGCCCATCTCGGCCACTGCCACGAGACCCTTCGCCTCATCGCGGCCATTGACCACGACCTTCGCTCCTTCGACCAGAAAAGCTTCGGCGATGGCGCGTCCGATACTGCGAGTACCGCCGGTGATACAGGCGACTTTGCCACTGAGTGTGTTCATGAGTGTCCTGGTCCTTAGTACGGCGACGTGCCGCCGTCGATAGAAATGAGCGAGCCGGTGATGCCCGCGCCGGCGGGTGAGGCCAGCAGAACGGCCACGTTGGCCACATCGTCGACCTCGTTGAGGCGTTTAATGGCCGATTCCGACGCAAAGACATCGAGCAAACCTTGATACGTCATGCCCATGGCTTCCGCCGCGCCGGGCCCATCGGCCTTCATGACATCGGTTTCGATCGCGCCCGGACACAACGCATTGACCGTGATGCCAAGCGCGCCTACTTCTTTGGACGCCGTCTTGACCAAACCGTTGATGGCGTGCTTGGCGGCAACATAGTGCGAGATTGCCGGCTTGCCGATCTTCCCTTCGACCGACGAGATCGCCATGATCCGTCCGGAGCCTTGGGGCGTCATCACGTTGATCGCTCGACGCATCAACCAGAACGTGTGCCAGAAGCACCATGTCATGGCAGCATTCATCGACTCGTCGGTCATCGATGCCACCGGGGCCGCATTGGCGGCGCCGCCAGCGTTCGCCACCACGATGTCGAGACGCCCGAAGCGGGCCACGGTGTCGTCGATCAGGGCCTCGCACACCTCCCGGCTCGTCACATCGCCGGCGGAAAAGTGGACGGCATCACCGGCGTTCATCTCCGCCAGTGCCTGTGCGCCCTTCTCCGCCGAACGCCCATTGATGACGACCGTTGCTCCTTCCCGGACAAACGCTTCGGCGATCGCCCGCCCGATACCTCGCGTTCCACCCGTGATGCAGGCAACCTGACCATCAAGGATTCCCATATGCAACTCCGTTCCCGTCGGCCTCGCAGCGTGCGAAAAAGGGCGACCTGGCCGGCATACTAACTCAGCAGTTAGTTTCTTCGCATGGAAGATCGCATCGGTTCGTTGCTGTCCCTCGACGGAAGGATCGCGCTGGTAACTGGCGCCGCCACCGGTATCGGCGAAGGCATCGCCAGGACCCTCGCCGCGGCGGGCGCTCACGTTTGGGTTGCCGACATCGACGATGTCGGCGCCGCCCGAGTGGCCCACCAAATCGGCGGGACCAACGTGCACCTCGATGTCACCGACGCCGCCGCGTGCGCCGCACTGACATCGACGATGCGTGACCACGGTGGCATCGACGTGCTCGTCAACAACGCCGGGACGTATCGTGAGGCCGGCAGCATCCTCGACCAATCGCACGAGTCGTGGCATCGAAGTATCGACGTCAATCTTGTAAGTCTGTTCAACTGCTCGAAAC
>JANLQX010000005.1:0-7780 GCA_031368095.1 Actinomycetes bacterium | reverse complement strand
CCCGGCCCGCGGGGGCGCCCGCCGACACCACGGCCGCCGCGGCGGCAGCTGCTGACGTCGGAGAAGTCAGCTTCGGCTCGAACTATTCCGACGACAAGGTCAAGGCCGCCATGGCTGCGGCCATTGCCGCCACCAAGCTGAACGTCAAGATCAACACCGTCGACCACAACGGCTACCAGGACAACTTCAACACCTATATCCAGCAGCCTGACGACGTTGTCTCCTGGTTCGCCGGGTACCGCATGCGGGCCTTCGCCGGCAAAGGTGTCGTTGGCGACCTCACCGACGTCTGGGCCAAGCTCACCGACATGTCGGGTGGCTTCAAGAACGCCTCGACCGGTACCGATGGCAAGCAGTACTTCGTGCCGTTCTACTTCTACCCGTGGGCCATCCACTACCGCAAGAGCCTGTTCGCCGAAAAGGGATACGAAATCCCGACCGATTGGGCCGGCCTGCTTGCCCTGTGCGCCAAGATGAAGGCCGACGGCATCACGCCGTTCTCGGCCGCCAACGATGGTGGTTGGCCGCAGATGGGCATGTTCGACATGATCAACATGCGCACCAACGGCTATGACTTCCACGTGGCGCTGATGGGCGGCAAGGAAGCCTGGACCGATCCGAAGGTCGCCAAAGTCTTCGAAAACTGGAAGACGATCACGCCCTTCTACCAGCCCGATGCCAACTCCCGGAAGTGGGAGGACGGTGCGCAGGCCTGGGGCAAGAAGGAAACCGGCATGTACCTGATCGGAACCTTCCTTGCCTCGCAGTTCGATCCGAAGAAGGATCCGGCCGCCCAGGCCATCCTCGACGACATGGACTTCTTCGCCTTCCCGGCGATCGACCCGGCCTACGGTCAGGACGCCGTTGAGGCCCCGATCGACGGCTTCATGATGGCCAAGTCACCGAAGAACGAAGCCGGCGCCAAGGCCCTCCTTGAGGCCCTCGGCACCGCTGCCGCCATCGACGGTTACCTCAGCGTCGACCCGTCGGTCGTCGCCGCCAATGCCAAAGCCAACACGTCGGGCTACAACGCCCTGCAGAAGAAGTCGGCCGAGCTCGTGGGCGCGGCGAAGTACATCTCCCAGTTCCTCGACCGCGACACCGATCCCGACTTTGCGTCGAAGGTCGTGGGCGTGGCCATCAAGGACTTCTTGAGCGGCAAGGACGTCGCCGGTATCCTCAAGACCGTCGAAGAGCAGAAGGCCACCTACACCTTCGAGTAGCCATAGGGCGAAGCGGCCCCGGGTTCGACTAGAACCTAGATGTGACCGTTTTCACTTCTCCGAAGAACGACACGGCGCCCCCCAAGGGGCGCCGTGCTCGTTTGCACCAGCTTTCGGTGCGCGATCGCCTGTGGTTGAAGTTCGCCATCGGCATCCCGCTCACGGTCCACCTCGTGTTCGTGTGGATTCCGGCGATCATCACCGCCGTCCTCTCGTTCATGCAGTGGGACACCCTTCGCCCGGTCGGCGATGCCAAGGCGGTCGGGTTCCGGAACTTCTACCAAATTTTCACGATCTTCGACACCAAGCTTTTCCCGGCGTTGTTCAACAACTTGGTTCTGATCTTCTGGCTGGCATTCTGCTCAGCCATCGGCATGTTGTTCGCCTACCTGCTGGACAAGGAGGTGAAGGGCAGCCGCTTCTACCAAAGCGTGTTCTACTTGCCCGTGGTGCTGTCGATCGCCGTTGTCGGCTTCATCTGGAAGGCGGTGATGTTCCAGACCGACCGTGGCCTGCTCAACAAGGTGATTCCGGGCAAGGGCATCGACTTCCTCGGCAACAGCGAGTTCGTCTTCTCGCTCTACGACGACTGGATCTTCGGCATCATCATTGGTGTCATCTTGTTCATCACGGTCGGGGCGATCATGACGAGGCGGATGGGGATCGTGGGTCTACCGATCGCGCTGGGGGTGGCCGTCGCCGCCTGCCTACTCACCGTTACTCTCCTTCCCCACTTCTACGACAACAAGCTCGGTCTCTCGAAAAACTTCCTGGCCCTCCTCGTGGCGATGGCATGGCGTCACATCGGCTACGTGATGGTGCTCTATCTGGCCGGCCTCAAGGGTGTTGATCCGTCGCTGCGAGAAGCGGCCGGTCTCGACGGGGCGAACGAGGTGAAGTCGTTCCAGCATGTGGTGTTCCCAGTGCTGAAGCCCATCAACGCCGTGGTCGCCGTGATCACCGTCATCGAAGCTCTGCGCGCTTACGACATCATCGCCGCCCTGGGTACCCAGCGCGGCACGGAGGTGATGGGCACGCTCGTCACCGGGAGCCTCACCGGCGAAGGTGGTGGCCGAGTGGGTATCGGCTCGGCCTACGGCATGGTGCTCTTCCTGCTCTGTATTGGCTTCATCATCAAGTACGTCATCAACAACTTCCGCGAGGAGATCTAATGAGCTCGGTCGAGACCGCCACGGCGTCCGTCTACGCCCCCAAGGCGCGGACCAAAACTCCGCGGAGGATCCTGCAAGCGTTCCTGATCACGATGGCTGTTGCTTGGCTGATCCCTTTGGTTGGCGCTCTTCTCTCGTCGTTTCGCAACGAACAGGAATTGCGTGACAACGGCGTCATCTCGATTCCGAGGTCGCTGACCTTCCAGAACTTCCGCGACGCGTTCCGACAGGGCGAAATGGGCCGCAAGTTCTTCAACACGTTCTTCATCCTCGTGCCGTCGCTGTTCTTCATCCTGCTGTTCGCCTGCCTAGTCGGCTTTGCCTGTACCCGGTTCAGCGGACGATTCAACGTGGCGTTCCTGGTGATCTTCACGGCCGGCAACCTCATGCCCCAGCAGGTCATCTTCCAGCCGCTGTTCCAGATCTTCAAACGGATCCCGTGGCCCGACCTCCTGAGCGACACCAACACCGGGAACCTGCTGGGTTCCAAGATCGGGGTGATCATCATCCACGTGGCCTTCCAAACCGGGTTCTGCACCTTCGTCATGAGCAACTACATGAAGACGCTGCCCAAGGAACTCACCGAAGCGGCGCTCGTCGACGGAGCATCGGTCAGCCGGCAGTTCTGGGGGATCACCCTCCCGCTGTGTCGACCGGCGTTAGCCGCGCTCGGCACGCTCGAGTTCACGTGGCTCTATAACGACTTTTTCTGGGGCTCGGTCCTGTTGCAAAAAGGTGCCGAGAAGCCCATCACGTCGTCCATCGCCCAGTTGAGCGGAGCGTTTTCCACCCAGGACAGCCTGGTGGCGGCGGCGTCGGTCATCATCGCCATTCCGACGATCACGGTGTACTTCCTGTTGCAGAAGCAGTTCATCGGTGGGTTGACGCTCGGCGCCAACAAGGGCTGAGCACTTTCCGGCGGTAACGGGAATGCCGAGGTTCGCTGCGGCGCTGGTGTAGTTCATGCGCCGGAGTGCCGATGGAAACGTCTGTCGGTCCACGCTCGGCCAGACACTACGGAAGTGGTGTGGGCGTAGACTGAGCCCAGCCATTCCCTTGGAGGAAGAGTGAAGAAGAAGATTCCCCGGAGCGCAGGGTTCTACATCCTGATCGCCCTCATTGCGCTCCTGACAGCGTCACAGCTGCTGAATAAGAGCGCGCCAACGGCGAAGTTGCCGTTCAGCCAACTCATGTCGCAGATCGACAAGGGGCAGGTGAAAGAAGCAAAGATCAACGTCCGGTCAAACTCGATCACCGGTGAACTGGTGAAGCCGGTCACCGCCGGTGGTGCGACCAAGTTCAGTTTGAGCTACCCGAACCAGTACGAAGACGAGCTCACTACGGCTCTGCTCGACAAGGGTGTCAAGGTCGATACCAACGCCGAGCGCGAGAACATCTGGCTGTCGATCCTCTTCCAGTTCCTCCCGATCATCGTGTTGTTCGGCCTGTTCATGTGGCTGATGAATTCGATGCAGGGTGGCGGCAATCGCATCATGCAGTTCGGGAAGAGCCGGGCCAAGCTCCAGTCGAAAGACGCACCAAAGGTCACCTTTGCCGACGTCGCGGGTGCCGATGAGGCGATTGAAGAGCTCCGCGAAATCAAAGAGTTCCTCGAGAACCCGGCCAAGTTCGCCGCCATCGGGGCCAAGATCCCCAAGGGCGTACTGCTGTACGGGCCTCCGGGGACCGGGAAGACGTTGCTCGCCAAGGCCGTTGCCGGCGAGGCTGGCGTGCCGTTCTTCTCTATCTCAGGATCGGATTTTGTCGAGATGTTCGTGGGCGTCGGCGCCTCCCGCGTTCGCGACCTGTTCGAGCAGGCCAAGGCCAATGCGCCCGCCATCATTTTCGTCGACGAGATCGATGCCGTCGGTCGCCACCGCGGCGCCGGCATGGGCGGCGGTCACGACGAGCGTGAGCAGACCCTGAACCAGATGCTCGTCGAGATGGACGGCTTCGAAGTCCGCACCGGCGTCATCATGATCGCCGCCACCAACCGTCCGGACATCTTGGATCCGGCGCTCCTGCGTCCTGGCCGCTTCGACCGCCAGATCAGCGTCGACCTGCCCGATCTCGAAGGCCGCAAGGCCGTCTACCGGGTCCACGCCAAGGGCAAGCCGTTGGCTCCCGACGTGAACCTCGACACGATTGCTCGTGGCACACCGGGCATGAGTGGTGCCGATATCGCCAACCTCCTGAACGAAGCGGCCCTTATCGCCGCTCGTCGGAACAAGAACATCATCGGCCAGTCCGAGATGGAAGCCGCCGCCGACCGAGTGATGATGGGAGCGGAAAAGAAGTCCCGGGTCATGCCCGCCGACGAACTTCGCATCACCGCCTATCACGAGGCCGGTCACGCTCTTGTCGGTCACGTGCTCGCGGGCTGCGACCCCGTCCACAAGGTCACGATCATTCCTCGTGGTCGAGCGCTCGGTGTCACGATCTCCCTGCCGACCGAGGATCGCTACTCCCGCAGCCGTTCCGGCCTTCGTGACATGCTCGCCATGTTGCTCGGTGGTCGCACCGCCGAGGAGCTGGTGTTCGGTGCCGGGAACGTCACCACGGGCGCCTCGAACGACCTGGAACGGGCCTCGGAGATCTCTCGGGCCATGGTCACCAAATACGGCATGAGCGATGAAGTTGGTCTGCTGTCTCTCAGCCAGGGTGACGCCGAGGTGTTCATGGGACGCGACTTCGGTACCCGGGTCAATTACTCCAGCACCACGGCGGCCAAGATCGACAGTGAAATGCGCAAGTTCTTGGACTCCGCCCACGCCACCGCCGAAGGCATCCTCACCACCCACCGCCAAGTGCTCAACAATTTCGCCGAAGCGCTTCTCAAGAAGGAAACGCTGGAGAAGTCCGATATCGACGAGATCTTCAAGGACCTTCCGACGTGGAAGGAAGATGAGCCGGACCGCCCGTCGAAGCCGGAGCTGGCCTATATCGATCCGCCGACCGTGGGCGTCTACGAGCCTGAACTAGTCGGGGCGTCTCGTCGAGTTGGTGCGTTGAGCAAGGTCCGCAATCGGGCTGGCCGCGCCATCAAGGGTGCCAAGGAGGGCATGCGAGGCGGCGACGACGATGTCACGCCGCCCAAGGCCCCGACCGGAGTTCGTCCGCGGCCACGGCCACAGGGCTCGCCGACCTGATCCGAGGAAGTTTTTGTACGCCCGGCCCCCTCTCGTGAGGGGGCCGGTTGCGTTTACCGGCACAAATGGCCGGAGAAATCCGGCCGTTTCGCATATCTGCGCGAAGGGGCGTCGGTACACTGCCAGCTACGCCGGAATTGCAAGGGAGTGTCTCGTGCGGGGTAAGTGGTCCAAAGGCATCGAGCCTCGCAATTTCTGTTGGGTCATCAAAGACGCCATTGCGATCTGCGAGCGACCGGGCGGACACACAACGAACCATCGTCGTGTGCGTCGCCACGAGGAGATCATCTGGATTCGCGAAAAGGGCTTTGCCCGTGTCGTGTCCCTGATGCCTTCGCCGCACAACCTTCACGCCTACGACGAGCTCCATGTTCCGTATGAGCACGTGCCGTTCGGTACCCACGACGATCCGCGCGTGATCGTCGGTGCGCTGTATCCGCAGATGCGTACGTGGATCACCCGTGGCGACAAGGTCCTGATGCACACCGACGAAATCAACGATCGCTTGCAGGGAGTGCTCGGCGGCTACCTCCTCTATGCCGGTCTTCTGAAGAGCGGACCTGAGGCAATCTCGGTCATCGAAACGCTGTTTCGTCGCCAGCTTGGCACGGTCGGGCGCGAAGTCGTGGCCGCCGCCGCCACGCTGTAACCGCACGCTCCGGTGGACACGGTCCACTCGATTGCCGATCTGCGGGCCCGGCTGCGCGTGGTGCGTGGGACAGGTGCTTCTGTCGGCCTGGTGCCGACCATGGGGGCGCTGCACGAAGGGCACGGCTCGCTCATCAGAGCGGCTGCCCGGCAGTGCGATGTCGTCGTCACGACCATTTTTGTGAATCCTCTGCAGTTCGCTCCAACCGACGATCTGGACGCCTATCCGCGTGACCTGGGTGGGGATTGCTCGCTGGCGGCGGCGGCGGGCACGGCGCTGGTCTTTGCCCCTTCCGTGGCGGAGATGTACCCCCTTGGGCGCCTCGGAGTGCTGACCAACGTGTCCGTGGCCGAGATCACCGACGTTCTCGACGGGGCCGCCCGACCGGGCCATTTCGACGGCGTGGCCACGGTCGTGGCGAAACTGTTTGCCATCGCCGGGCCGTGCACGGCGTTCTTCGGCGAGAAAGACTGGCAACAGCTCGCCGTCGTCCGCCGCATGGCCTTCGACCTATCGTTTCCGGTCGAGATCGTCGGCTGTCCAACGGTGCGCGAAGCCGACGGACTGGCCATGTCCAGTCGGAACCGGTACCTCTCGGATGAAGATCGCGTGTCGGCGGCGGTCGTCTGGCGGGCGTTGCAAGCTGGCGTGGAGCTGGTGCGGTCATCCTTGGCCGGGCAGCTCCGGCCGTCAGAAGTGTCGTCGGCGATCCGGGCCGTGCTGGACGCCTCGTCGGTCGTGGCGTCGGTCGACTACGCCGCCTGCGTGGACCCGCTCACCCTGGTCACTCCGTCGGTTGTGGCCGACGGGGTCCGGCTGTTGATCGCCGCCCGCGTTGGTCGGGGCCCCACGGCTCGCCTCATCGACAACTGCGCCGCTTCACCGCGAACGAATTAGTGGTTGGCGGCCTGGGCCTTCTTGACGATTCCGGGGACGAAGCGCCGAGGCAGGAACCTCGGTGAGAGAACGTTCAGCTTGTTCTTCCAACCGGTGACGATCACCGGCTTGCCGGCCATCAGCGCTTTGATGGCGTCGTCGGCGACGCTCGGCGCGCTTGGTATCTTTCGGCCTTTCACCAGCTTGGAGTTCTCCATGGCCGCGGCTGCTTGGAATCCCGACGCGGTCGGCCCGGGACAGAGCGCAGTCACGGTGACGCCGGTGCCCTTCAGCTCCTCGCCGACGGCTTCGCTGAGCGACAGCACGTAGGCCTTGGTGGCGTAGTACACCGCCATGAGTGGACCGGGAAAGAATGCCGCGGTCGACGCCACGTTCAGCACGCGACCATGTCCTCGGGTCACCATTCCCGGTATGAGGTCACGCATCAGTTCGGTGAGCGTGGCGATGTTGAGCGAGATCATCGAGTCGAGCTTGGCTCCGTCGGCCTCGTGGAACGGGCCGAAGTCGGCGAACCCGGCGTTGTTGATGAGCACGTCGACCATCACGTTGTCGTGCGTCAGACGACTGGCAAGGGCATGCCCGGCACCCGGAACACCAAGGTCGGCCGCCATGATACGCGCGCTGATGTTATGTATACGGATGAGTTCGTCGGCCAGGGTCTGTAGCTTGTCGGCCGAGCGTGCGACGAGC
>JANLQX010000498.1:0-1522 GCA_031368095.1 Actinomycetes bacterium | reverse complement strand
CGTCTGGGTGTAGCGCGAGCCATCACGCCACACCTCGGCGTCGACCCGCGTGGACATCGCAGTGACGACCGAGGCCCCGACCCCGTGCAGCCCGCCAGAGACCTTGTAACCACCGTCGCCGAACTTGCCCCCGGCGTTCGTCTCGGTGAGCACGACGTCGAGTGCCGAGCGGCCCTTGTGGGGGCCGTCTTTCATTGCGTCGACCGGGATTCCCCGACCGAAGTCTTGGACCGAGACAGACCCATCGTCGTTGAGCGTCACGATCACCCGATCGCCATGGCCGGCCATGACCTCGTCGACCGCGTTGTCGACCAACTCCCAGATCAGGTGGTGGAGCGCGGCGATATCGGTCGCCCCGAGATACATCTCGGGGCGCAACCGTACGTGGCCCAACCCGGTCAGGGTCTGGATCTGGGCTGCCGTGTAGTCGGTGGACATCGGTGGTTGGTTCCTCGAAAGCTCCGGGTAAGAAAGCGGGTTGTCGGTTGATCATCTTCGCGGACGGAGCGGACCGAACCGGTGGATACGGGCGGCGCCAATCGGTGGCCGGCCACCCTAGTAGGCGAGCATAGCGAACATGTGTTCCCCTCGATGGTATCCGTGGCCCCTGACCTAGAGGCGTCAAACCAGCACGTCTGTGAGTTTCGGTACACGCTGAACCGCCGGAACCTCACGGACCTTACGTCCGCCCCGAGCCGGTGGCGTCAAGGTGGCTAGTGTCGGCCGGACGGACTACTGGGGAGGTCGGAAATGGCGATGTGTCCATTCCGTGATGTACTCGACCGAGCGCTGGCCATCGACGTGGGTCCAACCATCGACTCCGGCGCCCGCACATCGTTCCCGTTCATGCCCGTCGGGCGGGCGGCCGACATGGGGCGCACCTCGGATGGTACACCGCTGTTCGATCCGCGGATCTTCGATTCTGCCGAGTTCGCGCGCAATCCGTATCCGTACTACCGGATCCTGCGTGACCACTACCCCGTCTACTTCGACAAGCTGCACAACTGCTACTACGTCACGCGCTACGACGACATCACCGCGTGCTACCTCGATGACGAAGGGTTCAACACCATCCCGAAGGGGTCATCCAGCGGCGTACTCGGCAATACCCAACTCGAACTGAGCGGCATCGAGCACCGTCGCCGCCGCAATCTGTACGGTCGACACCTGGTCGGCCAAGCGCTCGACAAGCGGGTACCCGCCATCCGTCGGCTGGCGACCGAGATGATCGCCGGATGGAAGACCGACGAGCTGAGCGAGGTCGTGCGGTACGACGCCGACACCGGCCGGGCGCGCATCGAGCTCGGCGGGGCATTCGCCAACGAGTTCCCGATCCGGGTGGTGTGCCAGGTACTCGGCATCCCCGACGATGCACGCCAGAGCTTCGTCTACTGGTACCACTCGATGATGACCGGCCTGGGCGGGTCCGAGACCGCTCAGCAGGGGCTCGAAGCCCGACAACACCTCGAGGACTACGTCGAGGGTCTGGTCGAGCAACGACGCAGTCAACCAACCTTTCTCA
>JANLQX010000235.1:0-2376 GCA_031368095.1 Actinomycetes bacterium | reverse complement strand
CGACTTCCGCACGAGGCGGTGGTACTCGACACGGAAGGCGAAGGCACCGCGATTTTCGAGCTACAGGGGAGCTTGTTCTTCGGAACCACGGACCAGCTCTACTCGGCGCTCGAGTCGCACCTGACGACTCGGCGGTTCATCATCCTCGACATGCGGCGAGTGGGGTCGGTGGACGTGACGGCCGCGCACCTGCTCGAACAGGTCGGCGACATGATGCACGAGCGGGGCGGCAACCTCCTGTTCAGTGCGCTCCCGCGCAACATGCCGGGCGGTGTGGACGCCAAGCGTTACCTGGGCGATCTGGGATTGTACGAGCACCACGGCGCCAAAGCGTTCGACGAGCTGGACGAGGCCTTGCAATGGGTTGAGGAGCTCCTCCTGGCCGAGGCCCAGGTCGAGGTGTCGTCAAAGCCGGCGCTCGCACTGGAAGAGATCGACCTGTTCCACGGCCGCAAGCCGGAAACTCTGGCCGCTCTGGAGGCGTGTATGGACGCCCGGACGTACGACGCCGGGGCACAGATCTTCAGCGCAGGGGCCACCGATGACGAGCTCTACCTGATTCGTCGCGGCGCGGTGCGGATCGTGCACAGGCTGGCCGGCGGCGTTGAACACCACGTGGCGACGTTTCGGCGCGGGGATTTTTTCGGGGAAATGGCCTTTCTCGACCATCAGCCGCGATCGGCGTACGCCGTCGCGGCTCGAGAGACCGAGCTGTTCGTGCTGTCAAGGGCCCGATTCGATGCGCTGGCCGACCAGCACCGCAAGCTGGGCATGGCCGTGCTGGAAGGCGTGGCGAAGAAGTTGTCGATGCGCCTACGCCGAACAAACGTCGAATTGCAGGCGTTGCAGGAGGGGTGAACCAGGCGTGCCGGGCGGTGTTTTTTGACGCACAGCTCCGGTTGACACTGAGCCGCGCTCCACTATCTTCCTAAGGCTCTGGGAGAATACGTGTTAGGCCCTGAGTGAATCGGTGTTTGATGGTGCGGTTCCGGCGAACTGCGTGCCGGCAAATATGGGATCGCCAACGACCTGGTTGGATTGGGTCGCGCGAGGGAGCGATGGACCGCTCCGATTGATGACGCTCGGTACTCTGCATGTGTGCCGCGCTGAGGTTCCCGAAAAGCAACGCAGGACAATTTGACGTTTGGGATGGGCGCCTACGAGAGTGGCGCCAGCGGTCACCACGAACACGGTGGCAGCCAAATAGTCCCCGACGCGCCGTGGGTCCCCGTCGTGCCGCAGTGGCGACGTACCCGGCGACAGCGGATGGATACCGGCCTCTTTGAGGCGCTGGTCCACCCGCGTTTGTGTTCTCCGGAAGAAGTAAGAAATACGAGATAAGAAGTAAGAAACGCCCCTCTGCATACGAGACTCGACGCACTTGTCCAAGACGATCGGCCGCGACACAGAACTGCAGTATTATCGGAATATCGGCATCATGGCCCACATTGATGCCGGGAAGACGACCACGACTGAGCGCATCCTCTATTACACGGGGAAGTCGCACAAGATCGGGGAAGTTCATGACGGCGCGGCCACGATGGACTGGATGGAGCAGGAGCAGGAGCGCGGCATCACGATTACGTCGGCCGCGACGACCTGTTTCTGGAAGCGGCACGGACAGTCGCACGACACCGGCACCGTCGAAGGTCCGGAATACCGGATCAACATCATCGACACGCCTGGACACGTGGATTTCACGGTGGAAGTCGAGCGCTCGCTTCGCGTGCTCGACGGCGCCGTGACCCTGCTGGACTCTGTCGCCGGCGTTGAGCCGCAGACCGAGACGGTGTGGCGTCAGGCCGACCGGTACAAGGTTCCGCGCATCATTTTCGCCAACAAGATGGACCGCGTGGGCGCGAACTTCGATCGCTGCATGGAGATGATCCGCGGGCGGCTCACGAAGGAAGCGTATCCGCTGCAGCTTCCCGTTGGCTCGGGTGAGCTCTTCACGGGCCACATCGACGTGATCGAGCGCAAGCAGTACATCTTCAACGAAGAGACGCTCGGCAAGACGTTCACGGTCACGGACGTGCCGGACGACATGAAGGAACTCGTCGAGACCACGCGCCACGCGCTGGTTGAGGCCGCAATTCAGTACGACGACGAGCTCATCGAGAAGTATCTGGCCGGCGAGACGCTGACCTGCGACGAGATCCGGCACGCGATTCGTGCGGCGACGTGCAAGATGCATTTCGTGCCCGTGCTCTGCGGTGCCTCGTTCAAGAACAAGGGTGTGCAGGCGCTGCTGGATGCCGTGATTGATTTCCTTCCGGCGCCGAGTGATGTGCCGCCGATCCAGGGTCACCTGCCGGCGCACGACGAGCACCTCGATACCCGCATCGCCAACGACGAGTCGCCGTTCGCGGCGCTCGC
>JANLQX010000393.1:0-10091 GCA_031368095.1 Actinomycetes bacterium | reverse complement strand
GCGCGCCCGGGCTTTGATCGTGCTGCTCGACCTGAGTGCCGTCGACGCCGCCGGGCCCACTCCGGCCGAGCAGGAGGAGATTCTCCTGCGCGAACTCGGGGAGTACTCGCCGGAACTCCTTACCCGCCCGCGTCTGGTGATCGGCACCAAACTCGACACCCTCGACGGCGAGGAAGAGATCGCCCATCTGCTTCCCGGTTGTCCGGAAATTCTTGTTAGCGCAGCGACCGGACAGAACCTGCGGCCGATGCTGATCGCCCTTGCTCCGCTCATCGCCGAGGCCCGGGCGGCCCAGCCGATGTCGGACACCTTCGTCGTCCATCGTCCGGAAACCGATGGCGTCGAACTGCGTCGTAACGACGACGGATCCTGGTCGGTCCTGGGCCGCGCCGCCACCCGTGCCGTCGCCGTGAGCGACCTGAACAACCCCCTGGCATTGGCTCATGTGCGCCGACAGCTCGACAAGCTCGGCGTGTCCAAGACCTTGCTGCGAGCGGGGGCGCGTCCGGGCGACACCGTGCGTATTGGATCGTTCACGTTCGATCTCGAATAGCTAAGGTCGCCGTTCCCCATGACGACCGTCGTTGCCAAGATCGGCTCTTCCTCACTCACCGATGCCTCCGGGGTGATCGTCCGCGAAGCAATCGCGTCCGTGTGCTCGCAGGTAGCTGAGCTGCGAGCACGCGGTGACCGGGTGGTCGTGGTGACCTCGGCCGCGGTGGCGGCGGGGGTCGAGACGCTCGGCTTCAGCGAACGGCCCACCGATATTTTGACCCTCCAGGCGGTGTCGGCCGTTGGACAGTCTCGGCTGATGCGGGTGTGGGACGACTCGTTTGCCGCCGTTGGGCTCGTCAGCGGCCAGGTACTCGTGACTCCCAACGAGTTCTTCGACCGGCGGCAGTATCTGCATATCCGGGCCACGCTCGCTCGCCTCCTCGCCCTTGGCGTGGTGCCGGTTGTCAATGAGAACGATGCCGTGGCCGACGACGAACTTCGCTTCGGGGACAACGACCGCATTGCTGCGCTGATTGCGCACCTCATCGGCGCCGACGTGTTGGTGCTGCTCACCGATACTGCCGGACTCTTCACCGCCGACCCGCGGACCGATCCGTCGGCCACCCTGATCGAGCATGTCGACGAAATCACGCCCGAGCTCGAGGCCCTGGCCGGCGGGACCGGCAGCGCCCGGGGGAGCGGTGGCATGGCGTCGAAGTTGCGGGCCGCCAAGATTGCGTCGTCGTCGGGGATCCGGGCGGTCATCGCCGGTGCCAAACGGGCCCGCTCCCTCGTGGAGGCCGTTGACGAGGTGGTCGGGGTCGGTACGGTCGTCGCACCCCAAGACCGCCAGCTGACCGCTCGCAAGTTGTGGATTGCCTTTGCCGGAGACGAGCGTGGCACCTTCGTGGTCGATGCTGGCGCCCAGCGGGCGCTCACCGAGCGGGGCGGTTCTCTTCTTCCGGCGGGGGTCGTCGATGTTCGCGGCGATATCCAGGAAGGCGACGTTGTCGCCCTCCACGGTCCAACCGGCACGGCCTTCGCCCGGGGGGTCAGCAGGGTCACGACCGTTCAGGCTCGGTCGCTCAAGGGTCGCCGAACCTCGGATCTCCCCGACGACGCTCCGCCCCTCTTCGTGCACGCCGATGACCTCGTGGTGCTGTCCTCCCCGGGCGGCCGGTAGGGTCCTTCGATGGTCGACGAAGCAGAACAAGCCCGACGCGTCCGTGAGCAGGTCGCCGACAAGGCCAAGCTCGGGCAGGTGAGTACCGGCGGCGGAACGATCTTCACCGAGTCGGTTCTCGTGGTCAATCAAAAGGCCAAGCTCATCGAGTTGGCAAATGAGTACAAAGTCTTCGACGCGGCAGGGGTGCAGATCGGCGCGGTGCGTCAGGTGGGACAGAGCAAGTGGAAAAAGGTGGCGCGTCTTCTCTTCAATTTCGACATGCTCATGCGTCACGAACTGCAGATCGTCGACACGGCCGGAACCACTCAGCTCAGCGTGATAAAGCCTCGCGCCTTCCTTCGGCCGAAGATGCTCATCAACGGCGCTCGTGGGGAACTACTCGGGTCCATTGCCATCAAATTGCGATTTGGCAAGGCCAGATTTCTTCTCTTTGACGCGACCGGGGTGGAAGTCGGCACCTTGAACGCCGAGAATTTTCGGGCTTGGAACTTCACCATGGCGGACACTTCAGGGGCCGAGATTGCCAAGATCACCAAGACTTGGGAGGGACTGGGCAAGGCCATCTTCACCAACGCCGACAACTACGTCGTCCAGCTCCTGGCCCCTCTCACCAACCCGCTTCAGTCGATCGCCATCGCCTCGGCGCTCGGCATCGATCTGATCCTGAAACAGGCCAAGGGCTAACGCTCTACGAGCCCTTCGAGCCCGACGAGGCCTTACGAACTGATGTACCGGTCAACGTCGATTGATACCTTCGGTGCCCACGTCGGGATGACCCTCGGCGTATAGGTCAGCGAGTATCGGAACCCCGCCACGAGGGTGATGGAGTTCGACAGCTTGTTGGCCCCAAACGGCCAGCGCAGCGGCTCATAGGAAATGTCGAGCCCGTGTACGCCCGGATTTACGACGAACTCCGATGGCGTATCCCACCCGAGGAAGATCGGCACATCGTCGAGTCGGGCGCTGATTGGCGCCCCACCCAGCCCGGGAAGGCCACGGCACACGAGGATGAGGGAAGCCTTGCGCTCCGACATCGGTGACGAGCCCGGCCGGATCAGGCCGGGGTGGCGGGTTGTGCGGTCTCGACGGCGGGACTGGCGACGGCGGTCGGCGCGTCACCCAGACCGAGCTGAGCCTTGATCTGGCTCAGACGAGCCTGAGCTTCGGTGTTCAGCGAAGCTTGCTCCACTTCGAGCATGCGGGCTTCGACGGTCGAACCCTGGAGTTCGGCCGTGCCCATGGCCTTGGCGTAGCGCTGCTCGATCTTGCGCTGCACTTCGTCGAGGGTCGGGACATCGTCGCCCACGGTGGCCGTGAGCTGCCCCATGGTCGTGTTGAGTTGCTCCTGCATTTTCGCCTGATCGAGCTGGGAAAGGAGCTTCTGCTTGTCCGCCAGCTTCTTCTGCAGCTGCGTCGACGACTGGGCCACGGCCGCTTTGGCCTGATCCGACGCCTGTGTGGCCTGCAGCGAGAGGGTCTTGAGGCCCTCGACTTCGCTCTCGACGGCAATCAGGCGGTTGGCGAAGGCCTCGGCGGTGCGGGTGTATTCGGTGGCCTTGGCGGGATCGCCGCGCTTGGCCGCATCGTCGGCCATGACCACTGCCTGACGGGCCGATGAGTTGACCTTGGCCAGCTCGTCGAGCTTGCGGTTCAAGCCCATGTCGGCCTGCTTCTGGTTGGCAATCACATTGGCCGCCTGCTGGGTGAGGCGGCGATGCTGGTCCTGAGCTTCGATCAGCGCCTGTTCGAGTTGGACCTTGGGATCGGCCTTCTCGTTGAACTTGCCGGTGAGCGAGGCGGTGACGTAGGACCAGGCACGGCGGAGGAGCTTGAGCATGACGGCCATCGTATCGAGCGATGTCGACGGCGCGTATCGGGGAGAACCCGCACTCGGTCCGGTGGCCCGGGTGTCTGTTCGGGGTCAACCAGGAGAAGCGGTCCCGAAGGTGGCGCGTTCGATACGCCCTGCTTCGTCGAGACCCTGACGGACGGCCTCCATCTCCATACGAACCCGGTCGAGGTCGGCACCGAGCGCGTCGACGGCACCCACATCGTCGGCGGTGGCACTCAGCTCCACGGTCCGGGCGACGATCTCGTCGAGCTGGGCATCGAGGGAACGGAGTCGGTCCTGGGCGGTGAGCGCTCCGTTGCGCAATCGATCGGCGGCGTCGAGTTGCGTCTGGAGCGAAGTCACCGTTGCCGCCAGAGTCGGCTGGCGGTTCGGGTCGGTGTTCGCTCGGAGACGGTTCTCGGCAGCATCGAGTTCGGTCGCCGTCTTGGCCGGATCGAGTTGTTCGTAGGCCCGCTGGAGCTGGGCGCCGCGCTTCGAGGTCTGCCAGCAGCCGTCGACGGCCGAGGCCACCTCGTCGCGGAGGTTTTCCAGTTGGTCGCGCACTGGGCCGGGCGACGTGGACCGCACGGCGGCCTCGAAGCGACGTTGGGTCTCGATGGCCGACTGCACCGGGCCGCGCCACGCCTCCGGCAGGGTGAACGGATCGATCCGGTCTCGTTCGGCGCGGGCCCGCGGCGAGACGGTTTTCGGTCGTAGCCGGAACAGCGTGAACGCCAGCCACGCCACCGCGCCGGCGACGAGACCGATCGGCCCGGCCGCCGCCACCGCCAACCCGCCGACGGCACCAGCGCCCAGCAGTGAGGCCGGTGATGTGATGGCCTCGGCCAATCGCCGAGGTCCAAGCGTCGCAATGACGCGCCCCGACACATCGTCTCCCATGGCGCCGACGCTACCCGCCCCGGCCAAGTGGATCGGGGAACGGGTACCGGTCGGTCAGAAGTTCGAGACGACGGCGACGAGGACCTTCTCGATGGAGGCGGGGTCGCTGGCGTCATAGGCGGCGGCGTCGGTGGACTCGGCGATGCGGCGCAGGGTGGCGAGGTCGGCGTCCTTGCCGTAGGCGATGGGGAAGAGGCGGACGGGCGACTGCAGTCGCCCTTCAGCACCTTGGCGGCCGGCGGTGAGGAGGGCTTCGAGCTGGGCGGGATCGTCGTCGGGGTTGCCGTCTTCGTTTTTGCCGTCGGTCAGGAGAACAACGGCGTTGATACGGGCCGGGTCGAGGGAATCTTTCATCGCCTTGAGGGCGGCGGACGCCGTGGAGTACAACGGCGTGCCCTGCACGGGGGTGAGGTTGCGGACGGCCTCGGCGATCCGCTCCCGGTTGGCCGACGCGGCCCCGATCGGGACAACTTCGACGGTATCGATGCCGAGTCCGCCGACATCGGTGGAGAAAATTGTGAGACCGAGGAGATCGTCGGCCTTGAACTCGTCGAGCGCCCGGATGGTGGCTCGCTTCGCCAGGTCGAGTTTGGTCTCGTTCGAGGCCTCGTCGGCCACCTCGCCCATCGACCCAGACACGTCGATGACGAACTGCACCCGTGCCCCCTTGCGCTGCTCCGCCCACCGATCGAGCAGACTCACGAGGACCTTCGGTTCGGGAACGTCGAGCGCCGCCTTCGGCTCGTTCGGGTCGACGCCGTTCGCCGCCGAGATTGGTGGCGCTACCGCTACTGCGGCATTGCCCGGGCGAAAGCCGAACTCAAGAACACGGCGTTGGTTCACCGGTAAGCGCACATAGGAAGCGAACGCCCTCGACGCCAGTCGCTGGTCGGCGGTGACCCACGGCGCGTTCAGGGTGAAGAGCGGGTTGTCGCTGAACAGTGTGCCTTCCTTGGGGTAGATGGCAACGAGCGGAACTCGCGGCTTGCGGGCGACCTCTCCAGCGTCGAGGATGCCGTCGGGATTGCCGAGGTTGTAGTCGATGAGCGACTTCTCTTCGACGGCCACAGCCGACGCGTACGTGAGGGCGGTCCCTCGACGGTCGGCCCGGAACCAGTTGTTGAGGAACGTCATGGTGATATCGCCGTAGTGCACCACGCTCGACTCGACGGCCTTCGCATAGGCCTCGACCTCGGGCCGGGCCAGGTCCTCGAGGGTGAGGTTCGACTTCTTCCCGGTGGCGGCGTAGTACTGGGCGATAGTCGCTGACAGTCCGCTGGTGGAGAAGTTCGGGTTGGTCTTGCCGAGCTTGAAGGTGCCCCATTCCGGATGGCCTTTCGACGCCCATCCGGTCGGGTCCTTGGCGAGAGCAAGCAGGTCGGCGTAGCCAATCGGCGTCTTCGGCCAGCCGAGGGCCGTGGCCATGGGCTTGGGCATGGCAATCACGAGCGGCGTGAGCATGAACGACGGGGCATCTTCGGGCGCCATTGCCGACGCTCCGCTGGTGCCGAGACGCTGGTTCAAGATGGCGCCCCACGAGCGTGCCGCCGGCGACCAGATCGTGGGCTGCGGTCCGTCGGTCGCCTCGTTCCATCCGGCGGTAAGGGCTTGGGCCGCCGCTCCCGATGCCTTCTTGACAATGGTCACAAAGGCCCGCCGGGTCTTGCCGTCGGCGCTGGTGAAGCTGGACAGCTTCTTGTCGTCGTTGAACGACTTGGCCAGTTCGGTGAGCAACGCCACCTTCTCCGACGAAACCGTGACGGTGATCGGCACCCTGTTCTTGGGGACCTGCGTGCCGTTGGCCGTGGTGTCGCCGGCAGTTTTGAAGGTGCATGACGACGCACCGAGCATGACGACGAGGGCGGCCAGGGCAAACTTCGGTCCGATCACCCGTTCAGTATCCCGTACGCGTCGACAACGGCGTTCGAATCGGGGCCCGGCACCGGATCGAGTGGACCATCCCACCCCTCCGCGGTGAACGCGGTGCGTAACCTCTTGGCCAATCGTTCGAGACGCGGGTCTTCCTGGATCCAGCCGATCGACAGTTGCAACGATACTGCGGGGGTTACGGCCCGAACGCTCACGCCGGCCACGTTGGCCGTCGCCGGTTTGATGGTGACGACAGCATCAACGATGGGGAGCGTCACCAGCGCCGTCATTGGATCGACTCCGTTGGTGGACGGGCCGCCGCGTCGCAGCACATCGAGTTGCGCGCTCGGCACCTCGTCCTCGGCCTTGCCGTCAAAGGCGACGGCGGCGACAATCGAGGCCGCCAACGTGTCCTTCTTTGGAAGCGCGGCCTTGGTGGCGGGACCGGCGAGACAGGGGATGTCCCGGCACGCAGTGGAGCCCGCCCTGGTGGCCACGACGATCGGGGTGCTGGCCAACGGCGCAGAGATCTTCACTTTGTTTTGATTGTCGGCTCGTTCGAGCCACGCCGCCGAGGTGACGATGGCGTCGACGGTTGGGTCTGACACCAGAGCCGTCTCCATCGCCAAGGGTGTCCGCAACGTCACGCTCACTGTGCTGGAGGTCACGCGGGCACAGGCGGCGGCGGCGTCGGGCACGCACCACAGCACGAGCGGTGGTCGGCCGCGCTCGGGATCGGTTCGTCGGTTGTGAACGGCGAAGCCTCCGACGATCAATGCGACGGCCACGAGCAAAGCGGCAAGGCGTTTCATGACGCTGCGTCCGTCAAGGGTGACAGGGTGACGGTGGCGTCGGCAGCGTCATTGATGTCCGCCGCCTCCATGCGCTCAAGATCCGCCGTCGTCGGTTTGATCTTCGGATCCGCCATGAGACGTGATGCCTGATTGGCCACCGCAGCTTCGAATACGTTGCGGGCGAGGCGGCCGTTGCCAAACCCTTTCACCCGCGGTTGGGCAGCAAAGTATGCGCGCAGATCAGCCATGGCGTCGTCGGTGGGCTGGTACCGATTCTTCTTGCACAGCGAGGTGAAGATGGCAACCAGCTCATCGTTGGAGTAGTCGGCGAATTCGATGGTTTTGGGAAATCGCGAACGCAGGCCGGGGTTGGCGTCGATGAACTCGATCATCTCGACGGGATACCCGGCGGCGATCACCGCGATCCGATCTCGACGGTCCTCGATCAGTTTGACGACGGTGTCGATCGCCTCGCGCCCGAAATCGCTGGCGCCGCCGCGCGCCAGGGCGTAGGCCTCGTCGATTAACAGAATCCCTCCGTCGGCTTCGTCGAACGCGGCAGTGACCTTCATCGCCGTTTGTCCGACGAACCCGGCCACCAGACGGGAGCGATCCGTTTCCACCAGCTGGCCCTTGTCGACCACCCCGAGCGACCGGTAGATGCGGGCTAGGAGTCGGGCCACGGTCGTCTTGCCGGTGCCGGGATTGCCGGTGAAGACGAGATGGCGGCTCGTCTCGATCACCGGAAGGTCGTGCTCCCGGCGAAGGCGCTGCACCTGGAGCAGGTTGGTCACGAGCTTCACCTCCGACTTCACCCCGGCCAGGCCGACGAGGGCATCGAGCTCGGCGAGAAGATCGTCGATCGCCTCGGGCGGGGGGAGCAGCGGCGGAGCTTTCGGGGCGTTCGGCGCGGCCGATGTCGCAGCCGTGTTCGTCGTGTTGGCCGGATTGTTTCGGGCGGTGCCCGGTTTGGCAATGCCCTGCGTTTCGAGCGCCTGTACGGCCATCGTGCGAAACGCATCGAGCGCGGCCAGCTCGGTCAACGTTGGTTTCGTATCGAGTGCAACCACGAGCTGAGCCAGCGCCATTGCGCCGGAGTAGTACGTCCAGGCGTTCGACGTCGCCCGCTGGGCGTCGGCATGGAGGAGGAGATCAAAGAGCGCCGACGGCTTGTCGAGCCACGATTTCCGGCCCACCAACAACCCGGCACGCCGAACATCGTCGGGCTGGGCCAACGACAGCTGCGTGGGAAACCGCGGCCCGAACGTGGCCAGGAGCGCCCACAGCTCGTCATCGGTATGGCGGCCGTCGGCGTCGACGATCGCACAGCACAGATTGAAGGCCTCGACGGTCACATCGTCGATGGCCGATTCGAGTGTCGTCGACCGTCCTGCGGCGGCGCTGAGCGTGTGCACGGCTTCGGCCACCGGCGCCACGAACGCCTCAACCGATGGAGCGAGGAGCTGCGAACTAGTGGATGCCACGGTGGAATGCTCGCACAGACCACCGTGGCTTTGGTGGTGGCTACGGCGGTCCAAAATCTTGGCCACGCGCACCGCCTGTAGGCGAAACCCTGTGCCATCATCTTCCCCCTGTGACCTCCGCCACCCCACCCCCGATCCTCGCAGTGGAGGGGATCACGCGGTGCAGATTGGCAGGATTCCTGCCTCTCGACGGGACTCGGACTCTCTCGGCTTTTAACTTCGATGTAGCTTAACGCTATCCGGTACCGGAGGTGGCTTCTTCTCCTCCTCGTCCTTCAACAGCTTGGACACGTACTCATGCAGCGCTTCATCCAATCTCGGCCCGGCCAATAGTCTTCGGTAGTGGTCGAGGTTTTTTCGGTTGATGAAGTCTTGCACCGCATCCTCCAAGGTCACACTAAACGTGCCGCGCAACTGCTCTAGGCTGGATGGCTCGGCCGCACGCCACCGTAGTAGCTGTGGTAGTGCCACTGGTAAGCGCGGTCGATGATCGTGCCGGGCTCGTAGGTCGGACTGTCCTTGATCGCGCGGCGATCGACATCGAGATTCACCAGCCTGTGCGTCCAGTCTATCGACTGGACCGAACGCGGCGAAATCAGAACATGCTTGCCGGGCCACCAGTTGCGAGTATCGACCAGAAGATAGCGCAGGCTCCAGTCGGCGTCTTCGACGAAGAGATCCATAACATGGCCGATTTCACCATCGGTTGCGTGGATATGATAGCCGGTGACGGCGGCCATGCTGCGCAGATGTGGGTCGCCATCTTCAAGCTGGGCATTGGCGGCGGCGATCATCTCCTCGCGCTGCAGGTCGCGGCGAGAAGGGGTGCCCGACAGAACGCCTTCGGGATAGCCCATGCCGCCGAGGTATCCGTAACCGGCGGAGTACATGCCGGTGCTCCAGTAGGGCGTCCAGCCATAGTAGTCGTAGACGTTGGTTTCCATTTGCCGCGATACCGGCCGGTCGGCATCGATGTCCGGACTGTCCTTGATTTGCTGCATGGTCAGGCGGATGGAGAAGGCCTCCTTCTTTTCGTCAACGTGGCCGAGGACCGAAACGGGAAGAAGGACTTTGCGACCCGGTAGCCATTTGCCGGTATCTACGACCAGCCAGCGGACCGACCAGCTGGTATCGTCGAATAGGAAGTCGCTGACGGTGCCTAGACGACCGTCGAGGGCCTCGATGGCGTAGCCAGTGAGGGTCGATGCGTTCCAGAGCATGCGCTTAATCCTGTTCCGAGCCGGATCGCGGGATCTCAGCTCCTCTCGTGTAACGGTCGCGGGTCGAAGTCGTTCCCCCGGAGATCCGGTGTATTGCCAGGCGTTGGAAGCGTGGCGCACGTGAGCGCCTTCTAAATATTGATTTTACGCCTCTGCTCCGCCGCAAGGAACTGCGTGAGTTTGAAATTCGGGACTTGTACGAACCGCGCTCCAAGGACGACTTGCGCCGGCTGCTCAAAGCCTATGTCTATCCCGAATATCTGCCGTGGACCAAGCGGATTTCCACCAGCACCTTGCCACCTTATGAGCCCG
>JANLQX010000342.1:0-12424 GCA_031368095.1 Actinomycetes bacterium | reverse complement strand
CGCCGCGGTATGCCAGATGATCGATGAGGCAACCTCGGCGAGTTGACGTCGTACTGGAAGCGAAAGGGATTCTCCGAACTCGGCGACATCCATGTCGAAATGGAGGACACCTCTCTCGCTCGTTGAGCTGCGAGTGCTGGGCCGGCGCAGGAGCGACCGCATCGGCCCGTTGTCCCGCAACACGTCGGCGGTGAGCCGTCGAATGCCAGCAGCGCCGGCCGCCACGCCAATCGCCTCAACGAGGACATGCCCGATGCCACGCCCCTGAGCTCGATCGATCACGCCGAACGAGACGTCGGCCTCTTCCGGATCACAAACCGACCGGAAGAAACGAGCTGAGCCGATCAGTTCTCCGTTCGGCCCTGGACCGTCAATGGCCACCCAGGCAAAGTGATCGACGTAATCGAGGTCGGCCAATCGGTCGATCACCGACTTGGGCGGCATTCCTCCGGAGAAGAATCTTCGACGTAACGACTCGGCCGACATAGCCGCCAATCCGGCGTCCAGGGCTGAGCGGTCCGATGCCAGCCCGGGCCGCAAGGTCACCTCGCCACCCTTGCCGAGGGCAATGGTGACCGGAGGCGCAAGCGACGCCAATCGGTCGGCGACCGCCCCGGCCAGCTTTTCGACAAACGCGCCCTCTTCCCAACAACGTAGGAAACGGTCGGCGTCGCCAATCTCGACCACGGCCTCAGTGAGGGCCGTGATCGTGGCGCGTCGGTCCGACCCGGTAAGGAGTCCAAGCTCGCCAACGAGTGCTCCGGCCTCGACCACCGCCAGCCGGGTCGAACCCTGAGGAGTCTGACGGGATACTTCTAGCGTTCCTGAAAGTACGCGCGCGTACCAGGTTGCGGGTTCGCCTTCACGAAGGAGAACCGCACCAGCGGCAAGTTCGCGTCGACTCAGCGCTTCCCGCTCTCCGTGCGTAGCTGCCCGGACGACGATTCGAGGTGGGCTCGTACGAACCAGTGGTACTGCTCCAAGGTCCCGGCCTGGCCGATGAGGAGGTCCTCGGTGATCGGGTCGGCGTCGGACACGGCCTCGATGGCCTTTCGGTGGTCTTCAATGAGTCCGACGTAGACCGAATCCAGGGCGCCAAGGTGCTCAGGGACGAGCGCCCGCTGCAGCGGGTAGTCATCCCACGACCGGGTTCGAACCAGGTTGCCGGGCAAACCGTTCGGCGAGGTACCGAGCGTGGCGATGCGCTCGGCGGTGGCGTCGATCATGGCCGCGACACCGTCGACCTGCGGATCGAGCATCGTATGCACACCGATGAACGTGGGGCCGACGACATTCCAGTGCACGTGCTTCAGGGTAAGGCCCAGATCGAGCAGTGCGCCAAGGCGCTCCTGCAACACGGCGGCGACCTTCGCCCCATCTGCTCGCGCCATACCTGGCACGGTGAAGTTGCCGGCCGCCCCCTTCGTGACGGGGCTCGCCTCCGCAGTCTTTGCGGTCTTCGTGATCCGAACGGCGGGGGTGGTCTTCTTCTTGGCGGCCATGGTGACGCTCCTAGGTACAGGCCGGGAACCCGGCGCATGGGTTGGTGATGGCCCTCCGGTACCCGTGAAGTCCGTCGCCAAACCTTGGTGTGACCAAGTTTGATCACCACGTTCCTGGGTAGTGATTGAATATGGCCCTTTCCCGACCCCGCCTTTCTTTTCGATCGTCGCTTCTCGTCGATGGAGCTGCGCTCTGGCTATGGCGACATCGCAGCGAGGCAGGCGCAGTCGTGCGTTCGCTCCCGAGCGTGATCCGCCGAGCCCGCCAGGGTGAAGTCAAGGGTGCCCTGGCTGACATTCGTCCGCTCGCCGCTCAAGCTCGTTCGATTGACCGTTCGCGACAAGCGATCAAAGGCGAGCGTCTCGGACTGGCTGACCGGGTTTCGCGGCTCCGCTCTTCCGGAAAGGGGCGCCCTCCGAGTGATGTTCAAGACCTGACTGACGTCGGGCCAGTATGAGAGGCTTGACGTTGGTGTCGCCAGTCCCAAACCTTGGCCGAACCCCACACCACGCCAACGAGAGGACCGCCATGACACGAGTTGACGACGCTACCGTCACGCTCACCATCCCACCCGACCCCGCGTACGTTCGGCTCGTTCGCCTGGTGGTTGCGTCAACGGCGTCGGACCTGGGCTATTCCTACGACGGCGTAGAAGACGTTCGGATTGCCGCCGATGAGGCCGCGAACCTCGCCATCGGTGCCTGTCGAGCAGGCGGAACCGTGCGGGTCGGAATCTCGGGCGCTGACGATGCCATTGCCGTGGCCCTGCAATGCCCGACGGACCAGAGTGACTCCGACTTCGACCCGCTCGCGTCACAAATCGTTGCTGCCCTTACAGCGCAGTGCGAAGTATCCACCGTCGACGGAGAGCTCAGGATTTTCTTCCGGTGTCCTCCCGCTTCCCCATGAGCGATCCACGCGATGGAGACGCCACGTCCTGTGAACCGCTCCGCGACCCGGAGACAGAACGAATCAGGGAGTATCACGCCACTCGCGACGAACGGATCCGCGACGAAATACTGAAGGATTCGCAGGGCATCGCCATCGGCCTTGCCCGTCGTTTTCGCGACCGGGGCGCAGAGCTCGATGATCTTATTCAGGTGGCACAAATCGGTTTGCTTCACGCCATTGAACGTTTTGACCCCGAGCGTGGGGTTCCATTCATCGGCTTTGCCACGCCAACGGTTCTCGGTGAGCTTCGGAAGCATTTTCGCACCGTGTGGAGCGTGCATATGCCTCGCTCACTGCAAGAGGCAACCCAGCGGCTCGGCCCGGCCGTGGCTGAACTGCACCATGAGCTTGGCCGCTCCCCCACCCTCGACGAAATCGGGGCACGGGTCGGGGCGACTCGTGAACAGGTGCTCGAAGCAATGGAAGCAAGTGCGGCATTTCGGGCCCGTTCACTCGATGCGCCGGCGCCCGGATCCAGCGGCTCAGCGTTGCATGCCACCATGGCCGCCCGAGACGCCGATCTGCCGTTCGACCAGGTCGACGCCCGTGAAACGGTGGCCCGCCTTCTTCCCGTCCTGTCCGAACGTACTCGCAAGATTGTCGAGCTCCGCTTCTTTCACGACCTGTCCCAGACAGAGATTGCGGAGGCGGTTGGCGTGAGTCAGATGCACGTATCCCGCCTCCTCCGCCAGGCGCTTGAACAGATGGCGGCGATGATGGGGGTGGAGCCGACCACCGAGGCGGCGTCGTTGCGGTAAAGCCCAGGTTTGCCGTTCCCGTTCGGTGGGTACCGAACCTGCGTCGGCAGCACCGCCGACCGAACCAAGGAGCTGCTCATGGGAGCGATCGACGAAATCAAGGGACGTTTGAAGGAAGCAGCGGGCGCGCTGACAGGCTCCAAGGACCTGAAGCGGAACGGCAAGGCGGACCAGGTTGCCGGCAAGACCAAGGACGTCATCGACACGGTTCGCCAAAAGGCCAGCGACGCCGTCGATTCGATCACTGACCGATCGACCGACAAGAGCTGAGCGGTAGCAACACCGAAGCAAGGGTCCCGGCGTCGCGACGGCGGTTGCGACGGCCGGGAAACCCGTACACGGGTGCGGCATTGGCTAGCGCCGCTCCAGTCGAATGGGGATCGCCTTGGCGGCGGGTGTCTGCGCATCGGCACCGTGATGGTGCAGCGGGATGAGGACGTTCAGCTCGGGGTAGTAGCCGGCGACACACCCAAGGGGCGTCGGGTACGCCACGAGCAGGTACCCGTCGGCGCGACGTTCGGTTCCGTCGATGTTCGACAGAACATTCACTATCTCGCCGTCGACGAATCCGAGATTGGCGAGGTCAGCGCTGTTGATCATCAGGACATGGCGGTCTCCCGCCAGGCCCCGGTAACGATCATCGTGTCCGTAGATGGTGGTGTTGTACTGATCATGGGAACGAAGCGTCTGGAGAAGCAACACGCCAAGCTCACGGTGGCCGGACTTCACTACGGTCAAGGCGAACTCTGCCCTCCCGCTCACCGTGGGAAAGATTCGAGCGTCGCGAGGGGGATGCGGAAGGACAAAGCCCCCCGGGACCCTGACCCGTTCGTTGAATGCGTGAAAGCCGGGAATGACGGCCTCGATGTGGTCGCGGACTGCATCGTTGTTGGCGCGCATAGCACGCCAATCCACGGCGCCGTTTGGCTCGAAGAGCGCCGAACCCAAGTCACACACGATCGACACTTCGCTCCGAGCATTGCCGGGAGGGGCAAGCACACCATTGGACTTGTGCACGGAGCCCATCGAGTCTTCTACGGACACAAATTGTTCGCCGAACGACGTGACGTCGAGGTCAGTCCGCCCAAGGGCGGGCAGCACTATCGATGTCTCCCCGCCGACGATATGCGAGCGGTTGAGCTTGGTCGAGATCTGGACCGTGAGGAGAGCTTTCGAGATCGCCTCTTCGGTGAACGCGGTGTCCGGTGTCGCCCGCACGAAGTTGCCTCCCAGTCCGATCAACACGGTTGCCTTCCCGTCTGCGAAGGCGTCGACCGCGTCGACGGTGTCGAGGCCGTGCTCACGGGGAAAGGAGCCGCCGAATCGCGATTCGAGGGCGTCGATCAACTCGGGTTTCGGCCGTTCGAAGATTCCCATCGTTCGATCGCCCTGGACGTTGCTATGTCCACGAATCGGCGAAAGCCCGGCGCCCGGGCGCCCGATGTGCCCCCCGAGAAGGGCGAGGTTGGCAATCTCCCGAATGGTCGACATGGCGTCGAGGTGCTGGGTGATTCCCATGGCCCAACAGATGATCATCCGCTTGGACTCAGCGACCAGGCTGTAGGCGTCTACGAGCGCTTGGCGAGGCAGGCCAGTTTCGGCGATCAGCAGGTCTTCGTCGAGATCCAAAAGGTGACGTCGGAGCTCGTCGAATCCATTCGTATGGTCGGCAATAAATCTCTCATCGAGGCATCCGTCTTCGGCGTTACTCCCCGCCACCATCCATCGGCTGAAAAGTTGAAACAATGCATGGTCTCCGCCGAGTCGAATCGGGAGATGGATGTCGGCGAGCTCCGTACCTCGACCGACCAGGCCGCGGAGCCGCTGCGGATTTTTGAACCGCAGTAGTCCCGCCTCCGGCAGCGGATTGATAGCCAGGATCTTCGTGCCTGACCGCTTGGCGGCTTCGAGGGTCGTGAGCATTCGAGGATGGTTACTTCCCGGGTTTTGTCCGGCAATGATGATCAGGTCGGCGAGCGCAAAGTCGTCTAGGTGGACCGAGCCTTTGCCGATCCCAATCGCTTCGTCCAACGCCAACGACGTTGGTTCGTGGCACATGTTGGAGCAATCCGGCAAATTGTTCGTCCCGTAGAGACGGGCGAGGAGCTGATAGAGGAACGCCGCCTCATTGCTCGTGCGACCCGACGTATAAAACACCGCCTCATTCGGATCATCAAGGGATCGAAGGGTGTCGGCTATTTGGGTCATGGCCGAGTCCCACGAGATGGGTTCGTAGTGGGTCGCGCCGGCCCGTTTGATCATCGGCTCGGTGAGGCGCCCTTGCTGGCCGAGCCAAAAATCTGACTGCGTTGCCAGCGATGCCAGCGAGTGTTCGGCAAAGAATGGCGCCGTCACCCGGCGGTCGGTACCTTCCTCGGCGACTGCCTTCGCCCCGCTCTCGCAGAACTCCACTCGATGCCGTTCGCCTGGGGGTGCTTCGGGCCAGGCGCAACCGGGACAATCGAAACCTTTCGGCTGATTGATCACAGACAGTGCGATGGAGGCTCGCCGCGCCCCCATTGCACCGACCGTTCTCCTGATGGATGACGCGATTGCCGGAGCCCCGGTTGCCCAGTGCTCCGGTCCCGTCACGGACGTCGTCGATCCACCGTCCTGCACCTGCGACGGATCTCTACCCTCGTTCTGTCGGAACGAAACCACGTTTATTGGCCGGAGGCAGGAGTTGAAGACGGAACCGCCGCAGCAGCGCGAAGGACCCGGTCGACGACGAGAGACGACGCCACGAACGCAAGCGTGGACTCCGCCCCCTGATTTCGGTTGACCCCGATGCTGCCGAGACCGTCGAAACATCCGCCGTCCGGATCGGCAATGGCAATACCGAGTCGGTTGCGCCCACTGAACCAGGCGTGCGCGTTCACGGCGCGGTCACGGAACCAGGAATCGCCGGTGACGTCCCATGCCCGGGCATAGGCCCGAACGAGAGCGAGGGTCTCCAGTGGTTGTTCGTCTCCGGTTCCCGCCGTGGTTCCGTCAGGCCCCATACCGAGATGACCAGGAAAGCGCATGTGGTCGCCCCCTTCACACTTGGCATCGAGCCAACGCAACGCCCCAAGCGCGGCGTCGACGGCACGGTCGTCGTTCAGGGCCGCACCTCCGGCCAACAGGGCTTCGGCGATCATCCCGGCGTCGTAGCGAACCGACGGTTCGAACCAACACCACGAGTCACGGGTGTTGGCGTCGAGATGACCCATGAGGACGCTAACGAGCTCCGCCATGCGGTCACGCGTGGTCAGCCACGGAGCAACCGACTGGGCCAAAAGCGTGTAGCCCACCGGGTGAATGGCGTCATGGGGGGGGAGATCGCGAAACGCCGACCGGAGAATGGGCTCGCACACCGGTGCATAGCGTTCGTCATGGACGACCGCCGCGAGCCCAACCGAGGCGCGCCCCACGTGGTCGCCGAACGACGGTTGGTCGATCCATGACCGGTCGAAGGCCATGAAGTTGTGCATGAGATCGCCGCGGCGGTTAGCGAGGCCAGCGCCATCTGGGTCAGCGGCATTGGCAATGAACGCCACGGAGCGGGCCACGACCCGGGCCCAGTAGGCATCGTCATCGAATCGGTACGCCACGGGAACGAGTCGAGCCACGTCGTCAACGCAGTACCCACTGGACAGGAGCGGGACGATGCCGGTGGCGTGTTGCACCACGCCCGTCCCGTCGACGAGGCGCCGGAGGTGGCGTAGCGAAACTGGTGATGAGACGTAACCCGTTGACGTGCTGTCCCGGTCCCGAGGAGAAGCCGACGGCCCACCGAGGGCGATAGGCGACGCCACGAATGGCCGCGTGGCGTGAGCTCGAAGGGCGGCTAGCGGGGAGCGGGCGCGGTCGATTTTGATGACACGAGGAAGGCTCGGAGCGACGCGGCCACGAAGGGAGTCGGCCATCTGGGCCATTTGGAGACCCACTGCCGTCCAGCGCATCTCGGCGCCGATCCGGGAGGCTTCCTCGGCGGCCGACGCTCGAGCACCTTCGTCGGTAGCGTAGCGAAGGATCGCGTCGGCAAAACGCTCCGGGCTGCGACCTTCGACGATGGTGCCAGCGCCCGACGACAGCAGGTCGCGGGCGTAGAGGTAGCCGGTCGAAACCACCGGACAGCCCGACGCAATAGCGAAGGTCAGAGCTCCTGACACGATCTGCTCCGAGTTCACGTACGGCGTGACGAAAACGTCGGTGGCGGCCAGGACGTCAGCGATCGCCTCCACGGCGAGGAACGAGTCAAGGAAACGGACATGGTCTTGGAGTCCGAGCCGATCAACCTGGTCGATGAGTGACAGTCGGTACTCCTCCCCGTTTCGACGGGTTTCACCGGGATGAGTCCGACCGGCGATCACCAAAACCGCCGTCGGAACGACGGCCGCCACCTGAGTCATTGCATCAATGGCGAGTTCGAGGCCTTTCCCGGGCGACACCAAACCAAAGGTGGAAACAACGAACCGCCCACCAAGTCCGAGCCGCGACCTGGCGTCACCCGCAACCGCCTCATACAGCGCCGCCGGTGCCCCGTGAGGTACGACTCGCACCTTCGCCGCATCGACAATCCGCTGGCGGACGAGGAGTTCGCTCGCCGTTGGGGTGAAGACCGTGACGACGTCGACCAAGTCGCACGCTGTTCGGAGCAACGTGGCTTGCTTCGGGCTGAACGCCGACAGCACGGTGTGCAGCGTGAGTACCGTCGGAACGGTAAGGGTTTCCAGGAATCGCAGAACGAGCTCTCCTTCTTCGCCGCCGAAGATGCCGAATTCATGCTGCACGATCACGACGTCGCAAGCGGCGTTCACCTGGCGCGCCGCAGCAACGTAGGAGCGTGGATCGGTGTCGACGATTTCGGCCATGACCGGGGCGCAAACTCCGTCGGTACCGGGAGTGTCGTCCATGGCGATCATGGACACTTCAGCAACCTGACCCGTGAGGCGCAGGGCATTCTCGAGATCGGCGGCGAACGTCGCCTGACCGCAGGCACGAGGGGCGTAAGTCGAACAGATTCCGATGCGGACAGGTTCGGGCATGAGCTGTTCCTTTGTTGTCGTGGGTTATCGGCACTACCCCTGTTCATCCCCAATCCAAACGTCTCGCAGCCCCTCCGTCCACCTTCGAGACATGTGTCACCCTGCGCCCCTGCCGGCGCGATGTTGTTGCGTTCGGAGGTGGACTGCGGCGCACCAAATCCCAGATAAGCGAATTCCACATCCCACATCGGCATATTTTGACGACTAGGAGGTAGGAAAAGGCTTATCTGGGATGCAAAGTGAGTTGAAGTGGGTGTCGACGTCGAACTTCCTGAAGTGTTCCCGTCGGCATCACAACGACGGTCGGAAATCAGTCGACGACGAGCGCTACTTGCACGGTCGCGGCGAGCGCGCCGGCCGTTCCGCTGAGTTGTAACGGAAACGTACCCGTTGGAGTGGTAATCGCGGTCGTTACCTTGATCGTGGCGGAGGTCGGCGTCTGCGCGATCACACTGGCCGTGGCAAAAGGTGGGAGACCTTTGACCTGGAAGGAGATCGTGGACGCGAACCCACCACTGGGTGCTATCGCCACGTTGTAGGTGGTCTCGGCGCCGGGAGCAACCGTGGCCGACTCGGGCTGGGCCTTGATGGCGAATCCACCAACCGTGCCCCTCTCCACGACCAGGGTCAACAGAATCGAGCGAGCAACTGAAGCACTCGTTCCGGTGATCAAGATTTTCGAGGTACCAGCCGGTGTTGCGGCCTGTGTACGGATTCGTATCGTGGTCAGCCCGTTGGAGGGATTTGGATCAAAGATGACCGATGCGCCGCTCGGAAGTCCCGTCGCAGTGAAGGCCACGTCGGGCGCGAACGCCGATTTAGCGCCAGCCCGGGGCAGGACGTTGACGGCGGCAAGGGCATCGTTTCCCGCCGGTACGGTGACCGAAAGGGGCGCAAGGCCGAGGGAGAAATCGCCCGTACGTTGAACCACCAGCACCACGGCCGTTGCCCGGGCGGTGGATCCAGCTTCGCCGACGATGCTGAGCAAATACGTTCCTGAAGGTGTCGCCGCCGACGGCGTGACGTACAAGACCGTGCCTTGCGTTGTCGGATTGGGTGAGAAGGTCGCCGTGGCACCAGAAGGTAAACCGTCAAGGCGGAAGGCGACGGGCCCGCTAAATCCACCGATTCGATTTACGGCAACACCGAACTGCTGTTGATCACCTGGACGGCCGGAGCGGCTCAACACGTCGGGAACGAGCGTGAATTGCGGAGCCGCAGTAGTGCTGGCCGTTGGGGGAATCGTGGTTGTCACCGGAACGGGTCGCGCCGTGACGTTCAGACGGAACCCCGCCTCACGAGCCAGAGCGCCGCTACGTCCACGCAACAGGAAGACACCCGAGTTGGTGGTGGCAAACGGCGGTACGGTGATTTCCAACCGTCCGCTGGTGGAGCTGTCGGTGATCACCCGGCCAGTGAAACGATCGGTGAGATTGGGAAGGTCGAATACAACGATTCCCGAGAACGACGAGCTGGACGACACATCAAATGTGTACGTAGCAGTTTGGCCGGCGGTAACGGCCTGCGCGTCCTGCGTGAAGCGAATGCCGAAGTCCACCGGGACGCTCGTCCGCTTTTTCGTGGTTACCTTGCGTCGGGACTTGCTCGCTGCTTCGGCCGGATGACTCCCCGGAAGGGCGGTCATGCCGAGTCCCACCGCCAGCACCGTGGCAATGAGGACGCGGCTGCGAGCCGTGCGCCTCGCCTTACCAGTTTTGCGGAAATGAGTCGGTGTATCCATGTCGGCAGCTCCATATATTCGACCGGTAGTGGTTCGAATCTCCGACGTACCCCGCAAAACTCGTGGTCAAACGCTCATTCGTCAAGGGGACAGATGATTTCCGTTATGAGATGTTGCTGACGACAAGCACCGCCACGTCGTCATGACGAGAAGAAGGCACAAGGACTTCGGCCAAGCCGTTTGCAAAGCCGGCGAGGAACTCCCCCGGCGGTCGTCCGGACACGATGTCAGTGGCCACCGAACGCAAACGGTCGAGACCGACGTCGATGGATTCGCCCCGTCGTTCCACCAGTCCGTCGGTGTACAACGCCACACTGCTACCTTCGCCGAACGCGATCGTGACCTCCCCACGATGGCCGGTCACGCCGAGCGGCGGTCCGGGAAGAACGTCGGCGAACGATGCGTCGCCGCCCGGGCCGATCACGAGCGGCGGCGGGTGGCCGGCCAGCGAGATCGTGGCCGTGCCCCGGGCGACATCGACATAGATGCAGGCCACCGTTGCCATCACGGCGTTGGGATGCGACGCAACGAACGCGTCGAGACCGGTGAGGATCTCGACCGCCGACGAGCGCGGCGCGAGTGCGTGCGACGCGGCGCGCAACTGTCCCATGGTGGCCGCGGCGCGAACGCCACTTCCGACCACATCACCAACGATCATCATGAGGTTTCCGTCGTCACCAACCGGAACGAGGTCGTACCAGTCGCCACCAATGGTGATGTCGGCATCGGCCAAGAGATAGACGGCATCGGCCCGTAGTGGCGGCGCCGGACTTGGCAATGGCACCGTGAGCGCGGCCTGGAGCACCGTCGCCGTCCGACGGTCAGACTCTTGACGCCGGGCCCGCGTGAGCGCCTGGGCGCAAAGGGCTTCGAGACCTTCAATCGTTCCGCCGAGCTCGGCGAATCGGCCCGGTTCATCGAAGGCCAGAAGCCATGCCCCACGATCGGTTTCGCCCACGCCGAACGGAAGAACGGCCCAGGCCTTTCCCGGCAACGTCACGGCAAATTGGGCCGACAGCGGGTACCTCGCCTCCAGGTCGCGGCGACCATCGACAAACACCGGAGTTCGACCGAGGACGGCTTCGCCGATCGGATTGTCCATCGTTAACGGGAGCAGACCTCGAGTTGCGTCGGCCGCCGGCCCTCGGGTGGACGCCACGATCTGGATGTGCTCGTCGCTTACGGCCAGCGCTAACCCGCCGGCGCGAGCTCCCACCGCAACCGGAGCGGCGTTGACCATCACGTTGGCCACTTCGGCGACGGTCACCGCCGACGCCAGCGACGCAGCCACCGCCCGGAGAAGGTCGGCGCTCTTGCGCGACCTCCGCTCCGCCTCGAACAGGCGAATGTTGACCAGTACCAGGGACACTCGCTCACAAATAGCAACGACGATCTGCCGGTCGGTTTCCGACACCACATGATCAGTGTGAAAACCGATATTGAGCGTGCCCAAAACAGTGCCGTCGTGACGAAGTGGCGCACCCACCACAGTTCGTACCTTGGGATCAATGAGCCGAACCGGCCGCAGGGTGGCCGTCGACAGTTCCGTTGCCGTGAAGACGGTGAGGCGTTCGGTGATCTCGGCCGCGAATCCGTTGTCCACCGGCAATTCGACCGGACCTTCGGGACGCACTCCTAGGCCAACACTCGCCATTTCGACCAGCACGCCTCGGGCCGCGTCGAGCTCGAGGACCATGGCCGAGTCCCCGGCCAGCGCCACGGTGGCGCGGCGCAACAGTTCGGCCAGAAGGTCTGGTGTGTTGACCGGTCCGAGCGCGATGTTCACGACCTCCTCGACCCGCTGGAGTCGGGTGACCGCTTCTTGGAGTTGCAAGCGACTGGAACGCTCGGCGTCGTAGAGCATGGCTCGGTCCAACGCCGTGGCCACATGACCCACGATGGACTGAAAAAGCGCAAGCTCAGAGTCGTCAAATGTGGCCGGCTCGACAAAGCTGAAGGTAAGAGCACCGGCGACCTCACCGGTGGACGGACGCACGACCGGGAAGGTGGCCCATGCCTGCTCGCCGAGCCGTTCGGCCAGTTCCACGAGAGCGGGGAACTGGTGGGCGATCTCCTGTACGGAACCCTGCAGGCTGGCGGTATTCGTGCGCACGACGAGCCCGATCGGCGCGTCGACGTGAACCGAGACCTCCTCCCACCCCTCGTCGGGCGCACCCGAGCGCCCGTGCTTGGCCAAGACAAGACGGTGCCGGTCATCAGAAAGGAGGAAAAACGCCCCGCCACTGGCCCCGAGAACGTCGACCGCTCGGGTGACAGCTATCTCGCCGACCTGATCGCCGCTGGTGGCCGCCGATAACGCATTCGACAGACGGTTCAAGGCCAGCAGTCGATTGCGTTCGGCCAACAGCACGGCGCTCGCCGCCGCCATCGCGCGCTCGTCGGGCGCCGGGGAACCCACCACGGCGATCTCGCTCGGCAGA
>JANLQX010000274.1:0-3010 GCA_031368095.1 Actinomycetes bacterium | reverse complement strand
CACCCTAGGCAGGGGCATCGCCGATCGCTGGGAAATCAGCGTAGAAGTTGACCCAGCAAACCGAACTGCCGGAAATGCACGCGCACTTATCAATGAAGCATTGAGCCACATTCCATCCGATCAATGGTGCTTCGCCGAAGTCTCCCCCGGAAACGCCGCATCCCTCCGAGCCTTCCTCGCCGGCGGCTGGACCCCCATCGGCGCCGAAATCATCATCATGCCCTAAGTTTCCCAGGAATCGCCCGCACATATCGGCTCCTCTCTGTCAAGGGGCAGGTTCGAGGCGGGCAGTTGAGGACGTCTTTTGGCGTGTAGCCGGCGGCGTGATCAGCTTGCGTCTCGGTGCTGATTCTTTGCTTTGGCCACGCCTCGAACCCGTTTCTACAATAGGCCGCGATGCAATTGGTGTTGTCGGGATTGGTTGTGCCGTGTTGGGTTTTCTTGATTCGAGATCGATGCGAAGCTGACGCCAAATTGCATCAGTGATCCGTCGTTTCAAACACCGTAGCGCTTCGCGAGCGCTCTTGCCTTCGTCACGTTTGCGTTGGTAGTAAACACGGCCTGCCGTCTCGTTTCGGATCTGGGTGATCGTAGCGATGTGAATTGCTGAGTTCAGTTGCCGGTTCCCGGCGCGTGAGAGCCGGTACCGGTTGTGGTCGCCAGATGACACCGACAATGGTGCTGTGCCTGCGTAGGACGCGAACTGATCCCTCGTCATGAACCGGGCGACGTTGCCGATTTCACCAAGAATCAGCGCACCGTTGGCCGGCCCGACACCATAGACCTCGGTCACGGTCGTCTTCGACTCTTTGACTGCCGCTGCGATGTGTTTACCCGCTGTCTTGATTTTCGCGTCGAGCCGTTCGATGTCGGTGATGTGATCGCGGGCGAGCTCAACACGGGTCCGACCAGCGATGTCGGTTATCTCGAGTTCGTCGAGAAGTTTGGTTGCATGAGCGGCCGAAAGCTCAGTCCGGGCGCCACCTGGAATCAATTCAAGGAACAAACGATGCAGCCGGCAGGCAGCTTGTGTGCGTGATCCAACAAGTTCGCGGCGACGGTCTGACAACAACTTCAAGCGCACCGTTGAATCATCCGCTGTGACCACTCGCAGGTTGCGGCTGCGCAACGCGGCACGGGCCACTGCTACGGCGTCGGTGTCATCGGTCTTGTTGCCGTGCCCGGTCGAGTACACCCGGACCCGTGATGCCAACTTCGCGGGAACATCGATCACGGTCTCGCCAGCGGCAACAAGTCGCCGGGAAATGTTGCGGCCCATTCCGTGTCCGCCCTCAACGGCCCAAACACGTTTCGGCCATGACACAACGGCTTCAAGCATCGTGTTGATTCCGTGTTCGCTTTGATCGAACCGGTGACGAAACAGCAAGGCTTCGTCTCGGTCAAGAACGGCGATTGTGTTCGATGCTTTATGCGGGTCGAGCCCGATAATCATCTCATCAGTGCGCATATGATCCTCTTCTGTTTAGTGTTGGAGCGAACGAGGAAGGGCAATGCCTCTTTGAGCAACGCAGACCTCTCTTCAGCCACTACCTCGTTCTGAATCCAGGCCGCAAACCGATATAGAGCCACACCCGAAAAGGTGGGCAGCCGGTTACCGAGCGAACCAAACGGACCCCATCCAAAGCCTGCTCCAGACCCCAGACAAGATCAATCATCACAAGAGGCCGGTTACGAGCGGGTTGCGATGGCTATCGGCCCGGGCGAAGCGTGCGCCCCTGAGCCGGTGTTACGGGGCAGGTTCCAACCCGCTGGCGGTTTGACGTTTTTGGAGGTACCTTCAACGGATGCTCAGCCAGTATCAAGAGAACGCGTTGGTCGATGATCGGACACCTCGACTAGTTGTGATGGTGGGTTTGCCGGCATCTGGCAAGACAACGCGCGCCAGGCAACTCGAATTGGAACTGCCAGCGTTGCGTCTCACCCCCGATGAGTGGATGATCCCGCTCTTCAACGATCCGGAGGCCGACGGTCGACGCGATGTCCTTGAAGGCCGCTTCGTTTCACTGGCGATGTCTGCACTCCGGGCTGGCATTTCAGTGGTTCTCGATTTCGGGGTATGGAGCAAAGACGAACGAACTGCGCTTCGGTTTCTTGCCCGCGAACAGGGCGCGAAATGTGAGCTGCTTTACCTCACGGTCGAGCACTCGCAACAACTCCAACGGGTCAAAGAGCGACTGAACGCCGACCCCGAAATGGCATTCGAGATCAGCGAAGAAGACCTCGTTGCATTCCGGGAGTTCTTTCAGGAACCTGACGATGCGGAGCTCAACACATCGATCATCGATCCGCCACCCGTTGACTACTTGACATGGAACGATTGGTCCGCGTCCCGTTGGCCGACCTCAATGTTGTAAGGCACGCCAGAAACCGACCCGAGAATCGCATCCGGAGCAAATCCATCTACCCTCAGCCGTTAGCTCGAGTTGGTCGTCTGGACGGAATCACCCCGGTTCTACTTTGGTCGTGGCTCCCGGCCCATCGTAGAACCGTGGCTGAGCGGTTTGAGCCCGATGAGGTGCACGTGCATGAGGCGCTTTCAACCTCGTCTCTCTGCGAGCATCGCCGAGACCTTTAGCGCACAGTTTTCGGATCGGCCAGCGACGACGCTCGCCCTTGCGCTCTACTCGCCTGTTATATCGCCTTCGCGTTCCTCTGCGTTGGAATGTATCGTGGTCGTCATGGCAGCTCTACTTCTGATCTGACGGACACACCCCGCCGACGCGGCGATCGGGTGTTTGGCGCGCCGCGACCGCGGCGCCGCTTGTCCGTTAGTTCGCGCCCGGTGTCCGTGGTGACGTCGGGTGCAGGAAGAGGAGTCATGCCTATCGATGAAAATGCCCGGCTGCGGCCGCGCTCCCAACTGAGGATTTCCGGTGTAAACGTCGAACGTGGCGACCGACAAGTCCTCAATGACATTTCGATCACCGTCACCGCCGGTAGCCGGCTTGGCGTCGTCGGAGAGAACGGCCGCGGCAAATCGACACTGCTG
>JANLQX010000266.1:0-2645 GCA_031368095.1 Actinomycetes bacterium | reverse complement strand
TCGCCATTGAAGATGTACAAGTCGGCCTTCCCGTGGCCGGAGAAATCGCCGACGAAGAACTGGTCGTGCTTCGCCAGCCCACCCCAACCGGGAATGTCACCGTCGAAGCGGCGCACCAGTTCCAATCCGTTCGCGGTCGAGCGAAGCATGGCCGCGTAGGTCATCGACCAGTCGTCGCCGTTGGTGACGAGAAGGTCCTGGCGGCCGTCACCGTCGAAGTCGCCGACGTGGAAGTGGTCGTTGCGGGCCAGGCCGCCCCAGCCCCGGATGTCACCGTCGTAGCGGGCTATCAGCTGCAGGCCGTTGTTCCCGTCATCGGCGAGCAGGCCGAGATAGGGCATGTTCCAATCGCTGCCGTTGAACACCGCGACCTCGTCCCTGCCGTCGCCGTTGAAGTCGCCGACGAAGAATTGATCGCCACCTTTGAACTGCCACGAACCAGGTACGCGCTCGACAGCGCTGGACACGAGGTCCAGCTGCTCGCCGTTCGAGCGGAAGATCTGGATCGAGTTGTCGGAGTGCACGAGCACGTCGCTACGTCCGTCGCCGTTGAAGTCGCCGGCGTAGCACTTGTCGAATGTATGACCGGTGTAGGTGTCGTACTGCCGCTTGAAGGACGTGTAACAGACTGGACAATATGGCGGGGCATTTCCCTTCATCCGGCAGTTCACGACCGGGCGGTAGATGCCGGTCAGCTCCGTTCCTCCGCCTTCGAACAGGCCGACGTCCTGGTCGTCGCTCCAGCCAGGCGGTTTTGCACCCTGGTTGTAGTCGGCGCCCCCGCCGACGCCTGTCGGGACGGGTGTGCCCGGATCGATGAAGTTTCCCCATTTGATGGTGGCACGGTTCGTGTTGATCGTGAGATTGACAGCTCCCGGTTCACCAGTGGTGTGGTTTCCGTCGACGCTGTACTCGTCGGCCAGGCCGCCGAGTCCGTGCCCGAACTCGTGGGCGATGACCGTCCAGTCGCTGCCGAGAGTCGTGTGGGACCGACCGCCCCAGGCGCAGCCACCGAATCCCGTCGTGTTCAGCACGATCAGTACGAATTGGTAGTCCGGTACCCACGTGTTCAGTGCCGCCTGGACCCGCGACTCCGACTGCGCCCCGTACTCCAGCCAGCAGTGGGACCAGGAGCCGCTGAAGATGATCCCGAGCGACGTATCCAGAAGCGTCGTGCTCACGATCGTGTCGTCGGCCCCGCTCGGCGTACCCTTCTCGTCGTAGACGCGGGTGCTGATCCCCGAGTCGACCGATTCCAGATTGACCCGGTAGATGTTCCATGCCGACCCGTCCTCGTAGAAGTAGTCGTGCCCGAACGCTCCGTTCATCACGGCATCGCGCACCCAGTCGTCGAACAGGTGCTGATCGGCCCCGGTGAACCCGTCGCCGAGTATCGCGAGGTTTCGCTTCGCGCCGACGGCTCCGGCGATTCGGATCTGCGTCATGCTGTCTGCCATCGTTCTTCCCTCTCTGACGGGCGGGCGAATCGCGCCCACCTGAGCTGAGTGCAACAGCACCTTCACCGTCAATGGGATACGACCCCGTAGCCGATTTGTCGCTTGCGGGCCTTCGGTAGTGGCGGGAGCACGCGTCCGGTCGCGCCCCGACAATCAGGCGATTCGACCGAGAACGACCAGCGCGAACGGCTGCGGGCCACGTGGGATGTTCGAGCCGATCACCTCTATGGTCCACTGGCCGGCCGCGGCACTTGGGATCGAGACCACCTCGACATTGTTGGTGCTGTCGAAGTTCGGTGGCGCTCCGTCGACCTGGTTGCCGACGAAGACGTCACCGTTCGGCGAATGGACGATGAGGTTCACGTTGTTGACGAGCTGCGTGCCCGGAAAGTCGCTGTAGACGAGCACGACCTTCAGCGGCTTGTTCGACCCCGTGACTATGACCGTCGTACGTCTCACCGCCCCGGTCACTACTTTGCGGTTCTGCTGCAGCACGACCGCGACACCGGCCGCGGGCGTGGCAATGGCCGCGACGTTCACGCGCCCGAAACCCTGGTGGGGGTCCACCACGGTGCCCGCCGGTGCCGTGTTCGCCAGACGGTCGGCACTCGCGATGACGACCGCCTTCAACAGCGCGGCCGTCGGCTGCGCGATCCCGTGGTCTCGTCGCACGTGCTGTCGAAGAGCGGCCACCGCACCTGCCGTGAGCGGAGTCGCCATGCTCGTACCGCCCATGTAGAAGTACCTCGGCGAAGGGGAAAACGGCTTCCAACCGTTGGCGGTTGGACTCAACATCGTCGATTTCGTCGACAGGATCCACGTGCCGGGGGCGACGACGTCGGGCTTCATGCGACCGTCCGCCGTCGGGCCTCGACTTGAGAACGCCACGACCTGTCCTGGGTCGTCGGCCATCGGAGCGTTCTTGTACGGAGCGACGGGATAGTCGAGGGGCCAGAACGATCCATAGGTGTCCGAATCGAACTGCCGCCGCAGGTTCTCGGACGCTCCGACGGCGATGCAATTCTTCGCCGTCGCCGGGGATGTCACGGACCCGAGATTGATCCTGCCGTCGCGGTCGTTGTCGGTGCCGTCGTTGCCAACCGCGACCAGGATGCACATCGTCGGATGGTCCCAAACGAACTGGTCGAGCTGGCGGCTCTGCGCGTCGTACGCGCCGGGATCGCCGCC
>JANLQX010000218.1:0-4175 GCA_031368095.1 Actinomycetes bacterium | reverse complement strand
ATGGCGCTCGCCAGGCTCGACTATCTGCGTTTCTGAAGACCGTCGAAGTTCACCCGCTAAATGACGGACGAGCAGTGGGCCTTCTACTCGCACGTTCAGGAACCGCCGATGTCGTCGATGCGCATCTCGTCGTCCTTGCAGTTCGTTTGAGAGATTCAATCCTCACCGGCGACGACGCAGATCTCAACACGCTTGCAGACTCGCTGCCATCCAATCGACCGACCATTCAGCTCTGTCCATAAACCACACCGAAAACCCTGCCCATAGCGACTCCGTGAAGGCAATGCGGTGCGGGATTGCAGCCGGCGAACAGCCCGGACGCCGGACTGACCCCCAACGCCGGCTCTGGGGCGCACACTTGCCTCATTCCTTTCCCTTCGCAGCCAGCTCGGTAACCGACGATGTGCACCGGGGTGACTCGTCCCCGCGCAACATCGACGAAGGTCGGCACTGCAACCAACGAAAGAACAATCGTCGGAAGCGGCCAAGCCTCCCTTCGGACATCGGATCCTGACCTTCCGCCCGATGTGACGGCGCACCTTGCCGTTCAGGCTGGACACATGATTTCGACAACTGCTCTCACCAAGAGCTACAAGAAGGTTCCGGTCGTCTGCGACGTCTCGTTGCGCTGCGAGCCGGGGACCATCACCGGTTTCCTCGGGGCCAACGGCGCCGGCAAATCCACCACGCTGAAGATGATCGCTGGGCTGGTGCGACCCGACCGCGGTACGTCGACCGTCGACGGGCGACCGTTCGTCGAGCTGCCCAACCCGACACGCGTGGTCGGCATGCTGCTCGACGCGTCGGCGATGCATCCCGGGCGCAGCGGCCGGGCGACGCTCGCTATCGCCGCGCAGATGGCCGGCGTTCCCCCGAGGCGGGTCGAGCACCTGTTGAAGCTCGTCGGGATCGCCGATGCCGCAGAGAAGCGAGTTGGTACCTACTCACTTGGCATGCGCCAGCGTCTCGGGATCGCCCAGGCCCTCGTCGGTGAACCAAAGGCGCTGATCCTCGATGAACCGGCGAACGGGCTCGATCCCGAGGGCATCGCCTGGATGCGAACGCTCCTACGCGACTTCGCCGACCGTGGCGGCACGGTGCTGTTGTCGAGCCACCTGCTCCACGAGGTGCAGGCCACCGCCGATCATCTCGTCGTCATCTCCGGCGGGGCGGTGGTTGCCGCCGGCCGGTTGGAAGATCTCCTTGCCAGCTCCACGATCCTCGTGCGCAGCCCCGACCTCGGCGCACTCGCCGCCGCGCTACAGGCGGCGGATATCGACTATGTCGCCGGGCCCGGAGATGCGTTGACCGTGGACGTTGCCGGAGGTCGGGTCACGACCGAGTTGCTGGCCGGCGTCGCCCGGGACCACCAGGTTCTGCTCACCGAGCTACATGAGTCTGAAGCAAACGAACTCGAACAATTGTTCTTCTCTCTCACTACCGCGAAGGCGGCTCCGTCGCAGGAGGCGGCAGCATGACCACAACCCTTTCCCCGCGAACCACCCGACCCCTCGGCATCGCCGAGGCACCGTCGGCCCCCGGACATATTCCGTTCTCACGACTTTTTCGAGTTGAGTGGCTCAAAGCCACCGATACGCGTGCAACGCGCTGGCTTCTCGCTCTCGTCGGCCTGTCGGTCGTGGGCATGATGCTGGTGCCAGTCATCGTCCCCACGTCCTTCGATCAGACCTATGCGAGCTACCTCGAGGTCGCCTCGATCCCGCAGGTGATCCTCCTGCCTCTGATGGCGATGCTGATGTTCACCGGCGAATGGAGTCAACGCAGCATCATGACGACCTTCACCCAGGAACCGCGACGAATCCGAGTCGTCAACGCCAAGTTGGCGGTGTCGATGGTGCTGGGTAGTGGTGCTGCGCTCTTTGGTGGATTGGTTACCGCCGCCGGCCTCGGGCTGGCGGCGGCGTCGGGCCGGGCCCTGGACGCGAACCTGGGCGTCGGTCACATTGCGGGCTATCTGGTCTACCTACTCCTGAATGTCCTCGGGGGCATCGCCTTCGGGGTGCTCATCCAGAACTCGACGGCGTCCATTGCGGCGTTCTTCGCCCTGAACCCTGCGTTCGCGCTACTCGGGACCGTATCGCCACTCGTCAATGAGTGGCTTGACACGGAGACAATCTGGAACTGGGTGCTCGACAACCGATGGGGCGGTCACGTGCCGCCGATCTTGGTCTCGATCCTGCTCTGGGTGGCGATCCCGATCGCCGCGGGCATCGCCAGGACGTTACGTCGCGACGTCGGGTAACTCGCTCCAAAACGCATTCTTCGCCACCGTTCTCGCCAGGAGCGGCGACGTGATCACCGGGGCCCGTGTCACTGACCGACCCCAACTCTGGCATCCCCCTATTCCAAGAAGTCCCGAAAGGACACCCATGAATCACCACCATCGCCACCGACTCGTCGCCACTATTTGCGGCGCCGCCGTCATCGCTACTGCCGGGCTGGCAACGAGCGGGTCGGCGTCGGCGCAAGCGCCCACCACCTCATCGACGGCGAAGACCGCGATGCCTTCGCTCGCCTACGCAGCGAAGGGCCGCCATGCGGTCGGCTACCGCGAATTCACCACCACCGGCGCACAGCAGCAACCCCTCACGCTGCGCGCGTGGTACCCGGCACGTCGACTCGTCGACAAGCGGCCCGCGACGATCACCTACACCGCGCCTAACAAGTTCGGCGAAGAGATCCTTCGCGGCCAGGAGATCACCTCTATAGGCAGCGCGCTTACGAACGGCCGACCCGAACGGACCGGTAGGCCGTATCCGCTGGTGGTCTTCTCTCATGGCTACGCGATCAGCCCGATTGTGTACAGCACACTGGTGGAGCACTACGCCTCGCAGGGCTACATCGTTCTCGGCCCCGAACACAACGAGACATTCGACCAGTCACTCGGCGGATTCTGGAAGGCGCTGGTCGACCGGCCCGTCGACATCACCCGAACCATCGACTTTGCACAACAACTCACCAGGCCCGGAGCGGCGTTGGCCGGGATGATCGACATGAATAACATCGCCGTGGTCGGGCACTCCTACGGTGGCTACACCGCGCTCGCGGCCGCCGGCGCGCGTTTCGACTTCTCCGCCTACAAGACGCGCTGTGCCGCCCTGACGGCAGATGATCCGCTCAACTTCTTCTGCGGTCCCGTCATTCCCAAGGAGGCCGACATGGCCACCCGAGCCGGGCTCCCTTCTGTCCCCAAGGGTCTCTGGCCATCCTTGGGGGACACTCGAGTTAAGGCCGTGGTTTCGTTGGCCGGCGACGCCTACCCGTTCGATCAGCGTGGCCTCGCCGAGCTCAAGGTACCCATCATGGTCATGGGCGGAACCGTCGACGACGGAACCCCGTACACGTGGGGTACGAAGCTCACCTACGACCACGTGGCAAGCAAGAACAAGACGCTCATCACCTTCACTGGCGCCGGCCACATGCTCTTCGGTGACCCGTGCGAGAACCTCCCGTGGACCCAGAAGTTCTCGTACCGCGACGGGTTCTGCACCGACGCCGTCTGGGGCGCACGTCGACCTCTCGACATCGTGACGCACTACACCACTGCATTCCTTCGCGAGACGCTCAACGCTGACCCCAGCGCCCGCGCCAGCCTCACCCGCAAGCAGCCCCACATCAACCCCATCGAATACAGCACATCGCGGTAACTCATATGTGGGCGTAGCAGCCGGCATTCACACTCGATCTACAAGGATCGCGTCGACTACGACTTCCAGCTCAGCCGGGTCGCGCCTGGCTGATTCCTGACGCCTCGGCGAAGGTGCGAAGTTCGCGTTGGATGTCCCCCATAGGCTGGAAGGCAACCTCGGTGACACCCTGCTGCGCCAGCCGATCGAGCCTGGCCGACAACTCGCCACGATGACAGGTGAGGGGAGTGATGCCCATGGCTTCTCCGGAGACCACCTGCCGATCGATCGGGTTCAGCTCAGTCAGGTGGCCGGCGTGGAGATCGAGGTGTCGGGTTCGTTCCGGCACAGCATTGGCCAGCTCGAGGAATTGCTCGGCGTTGGGAAGGCTGGCAAGTCGACGATCACTCTGCTCGAGGAACGCGTGGTAAGCCACGGCGACACCGGGGCCGGCAGTGTCGACCACTCGCTGGCTATACACCGTCTCGTTGTCGTCCATGATGGTGCCGAAGCTCAACAAGATGACGT
>JANLQX010000251.1:0-8421 GCA_031368095.1 Actinomycetes bacterium | reverse complement strand
CACCCTCACGGCCGACGGTGGCTGCCGGGTCGAGGACAATGGGCGCGGCATCCCCGTCGACGCCCATCCCGATCCCAAGATGGAGGGTCGCTCGGCAGCGGAGATCGTGCTGTCGGTGCTGAACGCCGGCGGCAAGTTCGGCGGTGAGGGCTACAAGGTGTCCGGTGGCCTCCATGGTGTTGGCGTTTCCGTGGTGAACGCCCTCTCGGCGCGGCTCCTGGCGGTCATCGATAAGGGCGGTACCCGCTACGAGGTCGAGTTCCACAATGGCGGAGCGCTCAAGTCCAAGCTGACCGAAGTTGGGAAAGCCCCTCGGGGCCGGAACGGAACGGCGGTCACCTTCTGGCCGGATCCGCTGATCTTCGAGACCACCGATTTCCGCGCCGAAACCCTCCTCGAACGGTTTCGCATGATGGCGTTCCTCAACGCCGGCCTCGAGATCCACTTCACCGATGAGCGGCCCAACCATGATCGCGACGGCGACGGAAAGCCCGACGAGGTGGTGTTTCGCTTCAACGATGGCTTGAAGGACTTCGTCAAGCACCTGAACGCATCGAAGGAACCGCTGTTCAAGGCGGTTCCGGCGTTCAAGGTCGTCGACGAAGACGGCGTCGGCGAGGCCGAGGTTGCCATGCAGTGGAACACCGGGTACTACGAGGGCCTGCACGGCTTTGCCAACGGCATCGCCACCATCGAAGGCGGCACCCACCTGGAGGGGTTCAAGGCGGCGCTCACCACGGTCGTGAACAAATACGGCCGGGAAAAGGGCACCATCAAGGAAAAGGACGACAATCTCGCCGGCGAGGACATTCGCGAAGGGCTGACCGCCATCATCAGCGTGAAGCTCCGCGATCCCCAGTTCGAAGGCCAGACCAAGGGCAAGCTCGGCAACACCAGCATGAAGACGCTGGTGCAAAAGGCCACCAATGATCGCCTTGCCGAGTGGTTCGAAGAGAACCCCACGGACGCCAACAAGATCATCAAGAAAGCCCAGCAAGCCCAGATCGCCCGCGTGGCTGCCCGTAAGGCACGTGACGTGGCTCGTAAGTCGGCCACCTTCGGCGGCGGTCTTCCGGGCAAGTTGAAGGACTGTTCGTCGAAGAATCCGGCGGAGTCCGAGCTCTTCATCGTGGAAGGCGACTCGGCACTCGGGTCGGCCACCGATGCCCGTGACCCAAAGACCCAGGCCATCCTGCCGATCCGCGGAAAGATCCTGAACGTCGAGCGGGCCCGGGCCGACAAGATGATGAAGAACACCGAGGTTCAGGCGTTGATCACCGCCATCGGCGGCGGTGTTGGGGAAGAGTTCGACGCCTCCAAGTGCCGCTACCACAAGGTCATTGCGCTGTGTGATGCCGACGTCGACGGCGCCCACATCCGCACCCTGCTGCTCACCTTCTTCTACCGCCAGATGAAGCCGATGGTGGAGGCGGGCTACTGCTACATCGCCCAGCCGCCTCTGTATTCAGTGGTGGTCGGTAAGGAGAAGCAGTACCTGAAAGACGACGCTGCCAAGAACGCGTTCGTGGCGGCCAGTCCGAACAAGAAGTTCGAGTTCAACCGCCTGAAGGGTCTGGGCGAAATGGACGCCGACGAGCTCGGCGACACCACTATGGACACCACCAAGCGCACGCTGCTGCGAGTCACCGTTGAGCAGGCCGCCATCGCCGACGAAGTGATGAGCGTGCTGATGGGCGAAGACGTTGAAGCCCGCAAGAAGTTCATCGTCCAGAACGCCAGCGATGTCCGTTTCCTGGATATCTAGGCGTGCTTACTTTTCTGATTCACTCAACTGAGGACCGTCTGGCATGACCAACATCGAACCGCCCCTCGACTTCGACAACATCGAGCCGATTGAGATCCAAGAGGAGATGGAGCGATCCTTCCTCGACTACGCCATGTCGGTCATCGTGTCGCGTGCCCTGCCCGATGTGCGCGATGGGTTGAAGCCGGTGCACCGTCGCATCCTGTGGTCGATGTTCGATTCCGGGTTCCGTCCGGACCGGGCCCACGTGAAATGCGCCAAGGTCGTCGGCGACGTCATCGGCAACTACCACCCCCACGGTGACACCGCGGCCTACGACGCGCTCGTGCGAATGGCCCAGTCGTTCTCCTTGCGCCATCCCCTCATCGATGGCCACGGAAACTTCGGTTCGCCCGACGCCCGAGCGGCGGCCTACCGCTATACCGAGGCACGACTCGCCCCGCTGGCCATGCAGATGCTGGCCGACATCGACGAGGGCACGGTCAACTTCACTACCAACTTCTCCGGCGACAAGGAGGAGCCAAGCGTCCTCCCGGCTCGCTTTCCGAACCTGCTCGTCAACGGTTCCACCGGTATTGCCGTCGGCATGGCCACCAACATTCCGCCGCACAACCTGGGCGAAGTTATCGACGCCACCACGTTCCTCATCGATCACCCCGACGCCACCGTCGAGCAGCTCATGGGCTTCGTCAAGGGTCCCGACTTCCCCACCGGTGCGCTCATTCTGGGCCGATCCGGAATCAATGATGCGTACCGCACCGGCAAAGGCGCGATCCGTATGCGGGCCGTCGCCGAGATCGAAGAACTCAAGGGCGGTCGCGAGCAGATCGTGGTCACCGAACTGCCGTACCAGTCCAGCCCCACTGGGATCCTGGAGCGTATTGGTGAGCTGGTCGACTCCGGTGAACTCGTCGGTATCTCCAACGCCAACGACGAGTCGGCCAAGGGGAAGACCCGCTTGGTCATCGAACTCAAGCGCGACGCCAATTCCAACGTGGTGATGAACAACTTGTTCAAATACACGGCGTTGCAATCCACGTTCAGCATGAACACCGTTGCCCTGGTCGACGGCGTGCCGCGTTCGCTGAACCTGTTGCAGGTCCTCACGCATTATGTGGCCCACCAGGTCGAGGTCATCACCCGTCGCTCTGAGCACCGATTGAAGAAGGCGCGTGATCGCGCCCATATCGTCGAAGGCCTCCTCAAGGCCTTGGACATGATCGACCAGATCATTCAGGCGATCCGCACGGCCGAAGATCGGGCCGGTGCACGCGTGGCCCTTATGGCGGCGCCGTTCGACTTCTCCGAGATTCAGGCCAACTACATCCTGGACATGCAACTCGGTCGACTTACCCGCCTAGGCCGCTCCGAGCTCGAGGCGGAAATGTTGGAACTGCGCGAGCGCATCGGCGGCCTCGAAGCAATTCTTGGTGACGACGTTGTTCTTCGCACCGTCATCAAGACCGAGATGGGTGCGGTGCGCGAGCAGTTCGCCACACCCCGCAAGTCGGTCATCACTTTCGATCCGGGCGACCTCAGCATGGAGGACCTGATCGAGGACCTCGAGCTCGTCATCACGTTCTCCAAGGTTGGCTACATCAAGGCCATGCCGGCCGACACGTTCCGTACGCAGGGCCGCGGTGGCCGTGGCATCCAGGGGGCGAAGGTCCGCGATGAGGACTACGTCACCGACATCATTTCCACCAGCGCGCACGCCTATCTGCTGTTCTTCTCCACCCGCGGTCGGGTCTACCGGTTGAAGGCCCACGAGATCCCGATGAAGGATCGTGCCGCCCGGGGCACGGCGATTGTGAACCTGTTGCCGCTTGCTCCGAACGAGAAGATCCAAGCGATCATTGATACGCGTACCTATGAAGACCATCGGTATCTGTTCTTCTGCACCAAGCTTGGCCAGGTCAAGAAGACGCTGATGAGTGAATACGACTCGTCGCTACGGGCCGGCATCATCGCGGTGAACCTTCGCGACGACGACGAACTCGTCAAGGTCATCCAGACCAATGGGGCCGACCACATCCTGATGGTGTCCAAGCTCGGCCAGGGCATTCGCTTCTCCGAAGAAGACGTGCGGGCCATGGGTCGTGCCGCGGCTGGCGTTCGCGGGATGAAGCTCAAGCCCAACGACATTGTTGTCAGTTGCGACTCGGTCTCGGACGCCACCGACATTTTGCTGATCACCAATCAAGGCTTCGGGAAGCGCACCAAGGTCGAGCGTTTCTCGGTCCAGGGTCGTGGCGGACAGGGCGTTATCTCCTACAAGCTCCCGGCTAAAAAGGGTCACCTTGCCGCCGCTTTCGTCGTCGAGATCGAAGATGAAATCATCTTGATCTCCGACGGTGGGGTCACCAACCGCCAGAACGTCCGAGACATCAGCTCGCAGAGTCGCGAGGGCACGGGCGTGCGGGTCATGGCCCTCGACGCTGGCCAGCAGGTCGCCGCCGTCGCCAAGGTGCTGCAGACCGACGTGGACTGAACCCAAGCTTTCGAAAGCGCGCGTATGGGTTCCGTCATTGCCAGCGGGCTAACGCTTGGCTACGGCCCGGTGGTCCTGGCCGAGGGCATCGATCTCACCGTCGCTCCCGGTCGGGTCATCGGCCTGGTTGGGGGCAATGGGGCGGGGAAGACCACGTTGCTTCGCGTGTTGGCCGGCTTGGAGATGCCTCTCGCCGGGCGGGTGGACCGTGCTCCGTCGGCGACTTCGGTCGGCTATCTCGCCCAGCAGTTGGTGAGCGCGGGTCCGGCGGAGACGATTGGGGAGTGGCTCGCCGGGCGGACCGGGGTGGCGGTGGCAACGACGGCCATGGAGGCGTCGGCCGCGGCGCTCGCCACCGGTGACCCGCTCGGTGACAACTACGGCGACGACCTCGACCGGTGGCTGAGCCTGGGTGGAGCCGACCTTGTCGACCGGATTCCGGCGGCGTTGCACGACGTCGGTCTCGAAGGCCGACTGGGTGCGTCGGTGGTCGTGGGCGCGTTGAGCGGAGGGCAGAAGGCTCGGGTTGGCCTGGCTGCGCTCCTGCTGGCCCGCTTCGACGTGTTCTGCCTCGACGAGCCGACCAACGATCTCGACCTCGCCGGACTCGCCCGCCTCGAACGCTTCGTCGCCGAACTCCGCGACCGCGGCGCCGGGGTGGTCGTCGTGAGTCATGACCGGGCATTTCTGGAAAACACCGTGACCGACGTGTTCGAGCTCGATGCCGTTGAGCGTCGAGCCACGTTGTTCGGTGGTGGATTTGCTGCGTTCCTGCGCGAACGCGACGTGGTCAAGCGTCGGGCCCTGGAGTCCTTCGACGACTATGAAGCTCGCCACGATGACCTCATGAGCCGGGCCCGAACCACCCGTGATTGGGCCGACAAAGGAGTACGAAAGACTCGCGCCGATCTTCGCAAGAAGGGCGCTGACCCAGACAAGATCGGCCGGAAGGCCAAGGCGGAAACGAGCGAGAAGCAGGCCGGAAAGGCATCACGATTGGAGAAGGCGGCCGAGCGTCTCGACGTGGTCGTCGAACCTCGCAAGGTGTGGGAGTTGCGCTACGAGATCGTCGCCGCGCCGCGTTCAGGCACGGTGGTGTCATCGCTTCGCGGCGTCACTATGCAACGTGGCTCGTTCGTCTTCGGGCCGGTCGACCTTGACCTTGCCTACGGTGACCGGGTGGCCGTGACCGGCGCCAACGGCTCAGGCAAGACCACGCTGCTCGGGCTGCTTCTCGGCCACCTCGAGCCGCGATCCGGCACGGTGGTTCGAGGGAGTGGCGTGGTCGTGGGCGAGGTTGATCAGGCTCGTATTCCGGTGGCGGGCGACGCCACGTTGGTCGACGCGTTTCTTGGGTGGTACCCGTCGTCGACGGTGGCTGAGGTGCGAACCCTGTTGGCCAAGTTCGGTCTCGCCGGTGACGACGTGGCCCGACCAGCCCGACTGCTGTCGCCGGGTGAGCGGACCCGGGCCACCCTGGCGCGCTTTCAACTGGGTGGGGTGAACCTGCTCGTGCTCGACGAGCCGACCAACCACCTGGACCTTGTGGCCATCGAGCAGCTCGAAGCCGCCCTTGACCGCTTCCCGGGAACGGTTCTGCTGGTCAGCCACGACCGTCGAATGCTCGATGCCGTACGCGTCACGCGTCGCCTCGTGGTGGATGCCGGTCACGTCCACGAAATCACGGTGTAGAGCTCGCTACTACGAGAACGGCGGCGTCTCGCGTCGCTGCGCCCGGGCCGTGGCAACCGCGTCGCCGACTTCGACCCGCACCTGCACTTCGTCGCCGGCGTCCTGGTAGTCAATGACGCGTCCGTCGTTGGCCGTTGCCAATTGATCGGCACCGTCACGACCTTCGAGCACGCCCGCAAGCGCAGCGGCATCGGCGGCTGTTTGGGCGCGGGCTCGGTCCGTTGCCGCCACTCCGAGGTTGATGACGGCGAGCGTCAGTAACGCGGCAATGACAACGCTGAGGCCAACAAGAACGGTGACCGCACCTTGCTCGCGACTCGGTGATGCGGGTTTCGAAGTGATCATGACGATCCATCGTCAGCCTGTGGTCGCAAGGCGTTCCACTCCGTCGGACAAGAAGTGGCGCCTGCGGCCCTCCAGCGCGAGATGCGGGAGAAATGCCAAGTGCACGAACTACTACGATCAGGCGTCGTGGCCAGGAGGAGACGACGTGTTCGTCGGGGAGTGCGGGTTCGCCGGGTCGTTCGCCGCGTGGAGCTGGGCTCGTTGTTTCGTCTCGCAGTGGCGTTCCATCTTCTGTGCTGGGCCGTGTCGATGGCGGTCCTCGCCATCGTCGCCAACATCGTCGACCGGCTTGGTTTGCTCGGTCGGGTGGAAAAGTTCCTCCAGGACGCCGGGTTTGCCAAGGGCTTCAAAGTCGACCTTTCGGTGTTGTTGCGTGCCGCCGCCGGGATCGGCGCCGGTCTGGTCATCGTCGCCGTTATCGCCACGATGCTTCTCGGGTTCTTCTTCAACGGCGTGAGCGGCGTGCTCGGCGGCCTCGTTGTCACGGTGCTCGAAGAGCGCCCTCCTCTTCCGAAAACTCAACCTGAGCCGCACGCCGCACCTGTGAACGCGGAAGCGGTCGAGGGTCATTACGCCAATGCATGGGATGACACGACGACGATGTGGGACGGCCCCACGCAATCCGGTCCGGTGGCGGGGACGGCTGTGTAAGATCGGCGTCCGCATTTCGCTGCCTTGGAACTGGTCCTTCACGGACCGCAGGTGGCGCTGTTGCGGGGCTATAGCTCAGTTGGTTAGAGCGTCACACTGATAATGTGAAGGTCGCTGGTTCGATTCCAGCTAGCCCCACGTGCAAGCACTTCGTCGGCTTCTCGTGTCCCTTGGTCTCGCCGGAATCATCTCGGCGTTCATTCGGTTGCGAGGCAGCGGCGGCATCCCTCCCCAGCAAGGCGGCTGGCGTGAGTTGTCAGGCCCCGATCTCCACTGACGTCGCCGGGTGACGACGGTGACGACTGTGCTTGTCGTCGGGTTCGGAGCGGTTGGCCGCCGCGTCGTCGAGGTCTTGGACCGGACTGGCACCACCTTTGACGTCGTGGTCGACGATCATGATCCCGGCCCCTTGGCCAACCTCCCGGCGCGCCGTCGATTGGGGGGCCGTTCGTGGGACGAGGTCGACCCTGACGTGGTCGTGCTCGCCACGCCTCCCGGCCATGTCGATCTGGCGTCACGAGCGTTGCAGGCCGGCGCCCACGTCGTCTCCGTTGGCGACAGCGTGGATGATGTTGAAGCACTCCCCGCCCTTGGTGTGGCGGCGGCGTCGGCCGATCGGCGGATCGTGCTCGGAACTGGGTTTGCGCCCGGGCTCACCTGTCTTCTCGCTCGCCACGGCGCGGGCGAGTTCGACGCGATCGACGAAATCCACGTGGCCAAGACGGGCACCGCTGGTCCGGCGTGTGCCCGTCAGCATCACGCGGCGTTGAGCGAGGACGGCCGGGACTGGCGAGAAGGCCGATGGGAGGCCTTCCCTGGTGGCTCCGGCCGGGAACTGTGCTGGTTCCCGGATCCGATCGGCGGTGTCGATTGCTATCGCGCCGCGCTTGCCGATCCCATCCTGTTACAGCCGGTCTTTGCCGACGCCCGGTGGATCACGTCCCGCGTGGGCGCCACGCGTCGTGACCGGGCGACCGCTCGGCTCCCGATGATGCGTCGACCCCATCCCGAAGCCGGCGACGGTGCCGTTCGGGTCGAGGTTCGAGGCCGAAAAGGCGGTCGCGTGGATTCGGTGGTGCTCGGTAGTACCGCACGTCCGTCGGTCGCTGCCGCGGCGATGGTGGTGGTGATGATCGACGAACTCGTGGCCAATCGATGCGAAGGTCCCCTGGTCGGTGGGCTGGCGTCACAGGTGGGTAGTCCCGCCGGCGTGCTCAAGACGCTGGCCCGGCTTGGCGTTCGGTGTTCTCGCTTCGACGGCGCCGCCGTTGGAGGCCGCTAGGCTTGGTGAGCTTTTCGGGGACGTAGCTCAATTGGTAGAGCGCCTGCTTTGCAAGCAGGAGGTCGACGGTTCGATCCCGTTCGTCTCCACGATAGAACCCGCTGTTCACCGGGGATGCGAGCCAACCCGAGGTGTTTACGCCGGCTTCTCCATGGCGCGCTGATGGCGCGAGCGATTCAAACGGGTGACTTTTGC
>JANLQX010000216.1:0-5004 GCA_031368095.1 Actinomycetes bacterium | reverse complement strand
GAGGTGTGCGGGCTTCAGTGAGGGACATCGATTTCGAGCGCAGCGAACTGCTCTTCGACCGTTCTGTCGTGGTCGCACGAGGGGGACGGTTGAAGACCACGAAGACAAACGGGTCAAGGCGTATCGCCATCGGTCCGGCCTCGATCGCGTTACTGGTGGAGCAAGCCTTGCGAAGAAAGACGCTCGAGCAAATTCGGCCGTACTTCGACCGGGAGCCTGATCTGAGCCGCGAGATATCGAATTCGACCTTGTTCATACGTATACTTACTACTGTATCGACCTCTTCTGACGAGTCAGGCGACCGGCCGCAGCCTTCACTCGATCGGTTTCAGGAGCCGGCGAGAGGTCCGCACGGAGTTCGCGGTCGCGAATGGGGTCACCTCAGGGCTCCGAGGCAGCCGTCCTTGAGCTCGAACAATGCACGCACTGGTTTGTCGAAGGACTCAAAGATCGTGGTCTGGTGCGAGGGCGTCACAATGGTGATGTAGATCCGTCTCCACCAAAGAATTGTGTACATTCGCGTGAGTCAATGTCGCGATAACTGTTTGTCTCTAGGTCGTACGGGACGAGCTTCAGCACATCAGCGTTTGGCGTTGAGCGAAGGTTGGTCGCACCAAAGCTCCGAATGAATCGGATGATGAGTTCGTGGGGTGAGAACCAACCTGCGATCTCTGATTATGCGGAGTTCCCGTTCGGATTTGGGATCGGGGAAAGATACGGTTCGATTCGGCGGATCTCTCGTTCATTGAGATACACCGAGGGCCACTTGGCCACGAAGCCGGGTTCGGTCCCACGAAAGCGCCGGCCGAAGGATCCGGTTGCAGGCGAAGGGCAAGGTCGTAGGCCGCGCGGTGAAGCTAGCGACGAACCGAACACTGCCTACTACCGTCCTGGCGTGCACGGCGGCAATCTCGTTCGCTTTGATGACGGCTTCATGTGCTTCGTCAGAAGGTTTCGCTCCGGACTCGGCAACTGCGAATATTGCCGTCGTTACGAGCAACGGCAGTACGAAGCTCGTTGAAGGATCCGGACTGTCTGGTACGTGGCTAGTCGACCGAATTGAAGTTGACGGCACGTCTTTTGATCTTGACCCTAGACAGTTGGCACTTACGGTAAGCGAGACTGAAACCACGGCGAGATTCTCATTTCTGTTGTTCAACGGCTCCGCTGAATGCTCAATTGAGGGTGGTGAATGGTTTCGAAATGCCAAGGAGCTTTTTCTGCAGAAGCTATACCTGCAAAACGCTATCGAATGTAGCCTGGCCCGACCGTCATGGGTAAGTCTCATCCGGCCAGCGCTCACGAACGGTTCTTTGAAGTGGGACACTCAACAAGGCCATGGATCGCTTAGCTCAGAACTCGTACGGATCCAATTGACAAGAAAGAACTAGCGCCCACTCCTCGAGAAGCTGGGATGTGATTCTCACCCCAGAAACTCGGGGGTCCGGCGTATACGTGCGTGGTCATGCAAGAAAGCCCGGAGACGGTGGCGCAGGTTCGAATCCTGCCGAGGGCCCATGTTCAACTCGGTGCGGCGAGTAGCCAGCGCCGGACAATTCGGCGGACGCAACGCCGTTCAGAGGCGAGAGCCACAGAACCTGCGACAATGATCGGAGATCGTTCGGGACCGAACGATCTCGTCACCAGTCGGAGGATCTACATGCACGAGTGGGATGCGGCGACGGAACTGCTGGCCCAATCGGTCCTCGACTATGCCGTTGAACGACTCAAGGTCCCCAAGGATCCGCACTGGGGAGCAAAGCCAGCATCGGTGCTGGCGAAGTCGCTGGCTGGAAGCGTGTCACCGCAAGGGATCGGCGGGGACGAGGCGTTGCGACTCTTTCGTGAGGTGCTGATGCCGGCGACCCGGCCGCTCGACGATCCCCTTGCCCTGGCCTACGTGCCGACCGCTCCGTCTCCGGCCGCCACCCTGTTCGACTTGGTCGTGAGCGCGTCGTCGATCTTAGCTGGTCACTGGGAAGCCGGCGCCGGTGCCATCGCGGCGGAGAACATTGCCCTTCGTTGGCTGGCCGACCTAGCCGGGTTTCCCGCGGGTTCCGGCGGGTGTTTCGTCTCCGGCGGATCGTCGGCGAACCTCTCGGCCCTTGTCACGGCGCGATTCCAGGCCGGCGAGCGCCGAGCGCGACCGAGTCGATGGAAGATCGCCGCGACGTCGGAGGCGCATTCGTCGATCCGGGCGGCGGCGCGGGTGATGGACGTCGACATCGCTGAGGTCCCCGTCGACGACCACGGTCGTATGCGCGGTGACGATCTTGCACGGGTGATCACGGGTGACGACGCCGTGTTTGCGGTCGTGGCCAACGGCGGTGCGACCAACTCCGGAGCGGTCGACGATCTTCGATCGGTCGGTACGGTGTGCCAAGCGAACGACGTGTGGTTGCACGTCGACGGCGCCTATGGGCTCGCCGCACTTTGCGCTCCGACGGCGCGGTCGGAATTCGACGGGATCGAGCTGGCCGACAGCTTCAGTATCGACCCGCACAAGTGGCTGTTTGCCCCTTACGACTGTTCGGGCCTTTTGTACCGCGAGCCGAGCGTGGCGGCGCGGGCTCATGGTCAGCAGGGGGACTACCTCGACGCCATCGATCGCGACGAATGGAACCCGGCGGATTACGCCTATCACCTGTCTCGTCGGGCGCGAGGACTGCCGCTTTGGTTTTCCCTCGCCACCTACGGCACCGATGGTTACCGGGATGCCGTGGAAGTCACGCTTGACACGGCACGGGCGTTCGCCGCGGAAGTTCGGGCTCGACCGACCTTCTCGTTGTTGCTCGAACCCCAATTGTCCGTTGTCCTCTTCACATGTGTCGGTTGGAGCGACGAGAGCTACCACGCATGGTCCACATCACGAGCACGAGAGGGAATTGCGTTGATCGTGCCCACCAAGTGGAACGGAGCAACCTGTTACCGGATCTGTGTGGTGAATCCGAAGACGTCTCTTGCGTCGTTGCAATCGTTGCTTGACGACATGGAGTCGTTTGCCTGACGCGGCTGTCCCACCCCACCGGTACACTGCGCCCATGCGCACAGTGGTGCTCGGTGCTCTTCCCCCAGAACTCGATCGTGTTCTCGCGCAACGGCGCCAGAACGGTCAAGACCTCTTCGATGAGGTCTGGAACGGGGACTACCACATGGCACCAGCACCATCCGGCGGGCACGCCTACATCGATCACCAGTTGGCCCGACTTCTTGGGACCGCCGCTGAGCGACTCGGGCTCTTCGGCAGCGGGCCGTTCAACCTCGGAGACGATGCCACCAACTACCGGGTTCCCGACCAGGGATATCACCGAGTCAAGCCCAGCGGCGTGTGGGTGGCCACAGCGGCCCTCGTCGTCGAAATCGTTTCGCCATCCGACGAGAGCTACGGCAAAGACTCGTTCTACGCAGCGGCGGGCGTCGAGGAGCTCCTCATCGTCGATCCCCTTCGATGCATCGTTGAGCTTCACAACCTGGCCAGCGGAGACCTCAGGGATCGAAGCGACATTCTGGGTATGAACATGGCCGAACTGGCCGGCGCTCTTGATTGGCCGACCCCTGCTTGATGGTGCGTCCCTGTCTTTTACCGAAAGCCCATGGCCCGGGCAGCAGCGTCAGCTGGTTTGCGGCCAACGGTGTGGCGGAGCAGAAGCAGACCGTCGAGCTTGGCCATCAGCGCCAACGTTTCGGCTCGCCCGTTGCTATCCGTGTGGACCCGCGGTTCGAGCCAGGCCGTCCACCCGTCAATGAGCACGGGCGCGATGGCGGCATAGGGACTCAGTCTGGCGGCGGCCAGACCGACCACCTCGAAAAAGACCCGGAAGACGCGGTCCGCCTCAGCGGTCGTGAACGCAGCCCATGCGCGCCGGCCCAGTTCGGTGGGGGCGAGCGGTTCGTCGCCGAACGCTTTGGCGATCACCGTCATCATCCGCCGCGCCAGGGTGTCGAGCACCTCGGTAATGAGCTTCTCTTTAGTCGGGAAGTAATACACCACCGTCCGGTCAGCGATCCCGAGGCGGGTCGCCAGCTTTCCGAACGTGAGTTGATGCACACCGGTCTCCAACGCCGCCGCGATGGCAGCATCGAGAATGTCTTCACGACTGTGCAGGTACCCCACCGTGTTGATTGTAGTGACGACTCCGTTTAACCGGACGAGCTCTCCGCCGAACGAGTGATCAGTAGATCGTGAGATGACCGGTGATTTCGTCGATCGAGGCCGCCACATCGGGCCCAATCGCGAGTGCGGTGATGGTGGGAATGCCACCAAACTCCGTGCGGCCGGAGTCGGTGATCAGATGGGACCTGAGCCCGGCATCGGTGGCTTGGCGATGGAGCTCAACCAGTTCTTCCTCGGACCGAGACTGGAGCGTGACCTTCCGATTCGACGTCGTCATCCATGTGAGGGCCGCCGGATCAATTGCGAGCACGCCCCGTCCGGTCGACGGATCGCACGCCCGAACCACCGTCTCCACCAAGAAGGCCATCGACGCATGCGAACCCTGAGCGATCTCCTTGCCGCGACGCATGTTGAGGTCACGACGAATAACGATCACCTGCTTCAGAGTGGCCGGGTCGATCACCGTCTCACTCACGGCGTCATTCACCGTCCGTCTCCGGCGGCGGCAACGATCACGTCGAAGGCGGCATCGGCATTCACCGCAGCCAGCACCCGGCAGTTCGTTGGCGGCATGTCCCGGAACGAACGCTGATCGACGACGGTCATCCCTCTCGTATGTACACCTACCGTTTCGATATCGAGACGGGCGTCGAACGAGTCGAAGAGCTCAGGATGGGTGAGCGCCAGCACGGCCAGCGGATCGTGCATCGGCGCACCCACAACGTCGGACTGACGGGCGCGGTAACGATCCGAGAACTCGGCCAGCAGGCCAGCCAATAGCTTCGCAACGCGGGTGTCAGAGGCGGCAAGGCGCTCGACTCGCGCCGGCGTGGCCTGAAACGTGTGCGTGATGTTCAGCCCGGCCATGATCAGCGGCACACCGCTGCGAA
>JANLQX010000240.1:0-23348 GCA_031368095.1 Actinomycetes bacterium | reverse complement strand
CAGTGACTAGCGACGCAGAACTCGTTGCCCTCGGGGTCGGACATCGTGGTCCAGCGCGTTCATCACCCCCGCCGGCACCGGACCGCTTCGACCGATCGAGGCGAAGAACGGGGTTGGCGGAAGGGGACCGGTGTCGAGGTCGCGGCCGAGCGCGGCTGCCCAGAACGAGCCGACGACAAGCGCATCGGCGCAATCAAGGGTGATGGAAAACACGGCACGGGACATGGCAAATCTTTCTACGACGGAACCGTTTCGTGGATCGAAAGCGCGAGAAAGAACCGGGTTCGGTCCTGGCGCGCCATGGGCTCAGAAGTCTTCGCGTTCGGCGGCATCGGCAAACTCGTCGTAGTTGTCGCCTCTCGACGACGTGGCCCCCGACCGGCCCCACGGCGCCGAGTAGAACGACTCATCGCCTCCGCCCGGACCGTTACCGGTTCGTCCGCCGCCTCCGCCGCCTCCGGCCCCGCCGCCACTATTCGTGCGAGCCTTTCGCGTGATGACAGGAATCTTCAGTGCGCGTACAGCTGCATCGATGTCGCCGACGCGGACCAGCCTCATACCGCTGGGCGCGTCGGCGATCGATGCGGGCACAACGGCGGTGGTGAAGCCAAGCCGCGCCGCTTCTTGGAGCCGCCGAGCGATATGGGCGACGGAACGGATCTCGCCACCGAGGCCGATTTCACCCACCGCAATGGTGGTCGCATCGATCGGCGCGCCTGCACTCGCCGAGGCGATGGCGAGAGCCACCGCGAGGTCGGCCGCGGGTTCGGTCAATCGCACACCTCCGGCCGCCGACGCAAACACGTCGCACATCGACAGTCGTATGCGCGCATGTTGATCGAGCACGGCGAGGAGCAATGCGAGGCGACCGGCGTCGACGCCTTGCGCGCTCCGCCTTGGCATGGCCATGTTTGTTTCGGTGACGAGCGCCTGAGTCTCGACCAACAGCGGCCGAGCTCCTTCCATGGCACAAGTCACGAGCGACCCAGCGACCCCGCCCCGCCGGTCACCAAGAAAACGGGTGCTCGGATCGGCCACGCCCACGAGGCCTTCCTCCACCATTTCGAACAGGCCGAGTTCGCCCGTGGCCCCGAAACGGTGCTTGACCGCCCGCAGGAGACGAAGCGCATGGTGACGATCGCCGTCGAACGACAGCACCGTATCGACGATGTGTTCCAGCACCCGCGGACCGGCGAGGGAACCTTCTTTGGTCACGTGCCCGACGAGGATGACGGAGATTCCACGATCCTTGGCGACCCGCACCAGGGAGTGCGCGCACTCCCGCACTTGAGCGACGCTGCCCGGCGCCGAGCTGAGCTGGGGGTCGACCATGGTCTGGATGGAGTCGATCACGACCACGGCCGGCGCAACGTCGTCGAGATGACCGAGTACCTCCGGAAGCATGGTGGTGGCGGCTAGCCACAGTTCGGCGGGGAGCGCACCCAGACGCTCCGCCCGGAGCCGCACCTGCTGCAGCGACTCCTCACCACTCACCAAAAGCGTTCGGACCCCACGGCCGGCCATCGACGCCAGGAGCTGGAGGAGCAACGTGGACTTTCCAATACCGGGCTCGCCGCCCAGGACGGTGACGGAGCCGGGAACGAGTCCTCCGCCAAGCACCCGGTCAACCTCGGCGTCACCCGTGGACCGGGCCTCCCACGAGTCAAGGCTGACCTCGCCAATGGGAACGGCTGGTTCGGCCGGCCGAACCGCACCCTGACCGGGCTGGTTCCCCATCGGAACGTCGAGCTCTTCAACCAGGGTGTTCCACGCCCCACAGGACGTGCAGCGCCCGCCCCACTTGGGCGCCGACGCGCCACACTCGCCGCAGCGGAACACGGTGCGCCCGCGCAGTGCTTTCGGAGCAGCCTTCGTCACGAATGGATCTCATTAGTCATTGCGAGCACAGCTTCACCTTAAAGACCGGGTGTGACAGAACGAGAAAGGTCGTTACGACGCCGGCGTGCCCGGAACGACGGTGCCGTCTTTCGCCCCGCTGATTGCATCCCGGCGTTTGACGAGTCGGCGGTAACTCGGGTCGCCCTCGGGCGGCCAATACGACGAGAGTTCGAGGGAGGCGGCGTCGACATCGAACGCGCCCTGAGCAAGCGCGACGATGGCGACCTGGGCCACGCACGGCCGACCGTCAACCCGGATGAGACCGGGCGGAATCGCGTCGCCCGCCAAACGCGGCTGGCGGACGGTCACTCGTTGCCACGCTGACCCAGCGGTGGCGGTGACCCGATACACCGTCGCACCACACGGCTCGCGATACGTCAGCGCAACGTCCACTGGACCGTCGAGGGCTCGGACCAGGACCGAGGCGACGGCCAAAACGGGCTCACTCGACGCGTCGATCGGAGCATCTTGGCGAATCCCCCGTCCGGCCGTGGCGGCGCGAACCTCAAGGAAGCGTCCACCGTCAACGGCACCGTCCTCAGACGATCCATCGGTACCAGGACGAGCGACCACGCCCGAGTCGACCGTCCACGACTCGGCGCCGTCACCCAACTCGAACGATGGGTTCACGAGCCCAGCGTCGGCGAACCGGGCTCCGTCGAGATCGACCGAACCCTTGTTGATAGCCACCGTGACGCGCATGGTGCATCGTTCGCCGTGGATCGGCTGCACCGTGGCCGAGACTTCCGTCCACGAAGAGCTGGCGACGAACGTTGTTTCGGCCACCTCCTCGGCGGCGGCACAGGCCGTCTGGGCGCGGACCAGACCACCGTTGCCCCCGGCCGAGCCGTTGGAACGCACCTGGATGGAGAACCGGTACGCCCGACCACGAACTGGCGTGAGCAACACCTCCTGACTGACCCCGGCCAACGTGAGGCGGCCGATACGACGATCTTGGCGAGCCGTGGGGTCGTCAAGCACGCGGTACGCGCCCGGCGACGCCCCGGCCGCAACGTTCCACGCGCCGATTGTGGCGGGTTGTTCGAACGAGCCGTCCTGGAGGAGTTCCGTCGGAGCGGCGGCCGAGGCAGGCACGACCGCCGGATTCAACCGAACACCGACCGCCGTCCCGCCGACCAGGGTTGCCACGCCGGCAACCATGAGTACCCGTCGAAGCACAGTCATACCGACTCCTCAACGGCCAAGGCATCGGCCCCGTCGCCGGCTGGACCCGAGCGCCGACGGAGCACCACGAAGATGACCAGTGCCACAAACGCCGTCGCCGCGGCCGCGATTGCCGCCCACGAGATCCGTTTGACCGAGAGGGCAACGGCGGTCGTGGTACCCGGCGTGAAGGTCCATGTGGAATGCCGGTCCACCAGTTGACCGTCGAGCCGAACTGACAGCACCTCGGAAAGCTTCGACGCCCCGGCTTGGCGAAGAACCTCGGCCTCCGTGATACCGAGCGGACCGCCCCCCGTGGTGGCCGCCAGCTGGGGGTCGCCGAATGCCGCCAGGCCGCTACGGAAGTCTCCCGGACCGGTGAGCGAGATCGTCGTTGCCCACGGCGACCGCGACCGGTCGAGCCGAAGTTTGGCGAACGGTCCTTCGGGGCCGGAAAGTTGCGTCAGGAGGGAATTGGCCTCCGCAACGGTCGTAAATCGGTGGCCGAGGCTGAACAATGCGGTGCCGTCGGCACGGCCGACCAGTCCGGGACCGTCCCAGCCGGAGCGCCGAAGATCATCCACCCGCAGCCGGTCGCCAGGAGCGACTGTGGTCGACGCGGTCCCCGCTCCACCCGAGCCGGGCGTGACGCCCCGAGGGCCGAGAAACGCTTTGGCGACCGCAGTGTCCAAGATCGCACGAACGGTGATTCGGCCCGCTCCTAGTTCGTCGGACTCGACCTTCACCGTCATGTCGACCCGGCAGGCGCCGAGCAGGGCTGCCACGATGACCCCACCAACGATCCGGGCCGACCACGGACCGGAGCGAGAACCTCGGCGCACGCCCGCCAACGTAGTTCGAACGCGAACGAGGGCCCCGCCGAAGCAGGGCCCCCGTTGGCATTCAGCAACAGTGAACGTCAGTCCGACGGAGTCGCGACCGGCTCATCGGCGGCGGCGACGTCGGCAACGACGATGTCGGTCGACGAAAAGACGATGGCGCCGTCGAGGGCATCGACGAGGATCGCCTGACCGGTGTGGAACTCCTTGACGAGGAGCTTCTCCGACAGAGGATCTTCCACCAAACGCTGAATGGCTCGACGCAACGGGCGAGCACCCATTGTGGGGTCGTAGCCCTGGCGGGCCAATTCGAGCTTGGCGTCACCGGTCAACTCGATGGTGATGCCTTGCGTGCCAAGTTGATCGGCAAGGCGCTTGATCATGAAATCGACCATCTGCACGACCTCGCTCATGGCCAGCTCGTGGAAAACGATGGTGTCGTCGATACGGTTCAAGAACTCAGGCCGGAAGTGCGCCTTCAGCGCGTCCATGACCTTGTCCTTCATCCGCTCATAGGAGACAGCCTCGCTGGTCTTCGAAAAGCCCAGCGTGGATTTCCGAAGCTCGGCCGTGCCTAGGTTCGACGTCATGATGATGACGGTGTTCTTGAAGTCGACGGAGCGGCCCTGGGAGTCAGTCAGGCGACCATCTTCGAGGATTTGCAGCAACGTGTTGAACACGTCTGGGTGAGCTTTTTCGACTTCGTCAAACAGCACCACCGAGAACGGACGGCGACGCACCGCTTCGGTGAGCTGGCCACCTTCGTCGTAGCCGACATACCCAGGAGGCGAACCGACGAGTCGGCTGACGGTGTGCTTTTCCTGATATTCGCTCATGTCGAGACGAATCATCGACTGCTCGTCACCGAAGAGAAACTGGGCCAGGGTCCTGGCCAACTCGGTCTTACCGACGCCGGTGGGGCCCAAGAAGATGAACGAACCGCTCGGCCGCTTCGGATCCTTGATGCCGGCGCGTGTGCGACGGATGGCCCGGGACACGGCCGTGATGGCGTCTTCTTGACCAATGACCCGCTTGTGGAGTTCCTCCTCCATACGGAGCAGCTTCTCGGTCTCGGCTTCGGTCAGCTTGGAGACCGGAATACCAGTCCACATGGCGAGAACGTCGGCGATTGCTTCCTCGTCGACTTCGTCGAAGAGGTCAACGCCAGCGGCCTTCCATTCAGCTTCTTTCGCCGTCTTGCGCTCAAGAAGTTCTTTCTCCTGATCACGCAGTTTGGCGGCGGCTTCGAACTGCTGATTCTCGATGGCCGCTTCTTTGTCCTTGCGGACCTTGGCGACTTCGTTTTCCAGCTCGCGATAGTCGGGTGGGGTCTGCATGCGCTTGATACGCAGACGGGCGCCGGCCTCATCGATCAGGTCGATGGCCTTGTCCGGTTGCTGGCGATCGGCGATGTAGCGATCAGCCATGTTGGCGGCGGCGACCAGAGCCTGATCGGTGATGGTGACGCGGTGGTGGGTTTCGTAGCGATCCCGAAGACCCTTAAGGATCTCGATGGTGTGGGCCACCGACGGCTGCTCCACCTTGATCGGCTGGAAACGGCGCTCCAGGGCGGCATCTTTTTCGAGATGCTTGCGGTATTCCTCAGTGGTTGTGGCACCAATAGTCTGCAGCTCACCCCGAGCCAACATCGGCTTGAGGATACTGGCAGCGTCGATGGCGCCTTCGGCCGCACCGGCACCCACAAGGGTGTGGATCTCGTCGATGAACAAGATGATGTCGCCACGGGTCTTGATCTCTTTGAGAACCTTCTTGAGGCGCTCCTCAAAATCACCGCGATAACGCGAACCGGCCACGAGGGCGCCGAGGTCGAGCGTGTACACCTGCTTGTCTCGGATCGTGTCGGGCACGTCGTTGGCGACGATGCGCTGCGACAAACCTTCGACGATGGCGGTCTTGCCCACGCCAGGCTCACCGATGAGAACCGGATTGTTCTTGGTACGACGCGAGAGCACCTGCATGATGCGCTCTATTTCCTTTTCGCGTCCGATAACCGGGTCGAGCTTCTTTTCGCGAGCAAGCGTGGTCAGATTGCGACCGAATTGGTCGAGCACGAGCGAACCCTGCGGCTGATCGGCCGCGCCGGCCGACTGGCCGACACCGGCGGCCGCGGGCTGGCCCTTGGCTTCGCCACCCTGGCCGGAACCCTGGTAGCCCGACAGTTGCTGGATGACCTGCTGGCGAACGCGCGACAGGTCGGCGCCGAGCTTCACGAGGACCTGGGCGGCGACGCCTTCGCCTTCGCGAATCAGACCGAGGAGAATGTGCTCCGTGCCGATGTAATTATGGCCGAGCTGCAGTGCTTCGCGCAGCGACAACTCGAGCACCTTCTTGGCCCGGGGAGTAAACGGAATATGGCCCGACGGTGAGTTGCCACCCTGGCCGATGATCTCCTCGACTTGCGCTCGCACTGCCTCCAAGGAGATCCCGAGGGACTCCAGAGACTTGGCGGCAACGCCCTCACCTTCGTGAATGAGGCCGAGGAGGATGTGCTCGGTTCCGATGTAGTTGTGGTTGAGCAGGCGCGCTTCTTCTTGCGCCAACACGACCACTCGTCGGGCCCGATCAGTAAAACGTTCAAACAACGGAGCCTCCTCGAGACCGTTGGGGGATCCTTGAGTGTACTGGCGGGCCGTTCCTTACGGGCCGAACCGCTGTTCATTCAAGGATGGATACCTTCTGCAACGCCGCGGGTGGCAACAACGTTCCACAATGGGGTCACCTGCGGCACTGTCCTTCGTCACATCGGCCGTCAGCCGAGGAACTTGATATGTCCGACGACCTATTCGGTCGGGCCAAGTCGCTGGCCGTAGGCCTACCTAGTACCAACCGGCGTGCCGTAACCTGACGGCGTGAGCAAAACCGCGCTCCCGCTCGATCTTCCGCTGCTGGCCGACGATCTCCACCGGGTTGAAGAAGAGCTGCGGGCGTCCGTGGTGACCGAGGATCCGTTCCTCACCGAAGTTGCTCGAAATCTGATCGTGGCGGGCGGAAAACGCCTCCGTCCGGTGCTTTCGCTCGCTGCCGCCTACCTCGGCGTCGGAACGGCGTCGCAGAACGTGGTCCGCGGCGGCGTGGCCGTCGAGCTCGTCCACCTCGGTTCGCTTTATCACGACGACGTCATGGATGAGTCGGCTACCCGGCGGGGCCAGCCGACAGCCAACGCCCGGTTTGGCAACTTCGCCGCCATTGTGGCTGGTGACTTCTGTCTTGCCGTGTCGGCGCAGATCGCCGCGTCGCTCGGCGTGGAGGTTTCGGGCCTGCTCGGCTACACGATCGGCGAACTTTGCAAAGGTCAGGTCGCCGAACTCCAGTCGCTCTTCCGGCTCGACCGGGCCGAGGAGGCGTACTTCCGTTCGATCAACGGCAAGACGGCGTCGCTCATGTCGGCTGCGGCCCGAGTTGGAGCGATCACGTCGGGGCTGGCGACAGAGCAGATCGAGGCACTCACCGTCTACGGGCAGCGCGTCGGCATGGTGTTCCAGATCGTCGATGACATTCTCGACATCGTTTCCACCGACGAGCAGCTCGGCAAGCCGGCCGGGAACGACCTGGTCGAAGGCGTCTACACGCTCCCGGTGCTGCGGGCCTTTCGGGATCCGGAGGTAGGCGAGGAGCTTCGGGGCATGCTCGGGGCGCCGATCGAGCGGAGCCTCGTCGATCAGCTCCGCAAACTGATTCGGGCATCAGATGGGGTGGAGCAGGCCGTCGGCGTGGCCCGTGGCTTTGCCGACGAAGCCGTTTCGGCGCTCGGCGTGTTCCCCGACTCAGCCGTCCGTACCGAACTCGCCGGCTTCGGCCACAGCCTCCTCGACCACCTCCCCGCCTGACCCCATCCGCCCAGCCACCTCCGCCAAGCACCTCCGCCAAGTGTGGAGTGTGGGGCGAAGTGTGGACCAAAAGGAGTGCGGCTTACGCTCCACAGATCGCCTCACTTTCCACACTTGACGATGGGGTGGGGCTCCGGACTTCGCTCGCGCGCCGGGCTATTTCTTTTTGGTGGACCTCGTCTTCTTCGCCACCGTTGGTTTGACGGTGGTGGGGCTGCCGACGTCGGCGCCTCCGACCACGGTGACCACGGGGCTGGCTCCAACCGCGACGGCCACGGCGACGACGGTGGTGTTGGGGTTGGTCTTGACCGTCGTCGTTTTCGTCTTCGGTTTCTTCGTGGTGGTCGTGCCCTCGACGACGGTCGACTCGGGGGCTGGGGTCAGGGCTCCGGCCGGGAGCGCGCCAGCGGCCGCGACGGGTCCGCCGGCATCACCGGTCAGCGCCTGGCCCGGTGCGGTGTCGGGGGCGAGCGGAGCCACGGTGTCGGCGGTGGGGGCGCCTTCGACCACCATCTGGGTGGAAAAGTACGACGATTTTAGCGAGAACGAGCGCATGAAATCGTTGCCGCTGACGGAGACGGTACCCCGCTCGTAGACGAGGGCGACTTTGGTGGCCCGTCCGCCGTCGAGACCGAATCCGTCGCGAGTGGTGACCTTGGCGTCGATCAGAGGGCCGAGTTTCGTGCTCTTACCAACCGCTGAGCTGGCGAGCCGGCGCTCCCAGTTCAGGTTTGGATTGCCGGCGGTGTTGTCGCCGTCATCGGGTACGGCGGGAAATTCACCACCGGCTGTGTAGCCGCCGGTCGATGCGGAGAATTCCGTCCGAATGGCCGTTCCCGTTTTCGGATTGACGCGGATCTCTCCTGCGGTCTCGGCGATGGCGCGATCGGTCCTTGGATCTTCGAGCGAGCGGAAGCCTTTGCCGTCGACGATGCCACGACCGCCGTAGACCTGGCACGAAATCGTGTCGCACGTGTTGGAGAAACCGGATCGCTTCTCCGCCGCCGCGTAGGAGCGGGCAGCCACCGCTTGGGCCTTCACCGCTTCAATGCCGCGGTCGCCCCACGACGCCGAAATCTCCCGCGGCACCACACCGCGAAGGTATGCCTCCATACCGACGAGATTTACGCCGCGCTGGACTTTGCCGTCGGTGATGGCGAGGAAATCACCTCGGTACACGCGGCGTTGGCTGCCTTCGCAGAGGTGCAGCATTGCGGTCTGGTCATCCGGGCTGGCCGCTGGGTCCGTGGGCCCGGGCGTGACGGTAACCATACGCGCGCTTAGTGCTGTGCGAACGGTCCATGGACCGCCACAGGTCGGTGCGTCGCTGACCTCCCACGCTCCACCGGCAAGACGGATGCGGACCGCGGCTCCGTTGCCGCTGACGAGGGGTGGATCAACAACCGCCGGGTTGGCGATCGTTGTGCTCGGCGCTGCCGATCCGTCGGGCACGGTAACCGCCGCGCCGATGACCGGATCGGGCGCCAGCGGCACGACCGCGGGGGCGGCGAAGGCCGGCGGAATGATTAGGCCGGGCTCGTTGTCGAGCCGGAGATAGAGCCGACCTTTGGGCTGAAAGATCGTGAGCGGTTTGGCGTCGAGATTGGTGATGCGAACGCCGAGCGCTGATGTGGGTGCCAGCCCGCCGGGGACGGTACCGCCGTAGTAGTGGTCGAGGATCTGCGGTGACGTCCACCCCTTGTCGATCGCGTATCCGTAGGCGCCCCACTGACCGAGCCCGCGGCCGTGACCGAACCCCTTGCCAGTAATCACCAAAGTTCGTTTCGGAGCGATAGTGGTGGTCGGAGCTGGTGGCGCCACGATCGCCTCGGGCGCGACAGGAGCGACCGACGTGTCGGTTTGGGCCAACGCTCCCGTCGACGAAACAACCAGCGCGCTGAAGATCAGCGCGCCGATGATTCGAGGGCGAGGCGTCACGAGGGGGAAGTCCCGCAAACGCAAGACCCCCATTCTGGCCCACCCAGACCACCGCCGGGAGTTGCCCCAGGTCAGCTAGCCCGTTGCGAGAGAGGTTGCCCCCATAAATGTGGGCGCGCTACCTCGAATCGGCGCATCGAGGTAGATCGCCCGGTCCCGGCGTCACTATCTTCAAGAGATGGTGGACGACGTCGAAGGGAAGATCACGCGCAAGCCCGAGTCCAACTGGCGGCGGGTCCCGGCCATCTCCCGTGATGCGATCCGCTTTGTTCGTGATGCAGCCCCTGGGCACCTCCGCCGGGTTTGGGGTCTGCAGGCGTTTGGCGGCGTGCCGTCGGCCGTCAGCGTCGGAGTAACCGCCATCCTGTTGTTCGACGGCGGCCGCATCATTGAGCACGGCAGCCACGACGAGCTCATGGCCATCGCCGACGGTCGCTACGCCGAGATGTACACCCTCCAAGCCGACGCGCTCCTGCGCCGGGAAACCCCGGAGTAGGTAACTGTCGGCATCCCACATCGCCGAAGTGGGCATCCCAGAGCTCCTGAAAATTGCCGGTTTGGGGACGAAAACCGGCGGTGTGGGATGCCGAACCGGGCCATCTGGGATGCCGCCGGTCCCCGGTAGCGCTAAAAGACTTCGGGGCGGAGCGTGGGGAAGAGGATGACGTCGCGGATGGTCGTGGTGTTGGTGAGGAGCATGACCAACCGGTCGATGCCGATGCCGAGACCACCGGTGGGGGCGAGGCCGTATTCCAGCGCACGCACGTAGTCGTGGTCCATGACCATGGCTTCGTCGTCGTAGTCGGACTGGCGGACCTGGTCCTCGAAACGGGCTTTCTGCTCGGCCGCGTCGATGAGTTCGGAGTACCCATTACACAACTCGCGTCCGGCGACGATGCCTTCGAAGCGCTCCGTCATCCCGGGGATCGACCGGTGGTCACGAGCGAGCGGCGAGACTTCCTTCGGGTAATCGCACACGAACACTGGGTTCCAAAGAGTGTGTTCCACGGTCTTCTCGTAGAGCTCCAACAGCAACTTGCCGGGACCGTAGCCGGGCTTCACTTCGACCCCGTGGGTGTTGCAAAGCGCGCGTAGTTCTTCGACGGAGGTCTCGATAGACACCTCGACACCGATAGCTGCACTGGTAAGCGCACTTAGCGTCTGGCGAGGCCAGGGAGGCGTGAGATCGAGCTCGCGCTCGTTGTAGGTGAGCTTGGTAGTGCCGTGGAGCAGCATGCACAGGTGGGCGATCACGTTCTCGGTGAGCTGCATCTGGTCCTGGTAGTCCCAGTACGCGGCGTAAATCTCGAGCATCGTGAACTCGGGGTTGTGACGTGGCGAAATGCCCTCGTTGCGGAACACCCGGCCGATTTCGTAGACCCGCTCGAAACCGCCGACGACGAGACGCTTGAGGTACAGCTCCGGCGCAATGCGAAGGTAGAGCCCAAGGTCGAGCGCGTTGTGATGGGTGGTGAAAGGCTTGGCCAGTGCGCCGCCCGGAATGGGCTGGAGGATCGGAGTCTCCACCTCCATAAAGCCGTGCTCGTCTTCGAGCCACCGCCGCATCGACGAGATGATCTTGGACCGGTTGGCAAGTGTGGTGCGCGACTCTTCGTTGACGACCAGGTCGACGTAGCGCTGACGGTAGCGGGTCTCGGTGTCGGTCAGCCCATGCCACTTGTCGGGGAACTGGCGGGTGGCGGCGGCGAGCAGCGTCCACGACGTGACCTTGATCGACAGCTCGCCCTTCTTGGTCCGCATGACCAAACCAGTGGCACCGATCCAGTCACCGAGGCTGAGCGAGGTGAACCCGTCAAAATCCGGGGTGACGTCGGCCGGGGCAAACAGCTGAATGCGCCCGGTCGAATCCTGCAGCTGACCAAAGGCCAACTTGCCCTGGCCGCGTCGAAGCATCAGACGACCGGCGACAGTCACTTCGGACGTCGTCTCGCTGGCGTCGGCCACGACCCCGTCGGCGCCGAATTCGGCGATCACGCCAGCAGTCGAATGGGTCGGAGCGAATCGGTAGGGAACGTCGGCAGCGGTCATAGCGGTCGAGCAGTCTCGCATCTGCTTCGGTCAGCCATCGGCGCCTAATCTTCCCGGCCGTGCTCCTCGTCATTGATGTCGGCAACACCCAAACCGTCATCGGGGCGTACCCCAGCGACGGCTACGGGCTGTCCGACGGCGCCGAACTGGCCGACCACTGGCGTATCGCCACGAACGCCGAACGCACGCCCGACGAGTTGGCCATGCTGATGCGCCAGTTCTTTTCTACTCGTGACGAAGACTTCGGCCCCTCGGGCATCAACGGTGTGGCCATCTGTTCCGGAGTGCCCCGAGCCACCGCCCACCTCCGTCGCATGTGTGAGCGCTACCTCACGCTCAGTCCAATGGTGCTGGAGCCGGGTGTGAAGACGGGAATGCCGATCCTCTACGACAACCCAAAGGAGGTCGGCGCCGACCGCATCGCCAACGCCGTCGGTGCGGTCGATCGCTACGGCTCCCCGGTCATCGTCGTCGACTTCGGCACGGCGACCACCTTCGACGTGATCTCGCCCAAAGGCCAGTACCTCGGCGGGGCGATTGTTCCCGGCGTCGAGATCTCGCTCGAGGCCTTGTTCCAACGCGCTGCTGCGCTTCGACGGGTCGAGCTGGTGGAACCAAGGAACGTGATCGGCAAGAGCACCGCCGAATCGCTGCAGTCCGGTGCGCTTTACGGGTATTCGTCGATGATCGACGGCATGTGCGAACGAATTGAGGCGGAGATCGGTCAGGCCACCGTTGTATCCACGGGTGGTCTCGGCGCCGTGATCGCGCCCTATTGCCGCAAGGTCAATCACAACGACCCGTGGGTCACCCTCCACGGACTTCGACTGATTTACGAGAGGAATGTGACGTGACCGAGGCGCCAGTGGCGAATCGATTCCCCGGACTCGACGGCCTACGCGCCCTGGCCGTTGCCATGGTGGTCTGGCACAACTTCGGTGCACTTCCGTTCACCGGCCGATTCGGACATGCCGGCGAACTCCGCGCTGGCTACGTCGGCGTCACCGTGTTCTTCACCATCAGCGGCTTTCTGATCACGCACCTCCTTATGGAGGAGCTGGCGGAAACCAGTTATATCCGAATCGTGGCGTTTTATGTGCGCCGAGCATTCCGGCTGTTTCCGGCCTTGCTCATCACGATCGCGTTGCTCATCGCCACCGCCGCCGTTCGAAAACACCCCTGGGCGAACACGATCGAAGCTACCGCAGCAACCGTGGCCTACGTCTTCAACATCGCTGCCGCTCACTCACCTGTCAACAATCCACTCGGCGGAGCTGGATGGGGTCATCTGTGGTCGCTGTCCGTTGAAGAGCAGTTCTACCTTGCGTGGCCCCTCGTGCTTGCACTCGTCGTTCCGCGGCTCTCACCACAACGGATCGCGGGACTCCTTGCGGCCGCCAGCGCTGCGGTCGCCCTCTGGAGAACGATCCTGTGGGCTCGAGGAGCGTCGTTCTTCCGGCTGTACCTGCTCACCGATGTGCGAATCGACGCCATCCTCCTCGGCGCCGCCTTGGCGGTTGCCCTTCGAGAGTTTCCGTCTACGCGCGTCGTGGCTCGCATGCTGCGCCGATCACTGGTTCCCGCCCTTGTCGCGCTCTTGATCATTGCGTCTCGAGGTTCGAGCGCGAGTCCGGCGGCGCGTCCCGGGTGGCTTCTCGGCCCCGGCATGTTCTTCGTCAGTTTTCTAAGTGCACTTCTGATTCTGATCGTGGTTACCAACGAAGGAGGTGGCGCGCAACGAGTCCTTGATTCGGCCGTTGTCCGTGCTTTGGGGCGAAGGTCGTATGGGATCTACCTCCTCCACTATCCGGTCGAAGCGCTCGTTGGCGATAGGACGGGCGGATGGTTTCTGTCGGTCGCGGGCACGGCGCTGGCTTCGGAGCTGAGTTACCGGTTCGTTGAGGTTCCGGCCCTTCGCCGTCTTCCTGCTCGCTTCCGGCGCGGTGTTCAGCTCAGCCGGTGACGTTTTTCTAGGCCGAGACGCATTCGCCGAACCCCTGAGCTCGCGCCGATTGGCGCAATTCCTTGAGCTTCGTCTTGCCCTCGTCGATGGTGAGGAGCCCCTTGTTCACGTCGATCACTACCTGCTGCGACGATCGAAGCGCACGGGTAAGTCCCGACGCCACGTCGGTCGGTCCGTCGAGACGGTCGATGTCGGCCAAGAGTCGTGCCGTCGCCTCGTTTGCCTTGACCCGAGCGGCCCGGCCTTGGTCGCCGGCCCCGAGCTGACCAGCGAGGTCCCAGGCGAAACGTGCCTCGGCCTTCGACACCTTGCATTTGAGATTCACGGCCTTGATGAAGGCTGACTTCGCCACATCGTTGCGGGACTTTTCGGTGCAGCCGGTAACGACCGCGGCACCGACCATGAAGGCCACGAAAAGCCGCGTTACATGCTTTGAAAACCCCATGCCACGCCCGATCGGTCAGTGCAGGCGAACCTGCGGAAAAAACAGCGCGTCCACGGCAGGAATTGAACCTGCGACCTACCGCTTAGGAGGCGGTTGCTCTATCCCCTGAGCTACGTGGACCGGCTCCGTTAAGCGTAGCGGCCGCCCAGTCACCGGGGTCCGTAGTCATCAACGGTGATGTGCCCATCGTTCGGAACCGGGCCGCCAGGGGCGCCGAGAGCACCGAGAACTCGGCGCACGAAACGGTCAATGACGGGGAATTCGTCGGGTTCGACCAGGTCGGCGAAGAATTCCCGTACGCCGCCAACGTGGGTCGGGACGGCTTCGGCCAGGAGGCGTCGACCTTTTGGACGAAGCGAGCACAGAAAGCCCCGGCGATCGTCGGACGCCTTCGAGCGCTCGACCAGCCCGCGGGCCTCAAGACGGTCGACGCCGTGTGTGAGTCGACTGCGCGAGATCATGACGAACTCCGCCACGCTCGACATGCGAACGCCTTCTTCGGGTCCCTCGGCGATCACCACCAACACGGTGTAGTCGGCGATGGAGAGCCCGTGCTTTTCGGTGAGTTCGGTGTCGAGTCGGATCAGCAACTGGGTGGAAAGGCGAAGCTGATTGCGCCACAGGGCTTGATCGGGCGATCCGGCCCAGGGCAACCCCGCGGCCGTTCGGAGCTCGGGCGGAATCACTGCTGGCACGGCAACCGACACCTCGGAGTGATCGCCAAGCGGTACTGGTTTCGCCACGGTCACTAGGTTACCGATGAACTACGCCACGCCAGGGTTGCGCCACGTCGACGTTAGAGAAAGCCGAGTGCGTCGTATCGACGACCGAGCACGGCGGCAGGATCAGTACCCAGAACCTGGTCGATGATCGTCGAATAGATTCTTCGAAAATCGGTCGTCACCTTCAGGTCACCGTCGACCAGATCGCTCAGGCTGGGATAGTCCGCGTGCATACCACCTCGTACGCCGTGGCCCACCACCAGCACGGGGCCGGCCGTTCCATGATCAGTCCCGTTCGAGAGGTTGGGCGCCACTCGCCGACCGAACTCCGAGTAAACGACGACCACGACATCGCTCGCCATGGGGTCCGTGGCGATATCGGCGAGAAACTTCGAAAGGGAACGATCCACGACACCGAGCAGGTTGGCATGTGTTCCCAGTTCGTTCGCATGCGTATCAAATCCACCGAGCGACACCGAGTAGACACGCGTGGGGACCTTGGCTCGGATCAGCGTGGCGACCTCGGCCAACTGTCGTTCGAGAACCGAATACTTGGCATCGTCGGCGACGCCTTCAAGGTTGACGGCCGCCGTTCCCTGGCCGCCACCCTTGAGGATCGGCCCGATCTGAGCGCTGACACGAAGGAGATCAGATCCGGTGTCGATGATCCGTCCGGCCCAGGCCCCGAGTTCGGGCGTTGGAGCGCGAACGCTTTCGAGGTAGGCGTTCGTCAGCGGGGCGCCGCCGGGAAGGTTGAACGTGCCGTTCGGGACGGCGGACGCACTGCTCCTGGCGCCGACGAGAGCTCGCGGCACCGATGGCCCAATGGACAGCATGCGCATGGGATCGGCCCCGACGGCGTCGTGCCAGCGGCCGAGCCAGCCGGTCAGGTCGACGCGCTCAGGAACACCCGACTGCCATATGTCCATGGACCGGAAGTGACTCCGGTTGGGAGCCGGGTAGCCAACACCGGGAACGACGCCGACCTTGCCCTGATCGAACAGCGCCTTGATCCCGACGAGCGATGGATGGAACCCAAAACCGTCGTTCAGGCGAAGCGTCTGGTCGGCCGGGATCCCAGCCGCACCTCGCACGGCGGCGTAGACGGGATCCTGAGTCGGCACGATCGTGTTGATGCCGTCGTTGCCGCCGTAGAGCGTGACAAGTACGAGGATGCCTTGGCCTGGGCGGCGGGGTGCTGGCGCCAGATTGGCCTGGGCGCGCACGCCGGCCGAGGCGGCCGAGCCTGGACGGGCGAGAAGGGACGGGGCAGTGAGTGCGGCCGTGGCCACCCCAATACCGCCGAGAACTTCGCGACGGGTCAGCGTGCGCCCGTCGGGACAGGTGATGGGAAGGTCCACGGTGAACTCGTTTCGAGCGGAGAAGGTTCGCATTTGGGGGCGCCGATCAGGCGAGCACGTACTCAGGGCTGGTGAGCGCGATGGCAAGTTGGGACTTCGGCGTCGAGGCCTTTTGGAGACCGCCCAGCGTGGACCGGCTCCAACCGTCGACACTGAGCTGTCGGGCGATCGCGTCCGGTCGACCGGGCGCCGCCACTCCCGTGAGCCACGACAGATTGGCGCGGCCGGCAAGAGCAATGGCGTAGCGAAGCCGCGTGAGCGCGGTGGCCGTGGAAAGCCAGTAGCCATTCTGCGGCCAACCGCCCACGCTCGGTGGATTGAACGGAACCTGGTTCAGGTCGCGAAGGGTGCCGACGGGATCCGGGCCGAGAACTTCGAATTCATTGGCACGCATACCAAGGGCGCGCATGGAACCGACCACCCATTCGATCGGTTGCTTCACCAGACCTTGCCGGGCTGCGACGCTCACGAACTGTGGATGACGAACGATGGCCTTCATCACCGTGGTGATGTCACCACCCTGACGGAAGACTCCGGCGATGTCGGCCACCACCGGATCCGAGGTGGTGACCGGATAGGCAAAGCGGCTCCACAGTTTGGCGCTGACGAACGCCGCCGTTTCCGCTCGATTGGCCAGGAAGGACACGGTGTCGTCAAAGCCGAAGTTCCTTGAGTCACCCAGGATCGTTTTCGTCGACGAGTCGAGCTGACGGGCCAGCACGGAGATCGTCCCGGTGCGCCGCTCCACGCGAGTTCCCGTGAATGCCCGGGCCGCCTCACGAACATCACCGTCGGTATAGGAACCAATACCGATGGTGAAGAGTTCCATCAACTCCCGGGCGAAATTTTCGTTCGGACTCCCCTTTTTGTTGTCGTTGGCGTCAAGCCACACGAGCATCGCCTGGTCTTTGGCGACGGCCAGGGCGAGGGGCTCGAACCGCCCGAGACCGGCCGTACGGAAGATCTGGTTCTGGGTGAGCATGTAGATCGCTTCGTCGACCTTCTCGATGCCGGTCGCAAAGTGTCCGTGCCAGAACAGGGTCATCTTTTCCGCCAGCGGACGCTCGGTGGCGGTCATGCGATCGAGCCACCACCGCATGAGACCGATGTTCTGCGTGCGCTTCACGATGTTCCGGGCCTTTTTCTCCTCCGCCGAGGTCGCGGGTATCGGGGCGATTAGGACCAGCGACGACGGCGGCGGAGTGGCGGCGGCTCCCGCATCCGAAATGGACGGGTCGAAGAGCGAATCGACGGTGGCGTCGAACCCGGCGGCGACGGCACCGTCGAGCACGGTCGGAGTCGCGCCGAATCCGATCCGTCGATAGAGGTGAGCGATGCGCGAGCGGGGATCATCGGCCATGGACCCATCGTCAACCCGACTTGTGAACGAGTCGTGAATGAACCGTGACCATCGTTCAGCGTTGGAGACACGTTCGGCCTTTCGCCCTGGTCAACCCAGGTACCGTTGGGCAATGCAGTACCGACGGATGCCGATCGAAGTCGAGTCTCCCGAAGAGCAACCGGGTCGCGAGCGGGTCCGGTTCAACCTGTGTGAGTCGAGCGTGCGCGATTCCTCGTTCGGCGATCTCGTGGCGTTCGATGCGGATTTCCTGACCGGATTGGCCAGCCGGGTGTTGGGCTATGGCGACCACCGGGGCGACCACGAACTTCGATCGCTCATCGCCTCGACCACCTCGGAGCTGGAGCCCGCTGATGTGCTCGTCACGGCCGGTGCCGCAATGGCTCTGTTCATCGTGCACACCGCCTTCCTCGACCGCGGCGACGAAATCGTGGTGATGCACCCGAACTACGCCACGAACGTCGAGACCCCGCGAGCCATCGGTGCCCACGTCATGCCCCTGCACCTCACGTACAAAGGTGGGTATCGCCTCGATCCTGATCATCTCGAATCATTGGTATGTGAACGTACTAAAGTGATTTCGATCACCGATCCGCACAACCCCACGGGTACGTCGCTCACCGCGGCAGAACGCCAGCATGTGATCCGTGTCGCCGAACGTCACAAGTGCGTACTGCTCGTCGACGAAACGTATCGGGACTTGAACCGAGCGGCGACGCTTCCGTGGGCGGCGGAGCAATATGCGCGCGCCATCAGCGTGTCGTCGCTATCGAAAAGTTACGGCCTGCCCGGGGTGCGGGTGGGCTGGGCGCTCACCAAGAACCAGGAGTACATCCAGCGAATGCTGGCAGCCAAGGAGCAGATGATGATCTGCGGATCCGTGCTCGACGAAGCGATAGCGGCCCATGCCCTCCGCCATCGAAAGGTCCTGTTGGAGCGGAGCCGAACCGTTGCTGAGCGTCACCTCAGTATCGTTCGTGACTGGATGAACACGCAGCGCTATCTCGAATGGGTCGAGCCGACAGGCGGGGTGGTGTGCTTTCCGCGCGTGCACGATCCGTTTGCGTTCGATATGGATGTGTTCCACCGCCACCTTCGCGATGTCGGCCAAACGATGGTCGGGCCTGGCCACTGGTTCGAAGTCGACCCACGGTCGTTTCGAATTGGGTTCGGCTGGCCCACCGAGGAGGAACTGGTTGGTGGACTCACCGCCATCGACCGCTCCCTCGTGGCGGCACGTCGAGGCGAGCTGCACGCATGAGTGATCGCCCGCTCGAGCTGGAGTTCGTCAAGTCCGCCACCGATCACACCACGTTCGACGATCTCGGCCCCGAGGTCGCATTCGTCGGTCGATCCAATGTGGGGAAATCATCGATCATCAATGCCGTGGCCAATCGCCGCGGTCTAGCCACCGTGTCAAACACGCCTGGTCGAACCAGATTGTTGAATCAATTTGCCCATAAAGGTGGCGGGGCGTTGATGGACCTTCCGGGATATGGCTTCGCTCGCGTCAGCGATACCGAACGTCTTCGCTGGCAGTCGATGATTGAGGACTACCTGACTCAGCGCGAGCAACTCGTAATGGTCGTCGCCCTCGTCGACGGTGAGATCGGCCCGGTCAAGCTCGACACGACGCTGCTCCAATGGTTGCGGGGCGTTGGCGTGCCGCACGCCGTCGTCGCCACCAAAGGCGACCGTCTCAAGTCGGCGGCGCTCGGTCGTCGACGCAACGAAGTGGCCGCGGGTTGCGGGTTGCACCCCGACGACATTCGTTGGGTCAGTTCCACCTCCGGCAGAGGTGTCGACGGGATGCGTACCTGGGTGCGCTCGCTCCTCCTCGGCTAGCTCGCAAGTATCCGGTCGAGCGTGGTCCAGTGCTCGTCGTCATGCGTCGCCAGCAGGCCTGGCAGACCGACTACAGCAGCCCCTTCGATGTTCTGGGCGAAGTCGTCGACGAACAAACAGTCCGTCGGAGCCAGCGGCGTTCCGACTGCCATCGCCAGCGCCTCCACGGTGTGCGTGTAGATCCGCGCTTCGGGCTTGCGCATGCCGATCTCCGAGGAGTCGACGATGACATCGAACAACGACAAGCCTCCGGCCGCTTCAAGGTTGGCCGTCCACAGTGGACGCCACTCCTTGACGTTGTTCGTCAACAACGCCAGCGGAACACCCTGGTGTCGCCAGCGAGAAAGACGGGCGATCACGTCGGGGCGAACCGTCAGCGCGGCCATCAGCGAGGCGGCCCCTCCGGCGGCGAAAAACACACTCGCTCCGGGCGCAACATCATCAATTCGGACAAGGAGCTCGGCCAGTGGCGCCTCGCCACGCTCGAGTCGGTTCCACAGCCCGTCAGGATCTGGGTTGTGAAGTTCATGGCGCATCATCGTCTGCAGGAGTTGCGATGGCGTTGCGTCCTCCTCTGCTGTCGAGGCTGTCGAGGCTGTTGCGGCATCGGACGACATCGGGAGAGGAACGGTGATCACGCCGGTGTAGTCGAAGATGAGGGCACGAGGTCGCGACATGTCGACATCAGTCTGCCCTCGCCCATCTCGCCACCCATCACTCCAGTGCGGACCCATCCATGACCTACACACCAATTGTCGGAACCCTCGCCTACATCGTCGATCGATCTCGGCCGGACCATACCGACGGTGCCGTGCTCCTCGTTCACCGCACGGCCCGCCCCGGCGACGAGCATCTCGGAAAGTGGAACGGTCTCGGCGGCAAGCTCGAAGCCGACGAAGACGTGGCCGCCGGAATGCGTCGTGAGCTGCGCGAGGAAGCTGGCATCGAAGTCGACGCAATGACCCTGCGAGGCACCGTGAGCTGGCCAGGCTTTGGCCCGAACGGCGAGGACTGGCTCGGCTTCATCTTCGTCGTCACGGCGTGGTCCGGCGTTCCTCCGGCAAGAAACGAAGAGGGTGACCTCGAGTGGATTTCGCTCCCCCGCTTGCGCCAGGCGTGCGTCGATAACGAGGCCGCGGTTGAAGCCGCCAACCTGCCGATGTGGGAGGGCGACCGCTTCTTCCTTCCGCTCGTCTTCGACGACGACCCACGGCCCTTCCACGGCGTGATGCCCTATGCGAACGGACGACCGGTGCGGTGGACCTGGGAGCGATGGTGACGCTCCTCCGACGCGCCGGTGCCGGCGTTGCGGTGGTCGCTCTGTGGCTGTCGCCAGGTGGCACCGCCGTCGGCACCGAGGTCGACCTCGTTGCGGAGGTGAGGGACCGCCTGGAAATGATCGAGTCGCATCGTTCGTATCGTCACTGGACCAGCGTCGACGAGCGAATGGCGTTGGCCCAGGCGGCGGCGGCACCGCTCGGACCCCTCCGTGGCGTGATCGTCGCCGTCAAGGACAACATCGACCTGTCATGGCTCCCCACGGCGGCCGGGGCAACAGCCCTCGCCCGTCGTCGGCCCACCTCGAACGCCACGGTGGTAGACCGGCTCCTCGCCGCCGGAGCGGTGATTCCGGGGCACACGAACATGGATACGTGGGCTCGCGGCGTGCGGTCCGTGAGCCAGACGGTCGGAGCAACGGCCAATGCCCGAAATCCCCGCTACGGACCGATGGGGTCGAGCGGAGGTTCAGCGGTGGCGGTCGCCCTCGGTGACGCCGACGGTGCGCTCGGCACCGACACGTGCGGATCGCTCCGCTACCCGGCGGCCGCCAATGTGATTCTCGCCCTTCGCCCGACTCCGGGTCTGGTCAGTCGCGCCGGGGTGGTCCCGCTGTCACCGACGCAGGATGTGGTCGGACCAATGGCACCCGATGTCGCCACGCTCGCCACCATGCTCGACGTGATCGCCGGACCAGACCCTCGCGACCCGTTGACGTCTACTGCTCCGACACGCGAACGTACGTACACAGAAGATCTCGCCATTGATCAGACCTCCGAGCATTGGAGAGTCGGAGCACTTCGTGGTCTGGGCATGTATAGACACGATGCGTCGGGCGAAACGATGCTCACCCGCTTACGCCGAGCCGAAGTAGTACTCGTCGACGTGACGCTTCCACCGCTCGCCGATGCCAACGTGATCGACGCGGAGTCCCGCGCCACGCGTCCGTTGGTGCTTTCTGGAGCAGGCGAGGAGCGGTGGTTGACGGAGCCTCTCCGCGTGGCGAACGCTGATGACTACCGAGCGCGCCTGGACCGTCGGAAGGGGAACGCCGCGAGTCTCATCGACGTTATGGATCGCCTTGAGCTCGACGCGCTTATCTATCCGACCACGCCGTACCTTCCGTCGCTTCGAGGCGCTCCACAGCCGAGCGCCAACTGTCACGTGTCGGCCACCAGCGGATTGCCGGCGCTCACGCTTCCCCTCGGTCCAGACCGGCGTCGCGTTCCGGTTCCAGGTATCGATCTCCTCGGCCGCCCCTTCGACGAAGGCCGACTCCTGCAGTTGGCATTAGCCATCACCCGAGCGCCAGCACCTTGATCTGAGCCTGCGCCAACAACCGGGCTCGGTGGGTTGCCTGCGCAGTCTCGGGCGACGAGGCCACGACCGAGTAGCTCACGGTTCCGCTCGACCCGAAGGTGGCGGCGTGCACCAGCTCACTGTCGTGATCGGTCGACGGCTCGCGTAGGACGGCGAGGCGAACTTCGCCGGCCTCGTCGATCAACGCTCCTCCGGCAGCGAATTCGACCCAGCCGTCGGCGGCCGAAAGCGTGGCATCGTGAGGACCGGCAAAGCGACACAGGATAATCTGTGCGCATAGTAGTTCCGGATCGTTCCCGTCCCACCAGCGACTGACGGCAGCGGCCACGAACCTTCTTGTCAGCAATCGACTCCGTTCCGCTCGCGGATCGCGATGGAGCAGTGCGGCCTCGTCCAGCAGGAGGTCGACGACTTGGACGTCCGCCGAGAACAGGTCGGTGATCCCGGCGTGACCCGGCACGAGAAGTCCCCGCAAGCCTGGTTCGCTCCGGCTCACGACAACGCTCCACTGACAGCCACGCAACCGATGAGAACGGTGAGCAGTGCCGTCGTCTTTGCCCCCACGCCGGACAACGAGTCAAGACGCCTGGCACGCTTCGCCATTGCGACCCCGTCCTCGACCCCACTTACGGCAAGTGCCATCGTGATCGTTCGACCGACAGCAAACGCCGTTGCTCCGACAACGGCACCGACGGGTCCGCCGGCCACCGTCATCACGAATCCCGCCCACCATGACCACGACGCCAGGATCGTGGCCGGCCCGACTCCCATGCGAACGCCGTAACGCGCCGCCGCCCACCACGGCCCGGCCGAGTGACCGAAGAAGCGCGGCACCTGACGAAAGACGGCAAGTGGCCGAAAAATCCGAACGCCTCGGCGATTAGCGAGGTCACCGGCCACCGAGGCCAAGGCGAGAACGCCCGAGGCCCAGATCGAGAGCGGCCCAACAGCAGCGCGCGTCAGCAAGGCCGACACGACAACGGCCACTGCGGAGGCGCCGGCGACGGCGGCACCGCCGAATTCCGCCCACACCAGCGGACGCAGCGTCCGCCGAACTGACGGACCAACGGTCTCGGCGACCGATCGACCTCAGGGCGACCACAACGCCTGGACGCCCGCAATGGCCAGCAATACGGCGCCGAGAACGACCGAGGTGTTTACTTCTGACCGCCCTTGGTTGACGGAGCGTTTGCCGGAGCGGTCGTCGGAACAACCGTGGTGGGGGGAGCCGAGGTCGAGGCCCCCGGGGCAATCCGGGGCAACGCCGTTTGCGGCACGGCCACTCCGATCGGACGCTTGTGACGGGCCCTCGGCACA
>JANLQX010000210.1:0-3446 GCA_031368095.1 Actinomycetes bacterium | reverse complement strand
GGCGGCGATGGCGGCGTCCATCGCCACCGCAAACTTGGCGCCGTCACCGCTGGCGACCAGCAGAGTGACTGCGTCGGAGAATGCCTGGCTCGCTCCCTTGGTGGTGAGCGCGGAATCCTGGACCAGCGAGGGAACCAGTGTCCCCGAGGCGAGGGCCTTCGCATTCCTCTGACCGACCGGACCAATCGACGAAAGGTCGACATCGGTGCGGGCGGGGGAAGCACCCTTGAGCTTGGCGAACTCGACCTGGGCAACCGGGTCCATAAGCGCCTTCATCCAGGCAATCGCCGCGGCCTCATTCTTCGAACCCTTGCCGACCACGAAGACGTCGGTAACGGTAGCGAAGGTGCTGGCGTCACCGAGGATCGTGGCGCTGAAATCCGTGCCGTCGACCTTGGCCTGCTTGACCAACAGCTCGCCGTACTCCCAGTCACCCATCGAGTTGAAGGCGCACTTACCTTCGGCGAGCGCGGCGACGGCGCCGGTCCAGTCCTGCGACTGATGGTCTTCCTGGGCCCAGGTGAGCGCCGTCTTGAAGTGCTCAACGGCGGTAGCAACTTTGGGATCGCTCCACTTCACCGAGCCGTCGAGAAGGCCGTTCCAGCCGGTTGCTCCGAGCTCACCAATGAGGATATTCTCCAAAAAGGTGACGTCGGTCCAGACGTCCTTGTCGCCAAGACACAACGGCGCGACACCGGACGCTTTGATCTTCGTCGCGGCCGCTTCGAAGTCGGCCCACGAGGTCGAATCACCGAGCGTCACGCCGGCTTTATCGAGCACAGCCTTGTTGTAGAACAGCACATTGCCGCGGTGGACGCCGGTTGCAACCGCCGTTATCTTGCCGTCGACGACCATGCTGTCCAGCAGCGGCTTTGGAAGCACCGCGGCCCAGTTCTGTTCCTTGTACAGCTCGCTGAGGTCGACGGTCACGCCTTGGGAGACGAAATCCACCAGGGCACCGCCCGCATGGGTCTGCCACGTGGCCGGGATCTCACCGCTTGAAATGCGGGTGGCGAGGACCTGCTTGGCGTTGGTGCCGGCACCGCCGGCAACAGCCGCGTCGACGATCTTTACGTCGGGATTCGCTGCTGTTGTGGTGTTGAAGAGTTTCTCGAGCGCCGCATGCTCCGAACCCGATGTCCACCACGAGAAGATCTCCAATTCGCCCGATGCGGGTTTGGCGGCCGGGGCGGCGGCGTCAGTTGCCGCTTCGGTCGCCGCCTCCGTTGCCGTTTCCGTGGCCGAAGCCTCGGTGGCGGGGCTCGTGTCGCGGCTTTTGTCAGAACTGCAGCCGATCAAGCCCAAGGTAACTACGGCGACGCCAAGTAGCGCTCGTTTTTTCATGTGTCCTCTTCCCCCTCGCGGGTCTGTCTGTGGTTGGTCTCGCGTCGATAGACGCGAGGGTGTTCCGCCGGCCGGGTACCCACCAGGGGAGATCGGTGGGTACCGGACCGGTAGATCCGTGACGACCAGGGCAGGGTGCCCGCGCCGTCGATACTGGGAGTTCAGACAGACTCTCAAGGTGATTCGAGACGTCCATCGGCATTCCGAGTCGATTCGTAATGAGACCTAACGAATGTCGACACGCAGAAGTATGCCCATCGTCACAGCAAATTGCAAGGAGAGTTAACTAATGCCGATGCGTCGAACCAGAACAGGCGAGGGGGCCGCCGCTGAGGCCACCGAAATGCCGACGCTCGACGTCGTGCGCCGACTCACTGACGTGCATGTGTTGACGCAGTTGATGGCGGAGGAGATGCTCACGCGATCGCAAATTTCCGTACGTACGGGGATTTCGAAACCCACGATTTCCGAGAGTGTCAAACGACTCGGGGCGGTCGGTCGAGTCGTCGAGTGTGGGCCGCAGAACGACGGAAGCCGGGGTCGAACCGGCACCTACTGTCGTCTCGCCGAAGGGCTCGGTATCGCCCTCGCCATGCACGCCGGGCCGGAGGGTGTTCTGGCCGAGGTTCTCGACCTGCGCGGCAATGTGGTCCACCGTGCGGAGCAACCAGTCCGATCGCCGATCACACCGCGACAACTGTCGAGCGCAATCGAGCGAGTAGCTCGTGGTGCCAAGCAAAGCGTTCCGGCCCCGGTCCTCGCCGTCTCGATGAGCATCGCCGACCCCGTCAATCAACGATCGGGCCAAATTACGAGCCTTCCGAACTCACCCTTTCTCATCGGTGAGTTACGCCCACACGCCGTTCTCGCTCGGCTGGGGTTCAGCCGAGAGATCGTCGTGGTCGACAACGACACGAACTTCGGCGCGTTGGCCGAGCATCGTCAGGGAAGTGCCAAGGATCTTGATGACTTTGGCTACCTCTGGCTTGGCGCTGGCATCGGTCTCGGGCTCATCATCAATGGTCGTATCCATCGGGGGTGGACAGGGCTCGCCGGCGAGATTTGGCAGACGGTCACTCGGGGTCCGGATGGTCGGGCGCTTCGCCTGATCGAATGCTTCACCCAGCTTGGGCTGACCACGGCGGGCACCAGTGCCATCGATGTCGATCGCGTCGCCGCGATCCTTTCTTCCAAGGATGCTCGCAATGCCAAAACACGGCGGGCGATCGTTGATGCCGTAGCCGTGGCGCTGGCAAACTCCACTGCGCTCATCAACCCGGAGGCGGTGGTCGTGGCCGGCCCCTGGTCCGATATGGGATCGCTCCGAGAACGACTGGCCGAAGCCATGCGGGGTGCCGCCGTGCCGACGGAGATTCGGGCCCCCCGTATTCCCGGCAACCCCTTTCTCGTCGGTGCGCGCATCGATGCGCTCGACCGCGCTCGTGACCGGGTCCTCGCAGCACCAGCGGGATGACGAAACCGGTCGCCGGTCAGGTGACGCGAAGTTTCCAGGACCTCAGCGGCCGAATTTTGCTGATGAGGTCAAAGTCGTTGTCAGCGTGGACGACTCCAACGTCATGATGCATCGCGGTAACGGCGATGAGGAGGTCGGGTAGCGGTCGTCGGTGCCAGAGACCGCGGAAATGGGCAAGGTCTCGTTGGAGACGCTGCGCTGCGGTCAAGACGTCGTCGGGGGAGCTCAAGACGTCGAAGTTGGTACGAAGAATGACTTCGAGGCGGTCGTAGTCGCGTGCACTCTTGGCTGAGTACAGCTGTTCGAGGAGACCGACCTCGCAGATGTAGAGGGGGCCGTCGGCGTCAAGAAGCTGAGCGGTAACCGTTGGGTTGTCCATCCGAGTGGCGACGCTCTTGTCAACGATCCAACCACTCAACGCCAGGCCTCGCCACTCAGCAGCACGTCATTGTCGAGAAGACGAGACGCCCGTGCCATCGCGTCGATCTGTTCAGCTCGCCGTGATCGGTCGGCGGCTTGTTCGGACTTGACGGCGCGCCTCAGTGCTTCCTCGACTGTTGCTCGAACCGTGCGTTGGCCGAGTACTGCCCGGGCCTCCGCCACAAGGTCTTCGTCGAGTTCGATGGTT
>JANLQX010000178.1:0-7553 GCA_031368095.1 Actinomycetes bacterium | reverse complement strand
CACCCTCGGACACCGGGCCATTCGACCGCTGCGCGACTTTCTTGCCGCCGAAGCGGCGAGCGGCGTCCTCTTGTTCGTGGCCGCCACGCTCGCCATGGTGTGGGCGAACTCTCCTTGGCGTGAGTCGTATCAAACGTTTTGGAGTACCGACCTGACCGTGAGCCTTGGCACGTCGCACACCCTGGTCCTCGATCTGCGGCATTGGGTCAATGAAGCCCTCCTGGTGGTGTTCTTCTTCGTGGTGGGGCTGGAGATCAAACGCGAACTCGTTGGGGGTGAACTTCGCGATCCAAAGCGTGCGGCCCTCCCGGTAATCGCCGCGCTCGGAGGGATGGTCGTACCGGCCGCACTCTTCGTCGCCGTGAACATCGGCACCGAGGCTGCTCGCGGCTGGGGTATTCCAATGGCCACCGACATTGCCATGGCGTTGGGTGCTCTAGCGATCCTCGGTCGCCACCTTCACCCGTCGCACAAGCTGTACCTCTTGGCGTTGGCCATCGTCGACGACATTGGCGCGGTGGTGGTGATCGCCATCTTCTACTCCAAGGGAATCAACCTTTCCATGCTCGCTCTCGCGGCGGGATCGCTTGGCGCCGTGCTGATACTGCGCCGCACCGGAGTGCAACGGATCAGTGTCTACGTCGTGGTCGGAACGGTCCTCTGGTACGCCACCATGCGAGCAGGGATCCACGCCACTCTCGCCGGGGTCGTCCTCGGACTCTTGGCCCCGACGAAGCCCGCCCTTCCCACAGATCTCATTGACTACGACGCGCTCAACGACATTTCGAACCTCTCGGCGGCCGAGGAAACGATGCAGATCGCCCGCCAATCGGTGTCGGTTGTCGAGCGGCTCGAGCACCTACTTCATCCGTGGACGAGCTTCGTCATCGTGCCGGTCTTCGCTCTTGCCAATGCCGGTATCCAGGTCAACGCATCGGCGCTCCGACAGGCGGTGACCTCGCGAGTGAGCATCGGCATCGTTCTTGGTCTCGTTGTCGGGAAGACAATCGGCATCACCGGCGCCAGCTGGCTCGCCGTCAAATTCCGGGTGGCGACCCTTCCCGAGGGCCTGACCTTTCGGTCGATGGTCGGCGTCGCCGCGCTCGCCGGTATGGGGTTTACCGTTTCGCTGTTCATCACCGATCTTGCGTTCAACCGTCCGGGCATCGCCCTGCCGGCCAAACTCGCCGTTCTCGCCGCCACGCTCGTTGCCGCCGCGCTCGGCGGTCTTCTGCTGCGCGGAGTAGCCGACGACAGCGCTTGAATGGACGGGTGCTGATCGTTGTCTCCCCCGCCAAATCACTCGACTACGAGTCGCCTCTTGCCACCACCGTTTTCACCCGTCCGCAAATGCTCGATCGGTCGGCTGAGCTCATCGACGTGATGCGAACCAAGAGCGTGGAACAGGTCGGCGCCCTCATGTCGATCTCCCCTTCGCTCTCGCAACTCAACGTGGACCGCTACCGGGACTTCGAACTGCCCTTCACCAAGCGAAACGCCCGGCAGGCCGTCTTGGCCTTCAACGGTGACGTGTACGACGGCATGGCGGCGCGAACAACCTTCACCGGGGACGATTTCGCCTATGCGCAGAAGGCTTTCCGGATTCTTTCCGGCCTGTATGGGCTCCTTCGACCCCTGGATCTGATCATGCCGTACCGGCTCGAAATGGGCACCAAGCTCGCCACCTCGAAGGGCCGAGATCTCTACGACTTCTGGGGTGACGAAATCACCGACGCACTGTGCGTCGCACTCAAGAAGAGTCCCGGCGAACGTGTGCTGGTGAACCTTGCGTCGCAGGAATACTTCGGCTCCGTTCGTCCGGCGAAGCTTGGCGCACCGGTGGTCTCGCCGGCCTTCCTCGATCGCAAAGACGGTGGCGAGCCCAGGATCATCAGCTTCTTCGCGAAGAAGGCCCGCGGAATCATGTCGAGCTGGTTACTACGCGAACGTATTGCATCGGTCGACCACATCGGCGCCTTCGCCGAGGCCGGCTACTCGTTCGACCCTGGTCGGTCGACTCCAGAACGTCCTGTATTCGTCCGCTAGCGCATTGCCCGGTAGCGGCGCACGAGTGCGCTAGTCGATGAGTCGTGCGGAAGTGCATCGTCGCCCACCGCACTCAGCTCAGACGAGATGCGAGTGGCGAGCACCTTCCCCAGCTCCACGCCCCACTGGTCGAACGAGTTCACGTTCCAGATGGCACCCTGGGTGAAGACCTTGTGCTCGTAGAGCGCCACAAGCTGACCGAGCACATGCGGAGTGAGTTGCGGCGCGAGGATCGTGCTCGACGGGTGGTTCCCGGCAAAGGTCTTGTGGGCCACGAGGTGCTCGGCCACGCCTTCGGCTCGCACCGCGTCAGAGGTCTTGCCGAACGCCAACGCCTCGGTCTGGGCGATGAAGTTGGCCATGAGCAGGTCGTGGTGAATGTCGAGTCCATGGTTGGGACGGGCAAAACCGATGAAGTCGCAGGGGATGCGGACCGTGCCCTGGTGGATGAGCTGATAATACGCGTGCTGACCATTTGTTCCCGGAGTGCCCCACACGACCGGTCCTGTACTTGCCGTGATCGGCTCGCCGGCGCGATCAACCGACTTGCCGTTGCTTTCCATGTCGAGCTGCTGGAGGTAGGCGGCAAACTTGCTCAACTCGTGGCTGTAGGGCAGCACGGCGTGGGTCTGGGTGCCGAAGAAGTTCCCGTACCAAACGCCGAGAAGGCCGAGCAGCACCGGGAGGTTCTGGCCAAACGGAGCGGTCCGAAAGTGGTTGTCCATGGCGTGAAAACCGGCGAGCATGTCACCAAAATGGTCGGGCCCGATAGCGATCATGAGCGACAGGCCAATGGCGGAGTCGAAGGAGTAGCGGCCCCCGACCCAGTCCCAGAACCGGAACATGTTGGCGGTGTCGATGCCGAACTCGGCGACCTTGGCCGTGTTGGTCGAAACAGCCACGAAGTGCCTGGAGACGGCGGCGTCGCCCAGAGCGTCAACCAGCCACGTTCGCGCCGAGCGGGCGTTGGTCAACGTCTCGATCGTGCTGAAGGTCTTGGAACTGATGACGAACATGGTCGTTGCCGGATCAAGATCTCGGACCGCGCCCCAGAGGTCGGCGCCATCGACGTTGGAGACGAACCGACACGACAGGCCGTCCTGACGAAATGCAGCGAGCGCGTCGTAGGCCATTGCCGGGCCGAGGTCGGAGCCACCGATACCGATGTTTACGACCGTTGCGATGCGTTTGCCGGTGGCGCCGACCCACGAGCCGCTCCGCACCTGCTCGGCAAACGCCGCCATTTGATCGAGCACAACATGGACATCGGCAACGACGTCGACGCCATCAACGATCAGCGTCGCGTTGCGAGGGGCCCGGAGTGCGGTGTGAAGAACGGCTCGGTCTTCGGTGATGTTGATGTGCTCGCCGGTGAACATCGCCTCGATTTGCGCGCGCAGTTCAGCAGTTTCGGTGAGGGAGAGCAACGCGGCGAGTGCGGCGTCGTCGACGAGGTGCTTGCTGTAGTCGAGGAACAGATCAACTCCGGTGGCAGTGTGCGTCTCGCCCCGGGTCGCGTCGGCGGCGAACAGGTCACGGAGATGGACCGCCCCGAGACGGTCGGCGTGGCGAGCGACCTCGGTCCACGCCGTCGTTCCGATCACGGTGGGCTGGGGGGTAGTCATGACGGTCCTTGGCACATGTGACGCCAATCTAGGGTGCTGCGACGAGCGAATAACCGCCTCGCTGAGAGGACGGGAGACGTTCCGCGTTCAGGCCATCCCGAGGCGGGAACATGTCGAAGAACACGGGCAACTGCAGATCGGCCATAATCGACTCAACAGCGACGGGGCCCAGGAGACGATGTTCGGACGGAACGGAAGCGATGCGAGCTGAAACCGGCTCGCAGCTGATTGGACGCGAGCAACCGCTCCTCGCCATCGATGAACTCCTCTCCATGGCCCGTTCCGGGCGAGGCAGCGGGGTCGCGCTCGAAGGTGTTGCCGGAGTTGGCAAGACAGCTCTCGTCGGCCGGGCGATTCGCAGTGCAGAGGCGCAGGGTTTCGATATTCGCTTGGCGACGGGTGTTCCGGTCGAAGCCGACCTCCCGTTCAGCGTCCTCAATTCGATCCTGGCGATCGAACGCCGCGACGTCGAGCGGATGCAACAATTCCCGGCGCTGGCTGCTTCGTTGGGAATGCAACCAGCCACCGCGCCACCTTCGGTTTTGTCGGTGGCCGCCGAAGCTCTCGAGCTGCTCTCCGTGTCGGGCCGATCCGCCCCCATCCTCATCGTCCTCGATGACCTGCAGTGGGCCGACCAATCGAGCATTGAGGTGCTCGCCCATGTTGGCCGACATTGCGTAGCCGACCGAGTCGCTGTGCTCCTCGCCCACCGTCCATTGATTGAACAGTCACCGGTGCTCGCCGAAGCTGGGCTGACGGCGGGTTCGGACAACGCCTCGGACACTTCTCGTTGGGCCCTCATTCAAGGCGTCGAGCACCTTTATCTGGAGACGCTCACCCACGTCGAAAGCGTGGCCGCGCTGGTGCAAGCCGGATGCCCACCCGCCCGCGCCGAACGCTGGGCGATCCACTGCGGCGGCCTCCCCCTGGCCATCGCCGAAGTCGGACGCAAGAGCGCCACCGTCGATCCCGACCCGTCGGAAATTGCCCAACTTCTGCCTGATGTTTACCGCCAGCAGGTCGCCAACCTCCCCCTCGAAGTCGTGGGAGCTGCACTCCACGCAGCCATTTGCAGCAACGTGAACATTCTCCGTTCAGTCGATCCCAATCTCGTCGAGATGTTGCGCGACGCTGAGTCGGTTGGGCTGGCGACGTTCGTGCTCAGTGTCCAGAGTCAGGAATGGCACGTGGCGTTTCGCCATCCGCTTCTTCGAGCCGCCGTTCTTGCGTCGGCCACGAGTTCACGGGAGCGAGCGGTGCACCGCCGTGTCGCCACGGCATGTCTCGCCGTCGGCGACGAGGACCGAGCAGCGATCCACCTCGCATCGGGAGCCGATGGAGCCGACCACGTGGCCGCCGATGCCATTGGACTTCTAGGTGATCGAGCGTTCGCCCGTGGGGCTTTGGTGGAGGCGGCCAGTGCGTGGGTTAGGTCCGCGTCGCTGCAGTCCACCGTCGGGTCGCGTTCGCCGCTCCTCACCCGTGCCGCCGACGCGATGTTCGATCACGGTGATGCGGCTGGGGCGTTCCGCTTGCTCGACGACTCGATCCGATCGGCCACCACGCCGCACGACGATGCCGATGCCCGTTCGCTCCGGTCACGTATCTCCACGTGGGTCACCTCGCCGAAAGACGCCGTGCGCGGCCTGGTCGATGTCGCCACCGCAATGCGCGTGGTGGATCCGGTTCGAGCCGCCCGAGCGCTCGCGTCGGCGTCCACCTCGGGGTATCTCGATGGCGATCTGCCGGCGGCACTCGAACGCGGACGCGAGGCCGAGCAACTGGCCAACGATTGCGGTGACCTGGTGAGCGGGGCTTCGGCCAGCGCCGCCATTGCCTGGAACTCCTTCATGGTGGGTGACTGGGAGGACTACGAGCGGCGGATGGCGCCCCTTGAGCCATTCATGCGTGCGCTCCTGGCCGAGCGATCGTGGGCCGGCATCCATCTCGCTGAGCTCTTTGCCACCACGTGGGTGTGCGCCGAGCGCTGGGACGAGGCCGAGCCGCTCATTCGTCTTCTTCTGCACACGACCAGAGAGATGGGCGCCCGACTTACGGCGGCCTCGACCAGCTTGCTGCTGGCGTCGCTGTGTTGGCGGCGCGGTCGATGGGACGAGGCCTACGCCCTAAGCGCTCCCCTACTCAACGACTTGAGTCCTCCACCGCTCACCGCGGCGTGGATGCAGGTGCTTTCCGCCCAGCTCTTGGCGACAATGGGCCGAGCGGACGAGACGCGTGCGTTGCTGGACCTCGGCCTTCCGGTTGCGGCGACTGCTGATGTCCCCCTCATTCTCGCCATGGGTCAGGCTTCGCTCGGCCACCTCGAACTCTCACTCGGCCATGACGAGATCGCCCTGGCCCACCTTGACCGGGTGGCCGAGATCACCGAGCGAATGGGATTTCGGGAACCGGAGTACTTCCCGTGGCACGGCGACTATCTCGACGCCCTGGTGCGCGCCGGTCGGCACTCAGAGGCCCGCGATCATCTCCGCATACTTTCGAAACTTGGCGATGACGGCGACCGTCGCTGGGTCAAGGGCATCGTGGCGCGAACGCTCGCGCAACTCGCTGACGGCCACGACTCCGCCAACGCGCTCTACGAAGATGCGCTTTCCTGCTTCGAAGGATTGGGGGTTCCATTCGAGGTCGCACGAACGCTGCTCATGCGAGGAGGCGGCCAGGACAAAGCCGACGCACGACGACTGTTCCTTCGCCTTGGGGCATCAATCTGGGCGGAACGAGCGTCTCGACGAGTACACGCCGGCACGACCGAAGCGGCCGATTCACTCAGCGAACGGGCCAATGATCCGCCTCGCGTTCTGGAGCTACTCACGCCGCAAGAGCGCAACGTGGCATTGGCAGTGGTGTCCGGCCGAACCAATCGCGAAATCGCCGCCGAGCTCCACCTCAGCGTGAAGACGATCGACCACTACCTGCAGCGCGCCTACCGACGAATCGGCGTAAAGAACCGCACGGAACTGGCCATCGCCGTCGCCCAGGCCCTGGCCGCACCGCGTCGGCCGTAGTTCGGTCACCTACCAGGTGTCCGCGGAGGTTTACCGGAACGGAAGTTTCTTCTTGGATCAATGCGGAAACACGCCAGTGACAATTGCCGCGAACGGTGCCGTACCGGTTGTTGATCCGAAGGTCGGCCTCGCGGCCGGCACGCTCGGCTTGGGGGCGCTCGTGATGGTTCGACGTCGTCGACGCTCATCGACGTCAACGAGCGCGTGATGCGATCGCAACTGCACCACCTTTTCGCAACCTTGAAGTAAGGCCTCGGTCGGCCCGGCGGATCGATTCAGGAGAATTAGGAATTTCCCCATATCGGCGATCCGTGTCGAACGTCCACGATGCAACGACGGCGCACACAAGTGCGTCCGACGCAACAGACAACGGAGGAACCCGTGCAAACATCTAACCGATCGACTTGCCCTGATCTGACGCAACGTCGCATCGCCGTGCGACGTGCAGCGACGATTTTCACCGGAGCATTCGGATTGCTACTCGTTGCAAGCCCAGCGCACGCAACAACGGTGACGCCGAACCCGGTTGGCCCGGGGGGCAACGTCACCGTAGTTGCCGACTCGGCATGCGCTACGGCCGTGTCGAATTTAGCGGGCGTCTACGTCGAGTGGCGCTTTGGGATCGCTAACGGCAGCGGAACGGTTGGTGAGACCGCCTTCATTACGTTGCCGTCGACTGTCTTGCCGGCTCCCACAACCGCCGGAACGTACGTTGTCGCAGCGTGGGCACGGTCTGGTGGACCGGGTACCGGGGGTCGAGTTACGGCGTGCACGACGACGCAGGTCGTCGTTGCGGAGGGCGGAAACGTCCCTGTCGTAGATCCAAAGGTCGGCTTCGCGGCCGGCGGGCTCGGCT
>JANLQX010000082.1:0-16867 GCA_031368095.1 Actinomycetes bacterium | reverse complement strand
GCAGCATTGCAGCACCAGAAGACAAGCGATCAGGTTACTTCGACTGATGAGAACCGGGACCCGAACCGGTGATCGCACGTTTACGGTGCGAACGAACCGGGTAGGAGTGGCCATGGCCAGAACCGAGCAGCTCCGTATCGGCGTTCTTTCGCCTATCTCATGGACGACGCCGCCACGGCACTACGGCCCGTGGGAACTCTTTGCCTCGCTCCTCACCGAGGGCCTCGTGGCCCTGGGCCATGAGGTCACCTTGTTCGCCACCGCGGATTCATCAACGCGCGCTCGCCTAATTTCAACCTCGCCGACGGGCTGGTCGGAGGATGCACGCATTGAACCGAAGGTCGCCGAGTGTCTGCACATCGCCGCGCTCTTCGAACGAGCCGATGAGTTCGACGTCATTCACAACGGATTCGACTTCTTGCCCCTCACGTATTCCGAGCTTATCGGGACTCCGATGGTCACCACGATCCACGGGTTTTCGTCAGAAGCGATCGTCCCGGTTTTCGAGCGGTACAACCACTCCAATTTCTACGTGGCCATCAGTGACGCGAACCGACATCCGCGCCTTCGCTATGCCGCCACCATCCATCACGGCATCAACGCCAATCAGTTCACGTTCCGAGCCGAATCCGAGGACTACCTGCTCTTCTTCGGACGCATTCATCCGGACAAGGGAACGGCCGAAGCCATTGAGGTCGCACGTTGTGCCGGCCGTCCGCTCGTCATCGCCGGAATCATCCAGGACGATGCGTACTTTGCCGAGCAGGTTGAACCACATCTCAACGGTGGGCACGTCCGCTACGTCGGACCGGTGGGCGGGGACGAGCGCATGAAACTGCTCGGCGGGGCGGCCGCGCTTCTTCATCTGATCAGCTTCGACGAGCCGTTCGGGTTCAGCGTTGTCGAAGCCATGGCGTCGGGTACCCCGGTGATCGCGTTCGATCGTGGCTCGATGAATGAATTGATCGACGACGCCACCGGCGTGTTGGTCTTTAGCATCGAGGCCGCCGTCGCGGCCGTGGAGACCGTCGTGAAGCTTGATCGCCAGGGAGTTCGGGATTCGTCGGTTCGGCGGTTCAGCGCGGCCGCCATGGTCAAGAACTACGAGAACCTCTACCGGACGATCGTGGCGTCTCCTTCGTCGGCCAACGCATGACCCTGGAGGCGCTGCACCGGGTAGAGCCCTGAGCTGGTCTCGTCGTAGGACCAATCAGGCTGTTTATCGGCGAACGAATCATCGAGAATGGCCACGCCGTCGACGATGTCGAGCAGTGGACGGAGCGCTGCTCCCAGGACCCGTTCCGCTTGCCCCAGCGCGTCGCCGTCAGGTACGGCCCGGCCCGACAGCACCGGTGTTGTTGCGCACAACTCGACCAGCGAGCCCACCACCATCTGTTGTTGGCTGGCGAGGCTGCACCGCGCACCCTTGGTGATCGTGCCGAGCCGATTGCCGATCTGCTTGGCCACGTCGGTCGCGGCCGTGCCATCGAGGAGTTGGCGGAGTAACGCGGTAACCGCCATGCCATCGTCCTTGCACGGCACGCACTGACCACACGACTCAACCGAGAGAAAGCGCGACGCGCCGTGCGCCAGGGCGAACGTATCGGCGGCATCATCGATGCAGAGGAAGCCGGCCGAGCCCAAGGCACTTCCGGCGGCACGCATATCTTCGTGCGTTAGCGGCGTCCAGATGGCGCGTTCACTGACGATGGCGGCGGACGCACCAGGGAGAACAGCGATGATGCGTCGGCTTCGGCGAGGTCCACCTCCGAGCGCCTCGATGACCTCGCCGATCGGTGTGCCCATGGCGAACTCACCGACGCCATGGCGTCGAGTGTCGCCGACCACCGTGCACACGATGGTGCCGGGCGACGACTCGGTGCCGACTTCACGGAACCAGGACGGGCCGTTCGCCACAATCAACGCAACGTTGGCGAAGGTCTCGACGTTGTTCACCAACGCTGGTGCTCCGAGCGTATCGACCGACCCGGCCAATTCCGCGGTGGCGCCGTCGGCATCCTCGTCGCCATCGTCATCGACGCCACGACGCCACGGAGGACTCACGCGGGGAAATGGGTGTCGATGGCTGACGACCTCGAGCATCGCCGTCTCTTCGCCGAACAGATACGACCCCGGACCGGCGACGATGCGGACGTCCACAGCGCCGAGCCAACCGGCGTCGGCCATCTCAGCAATGGCTGCTTCCACGATGGCGATCTCGTGGGTGAACGTGTGTTTGATCGCCACGATCAATTCGACTGAGGCCACGACATGGCACCCAATAAGTGCACCTTCGAAAACGCGAAAGACGTTGTTGCGAAGAATCGTGCGGTCCTTGAATGTCGACGGCTCCCCTTCGGCCGCATTGATGACCACCGACGTCGGCCGCACCGGCGACGCATTCGCCAGCACGCTGCGCCATTTCGTTCCCGTGGGGAACCCGGCACCTCCGCGCCCGCGAAGGCCACTCTCGGCCAGCACGTCGATGATTGCCGACGGTTCGACCGCCCGGGCCGCGACGAGCGCCGCACCGCCGCCACGGCCGGTGTACTCCGCCAAGCTGCCAACGGGACGTTCGTCGAGAACACGGAAGATCATGGGCGGGCAGTACCCCTCCCTAGGTCAGGCAAAACCTCGATGGCCGCGCCGACTCGTCAGTGGACGAGGACGGTCACAATTGTTTTGGTTTTCCGTTGGGCAACGGCGACCGTGCCAAGCGCCTTGGCCACCCAGATTCCCCGACCCCCGCCTCGTGCCGGGTCCGGCGCCGGAAGCGAGTCCGGGTCAAATCCCGGCCCTTCGTTCATCATCCGTACGAGAGCACCATTGGCATGGCGTTCCAATTCAGCGGTGATCGGCTCCTCGCCGACCGTGGCACGCACCGCATTGCTGAACAATTCGCTGGCGACCAGTACGACGTCATCGGACAACTCGCCAGCAAATCCCTCGGTCGAGCACCACTCCCGAATCTTGGCGCGGAGCACCCGATTTTGGTCGTGGTCGGGGGGAAGGAGGAGTTCGAGATCAGGCACGGGCACCTGCAAAGGGGTGCGGAACGCCGAAGGTCCACGGTCGTGGGGATTCGGATTCACGAGCGCCCATACCCGCTGGGGGCAGTCCCAAACTAGACTTCGTCACGAAGCTTCGCATTCTCGGCAGACAAGCACGATGGTCACGTCGTCGCTCAACCTGGACGGTCGAAACGCGTGCAGGTCATCAAAGCAGGTCTTGATCACGGATTCTGCGACCTCGCAGGGCAGGGTCACCACCAGTTCGGCAAAACGTTCCATTCCGTAGAACACATCGGCATCATCGCGGGCTTCCGTGAGTCCATCGGTGTAGACCGCGAACTTCGCCCCCGGCGCCATCTGCGCGCTCTTGGTGGTCCAGGTACCGGCGAACACCCCGAGCAGCGGCCCCGTCGGCTCGAGCTCATGCACGGTGTTGTCATGGTCGGCCAGCAGCGCCGGCGGATGACCGGCGTTGGCATAGCGGCACGCTCCCGTGGTCGTATCGACCAAGGCGACGAACGCCGTCACGAACGACGGATGAAGGTCGCCAACCTGTTGGGCGAGCAGGCCGAGCGCCGCGCCCGGCTCCAACCGCATTCGCAGTGCCGCTCGGAGGATCTCCTTGCACCGCAGGGCCACGACCGCCTGCGCCGCGCCGTGCCCGGCGATGTCGATGACGATGACGCCCAGGAGATGCGGGGCGACGAGGGTGACGTCGTAGCAGTCGCCGGCCACCCACCCCTCGGCTGGGAGCAGATTGGCAGCCGCTGTCCATCCAGGCGGAAAATCACCGAGCTCGTTGGCTAACTCACTGCGCAGTTGCAGGGTGACGGTGGCGCTCTGCTCGATGGCTTCGCGGGCTCGGTCGGCCACCTCACGGAGCCGGTCCGATTCCGCCAACCGGTCCGCCATCGTGGCCCGCATGGCATCGATGCTGGCGCCCACCTCGGCCACGTCGTCGGCACCGCCGACCTCCACGTTCGACGAAAGGTCGCCCGCCGCGATCAGGCGAACGGCGGCCAGCATCCGGTCCATTGGGCGAGCGACCCATCGCCTGATGGCGAGCGCCATCAGGCCCGTGAACAACACGCCAATGATCGGAACAGCCAGCAAGAGTGTCGAGAGCTGCCGGGCCCGGTGTTCACGATGCCTGCTGGCGGCGCGTTGTGCGTCGACCAGCCGACTGCTCAGTCGACCCAGCGACGCTCGTAAGGTGTCAAATCGTTCCTTGCCGATTTGGCTGGCAACTTCTTCCTCGGCCTTGGCCCGACCGAAACTGCGTCGTAGCGACAACTCGCGGCCGGCCTGCTCACGCCAGGCGCCTCCCGCGGCGATGGTGGCGTCGAGGATCGTTCGGGTCTGGCGATCAAATTTCGTGGTCCCTTGGACCAGCGCCGCCTGGAGTTCGTCCACCGCCGCTTCCCCGCGGTTATAGGGCTCCAGGAACACCTCGCTGCCGCCGATGATGAACCCGCGTTCGCCGGATTCCATATCAACGTACGCCGAGTTCAGCCGCAGTGCTTTTTCCGCCAACGCCGTCAGCTCGCCTGCTGACTTGGCCGCCTCTAACCGGTCCGTGGCGAGCTGGGCACCAACCGCCCCGATGGCGACCAGCGACGCGATGAACCCCGCGGCGACGAGGGAGAGGCGAGTACGAAGGTTCAACGGTCTGAGGTCGAGCGCCGAAGGCTCAGTCGTTTACGCCGGTTCGGAGTCGCCGTAGAGCAGGCCGAGGCCGGTGAGAGAGATCAGCCGATCGACGATCCGGTTGCCACGGCGGAGCTCGAAGCGTTCGGCCGTGCGGTGCGCGCCGATCAGAACGCTCAGTCCTGAGCTGCCCAGGAACGACACTGCTTCCACGTCGACAACCAAAGACGTGGCGCCCCCGGAGAACAGCGTGTTCAGTTCGGCTTCGAGCTGCGGCGACGTCTCGGCATCCACGTCCCCGGCGATCGTAACGACCGCCTCATCTCCACTACGTGTCGTCGTGAGCTGCATGTCCAACCTCCGTATACGGCTTCCCGGGCTGGCCTACTCGCAACCCGGCAAAGACTTTCTCACAACTTGCGCACTTCACCGAGAGATTGCCGCCCGTCCCCTACGTTTTGTCGAGGTCGCGCCGGGGTAGGTAGTTGGCATGGAAACGACGACCCCCAAGCCCTACGTCCTGCCCGACCTCCCCTACGCCACCAATGCGCTGGAACCGACGATCTCGTCGCGGATCATGGAGCTTCATCACGGTACCCACCATGCTGCGTACGTGAAAGGCGCCAACGAGCTCACCGAGAAGCTCTCGGCGTTGCCCGTTGGCGACGACCCGTCGGCATTGAACCGGAGCCTCGCGTTCAATCTCAGCGGTCACCGACTTCATTCGCTCTTCTGGACATCGATGTCGCCCCAAGGCGGCGGCGAACCCGACGGACCGTTGGCCGACGCCGTCACTGCCTGTTTCGGCGATGCCAAGACCCTCATCGACCGCATGACGATGACGATCTCGAAGCTGGCCGGCAGCGGCTGGGCGGCGTTGTCGTGGGACGAACTCGGACAGCGACTCGTCGTCTCCCAGATCCACGATCATCAGCATGACCACGCTGCCGGTCTCACCCCGCTGCTCGTCATCGACGGGTGGGAACACGCCTATTACCTGCAGTACGAAGCAGCCAAGGCCAAGTGGGCGGCCGCATTCTGGGACGTCGTCGACTGGAAAAGCGCCGGCGCCCGACTCGCCGCGGCAATGGCCCGTCCGCCCTCGTTGTGAGCTTTCAGGGCCGAACTCGTCTGATCGTGGTGGCGGGTGTCGTTTCGTTCGGGACCCTCGTAACGAGGTGCAGCAGCACCAGCGTCCAAGAGAACTCGGACGAGTGAAGATTCCCGCCGGAACAGCAACGGTCACGGTGGAAGGGCGAGACAAAGCCAACGGCTACGGCGGCAAGACCGTCGTGGTCGACTTGGCCAACGCACCGTAAAACTGGGTAGGGCTGCGTAGGGGTACTGATGCGTCGGCGCCGCGCCGTTGCGACGCCTCCGGGCTGTCGCCCAAGTGACGGTGTTCCGTCGCCCAGATGGCCGAAAAAACCAGCCGGATCGGGCCGAAATATCCGAACTGGGCGATGAAGTCGATCGAACTGGGCGATGGACACCGAGAAGTCGCCGGGGAATGCGTGGGGCGGGTGGGGATCGAACCCACGACCAAGGGATTATGAGTCCCGCGCTCTAACCACTGAGCTACCGCCCCGGAGGGAACGACGATCGTATCGGTGGCAGATGCCATGGAACTGTCGGGAACTGTCCAGAAGCCGCGCTTCGCCTCGGCTATTCTCCATGAGCCCTTCCGGGGTAGCTCAATTGGCAGAGCATCGGACTGTTAATCCGCAGGTTCTCGGTTCGAGTCCGAGCCCCGGAGCAAGAAAGGCCCCGTGACCAGTTCACGGGGCCTTTGCGTTTGAAGACTGCATTCCGAGGTCCCCGCCGGAGCTAGCGCTCCTCGTCGAGCCAGACGGGGGCGCGGTCGAGCAGATACCCACTCACTCGCCGACATCCGTCGAAGAGATCACACAGGAGCTCTTCGCCGCCGAAAATCCGCGCCAACGACACAGGTCGTTTGGCCACGATCGTGAGGGAGCGCTGTGGGGCGTCGGTAACCGACGCGAAGGAGTCGATGGCCGAAACCTCAACCGGGAAGTCCGGACCGGCGATCCCGGCCAGCTCGGTGGCCAGCACGAGGAGATCCGGTGGCCGCGGCAGTGGTGGGAGGGCCCAGGTGAGCGTGAGGGGAAAGTAGAACTCATCGGGTGGGTCGAAGTCGTCACCGATCTCGTTGACCTTGTCCTCGAAGGACAGCAGCACCCGAGGGTCAACTTCCAGAGTGAGATGGAGGTCAAGGGGCCCGCTGCAGCCTTCCTCGGGATGCAGGTCGACTTCCCATGCCTGGCGCAGGGAGTACGTCTCCACGAGATGACGCTCATCATGAACGTGAAATCCGTGGTCGACCGTTGCGTGATCCTTCAGGTCGGCGATGTAGCCGGCAACATCAATGACAGCCATTGCGCCGAAGCCTAGGTGTCCGCCGACCGAGTGGTACTTGCCGCAGAGTTGGCTGTCATGTCGTAGCGGGCATCCGGGCTTGATTGGAGGATTTCATCGGTCGTTCGCGCCGTAGTCTTCCCGGCCAGTGACTGTGGCTCCGTTGACGAACTGGGCCTTTGCGAAGGAGCACTGTGCCAGGTAATCGACGCTCGCGCCAGACCCCAGTTGGCTGCCTCCTCGTCGTGTTCGGTCCTATTGCGTTCGTCTACGGATGGGCAGCAATGCTCGGGGCGGCGTTCGGTGACGGGAGCAGCGGATGGGCGACTGCGCTGTTCCTCAGCGGATTGCTGGCCTTCCCCGTCGGTGTCGCGCTCATCATCAACGGACGCCGACGGTAAGCGTCTCCCCGCTTCTCCGACGCGGCCGGATGGCCGAACTCCCCGTTTGGTCAGGAGCTGGGGAAGGGTGCGTATGCCTGCACGATCGGTTCGAGTTCAGCGGGGCTGGCGCCGTGGAGAATGACCCCGTCGGCCCCGAGCCGGAGTTGGTCACGCACCACCCCCACGCACCGGGATGGCGACCCGGTCGCCGACGGGGCCAGCCATTCGTCGGGCAGAAGGGTGGCGAAGTGCTCAAGCTCGGAGGTGGTGGCGACGGCGTCGATGGCTCGGCCGGCAAACGCCTTGACCAAGGCGTCGTCACGGAACGAAGCAAGCACCGCCGGGTCCCAGGCGTTCGTCCGGACGAGAAGGTCGCCGTAGCCCTGGAGGTAGGTGGCAAGTCGGCCGACGGTCTTCTTCAGACGCAACGGCTCGTGGACGTGATCGCCGACCGTGGCGAGGCACGACCACACCTTCACCGCACCCGGATCGCGCCCGGCTCGTTCTGCGGCATCCTTCACCGTCCGTACGCAGCGCGCAAGCGTCTCGTCGGTGAAGAACGTGTGGAGGACCACCTCGTCGAAGACCCGCCCGCCTAGTTCGAGCGAGTTGGGCCCGAAGGCCACCAACCCAAGCGGGATGTCCTCGCGGAATGATGGGTCCAGCCGAAGCACCGGATAACGGCCGGCGGGACCGTCGTGCCCGATCACCGTTTCGCCCTGCCAGAGTCGACGCATCAGCCCGGCGAAATCTTCCATCTGCGCCGTCGTTATCCGAGCAATGCCGAACACATCGAACAGGCGCTCGATTCCTCTACCGATGCCGAGCGTGAATCGCCCCTCGGTGAGGCGATGCATCGTCGTGGCATAGGACGCCGTGACCGCTGGGTGCCGCACGTTGTGGTTGGTCGCCGCCGTGCTGATGGCGATCGAGGTCGACGACACGGCCGCCGCCCCCGACAGAGTCGACGCCTCCTTCACGTTCCACCGTTCGGAGATGAACGCTTTCCCGAGCCCGAGTCGCTCGGCGTCGGCCAACTCGCCGACGAGCGCCCGAGGCGAATCGGGCGCTCCGGCGAGAAGGTAGAAACCCAGTTCGGGGAAGCGCACGCGGCGACGTTAGCGCCGCCACGAGTCCCGTTCTCAGGCCGACTTGGCGAGCTGAATGTCGAGGGTGAGCTTGACCTTGTCGCTGATCACTACGCCACCCGTTTCGAGGGCGGCGTTGTACTCCATGCCCCACTCCTTGCGGCTGACTTCGGCCTCGGCGGTGAAGCCGGCCTTGGTGTTGCCGTAAAGGTCTTTCGAAACACCTTCAAAGTCCACGTTCAATTCGACCGGCTTGGTCACGCCACGCATGGTGAGCTCACCGGCGAGCTTGTAGTCGTCCCCGTCGGCGCGGATGCCGGTCGAGGTGAACGTCCACGTCGGGTTGTTCTCGGCGTCGAAGAAGTCGCCGGTGCGAAGGTGGCCATCGCGGTTGGCGTCGCCGGTGGAGACGGAGGCCGGTTCGATGGTTACGGCAACGGTGCTGGCAAAGCGGTCCTCGGGCACGATGACCGTTCCCGAGAAGTTGGCGAACGAACCGCGGACCTTGCTGATCATGAGGTGCTTCACGGTGAAACCAACCGACGAGTGCGTCGGGTCGATGGTCCAGGTGCCGGGGGCGAGCTCGGTAGGTGCTGACATTTGGGGGACTCCTAAGTAGTTGCTGGTGGAAACTATGGTCAGCGTACGATACGTTGTTGCTACTAGCAACCACTTTCTTCCGAGAACGCCGTGACCTCCACCACACCACTCCCGTTTGCCACACCGATCGCCATGCCGAAGACCGTCACCAAGCCCGATCCCGAACTTCGGTCCGCCTGGTACGTCGCCGTGCGCGCCCACAGCGCACTCACCGAGCTGATGGAGAAGCGGCTCGACGCGGCCGTCGGCATGCCGATCGCTTGGTACGACGTGCTGGTCAACCTCTACCTCGCGCCTGGCCACGCCCTACGAATGAGCGAGCTGGCCGACTCGGTGCTCACCTCACGGAGTTGGCTGACCCGGCGAGTCGACCAACTGGAGCGAGCCGGTCTCGTGGAACGATGTAGCGCCGATGGTGACGGCCGTGGCGTGCGTGCCCGACTTACCCGCGAAGGTAAGCGTGCCTACCTTCGAATGGAACGTGTTCACTCTCGCGTCGTCGACGAGTTCTTTGCCGCGCACGTCAGTCACGTCGAAGCTGCAACCGTACGAGAGGTCATGACGCGCGTGGCTGGTGGCGCTCGACGCGAACTTGGCCTCCCCGAATGAGCCTCAGCCGACCTGCTGGAGCTCGATCAGGTTGCCCCACGGATCGCGTAGGAACGACTGTCGAGACGTGGCTACTCCCCGAGGTTCGCTGACCTCGATGCCCTCCAACCGAAGTGCTTCGCAGGCCGCGTCGAGGTCGCCCACGATCATGGCGAAATGATCCCGGTCGGGAGTTCGCGGCGTCCCGACCACCAGATGAATCTGCTGACCGCCCACATCAATCCACGCGCCGTCAAAGGGGAAGTGGGGTCGATCAGTACGTTCGGTGAGGCCGAGCCGGTCGATGTAGAACGCTCGCGCCACGGCCATGTCGCCAACGGTCACGTTCACGTGATGAATCCCGAGAAGTTCCATGAGAGCAGCTTCTCACCTCGAATTCGACCGGTGTTGGGCTACCCACATGAAAAGCTGGGAGCCATGTCGTTGCTCTCCTCCGTCGAACTCGCCCCCCGTGACCCGATCCTCGGTCTCAACGAGCAGTTCAACGCCGACCCGAACCCCAACAAGGTGAACCTCGGCGTGGGCGTCTACACCGACGAAAACGGCAAGCTTCCGCTCCTCCGCTGCGTGGAAGCGGCCGAGAAGTCCATGGCCGAAGCCCTCAAGGCCCGTGGCTACCTGCCCATCGACGGGCTCGCCGCCTACGACAAGGCCGTGCAACGTCTCGTCTTCGGCGAGAACTCCGACGCCGTTACGGCGGGCCGCGTCGCCACCGTGCAGGCCCTTGGCGGGACCGGTGGGCTAAAGGTCGGGGCCGATTTCCTCCGCCGGGTCCTTGGCGCCACCACGGTGCTCATCAGCGATCCGAGCTGGGAGAACCATCGGGCCCTGTTCACCAACGCCGGCTTCACCGTCGACGCCTACCCGTACTACGACGCCGACGCTCGTGGTATCGACGTGGAAGCGATGATCGAGGCCCTCGACGCCACGCCCGCGGGCACCGTCGTAGTGCTCCATGCGTGCTGTCATAACCCAACCGGCTACGACCTTGCCGACGCCGACTGGGACCGCGTGATCGACGTGGTGCGCACGCGGGCGCTCGTGCCGTTCCTCGATATGGCGTACCAAGGTTTCGGTGACGGGATTGCCGAGGACGGCGCCGTCGTGGCCAAGTTCCTGGCGTCAGGACTCGACTTCCTCGTGTCGACAAGTTTTTCCAAAAGCTTCTCGCTCTACGGCGAACGCGTCGGCGCGCTCAGCATCGTGTGCGCGTCGGCCGACGAGGCGGCTCGCGTACTGAGCCAGCTCAAGATCGCGATCCGCACGAACTACTCGAACCCACCGACGCACGGCGCGCAAGTCGTCGCCACGGTGCTCACCACGCCTGCGCTTCGGGCGATGTGGGAAGACGAGCTCGCCGGCATGCGCATGCGGATCAAAGCCATGCGCATCTCTCTCGTGGAGGGTCTGCAACGGGCCGGGATCACCACCGACCTGAGCTATATCACCACGCAACGGGGCATGTTCAGCTACTCGGGCCTCAACGCCGAACAGATGCAGCGCCTACGGTCCGAGTTCGGCATCTATGGCGTCGATACCGGCCGCATCTGTGTTGCAGCCATCAACCTCCACAACGTCGATGCGATATGTCAGGCCATTGCCGCGGTCATCTGAGCCATGTGGCGGGCGTGGCCGTCGAGGATGTGGGCCACGGCGACGGTGAGACGCTCGGCGTAGTCGAGGTGCAGGAACTCGTTGGGGCCGTGCGCGTTGCTGCCCGGTCCGAGCACACCGGCCACGGCAAACTGGGCGTTTGGAAAACGACGCGCCAACATCGCCATAAACGGGATGGTGCCACCCTCGCCGAGCGATCGGTGGCCGAGGCCGTAGGCGGCATGGCTGGCGTCGTCGAGGGTCTGTTCGAGCCATGCCGCGCACGACGGAGCAGCCCACCCATCGGCTCGGTGCGTTTCCACGTCGACGGTCGCGCCGTTCGGAACGTCAACCGTAAGCGCGCGTAGAACTGCGTTCACGGCGGCATCGGCGTCGAGGGTCGGCGGGAGACGGAGGGCGAGCGACAGGGTGGTCTCCGGCCGAAGCACGTTTCCCGCCCTGGCCGTGGCCGGGAGCCCGTCGGCCCCGGTCACCTCGAACGCAGTGCGCCATGACTGGCTCAACAGATGCTCGGCCGTTCCGCACGAATCGGCATGCGTCGAGTCGATCCACGGGTACTCGTGCTCGGCCCACTTCGGCCCGAGAAGCTCGGCCGTGTCCGCTGCGGCGCGCATCACTGGGGCCGGGATCACCACCGCCAACTCGGGGAGCAAGATGTCGCCAGTGAGCGGATCTTCGATCCGGTCGAGCAACGCTCGGGCCACCCGGAACGACGATGGCACTACCCCCCCGGCCTTGCCGGAGTGCACCCCTTCAGTAAGTACGCGTACGGTAAAGCGCACCGATGCCAAACCGCGTAGCGAGGTCGTCGTCCACAATCGGTCGTAGGTTGCGCACCCGGAGTCGAGGCACACCACCAGACCGACCAAGCCGAGCGACGGCGCCAACGCCTCAACGTGTGCGCCGAGATCGGGACTGCCCGATTCCTCGCCTGCCTCAATCACGATCACGATTCGACCATGGCTGCCCCCGGCCCGGCGTAGCCCGCGAATCGCCGTGAGACACGCGAACAACGCATAGCCATCGTCGGCCCCGCCCCGGCCGTAGAGGCGCCCATCAGCGAGAACCGGAGTCCATGGCCCGAGACCCTCGGCCCAGCCCTCCATTTCGGGCTGCTTGTCGAGGTGCCCGTACATCAACACCGTTTCGGTCGACTCGCTCGCCTCGACCGTTTCCGCTGTCGACGACGCGTCGACTTCGACGACGATGACGGGTGTGGCGTTGGGAATCTCGCGGACGCTCACCCGCACCCCGTCGAGGCCGAGTCGTCGGGCCCAGTCGCTCAGCAGACCGACGGCGCGAGTGAGCTCACCGTGAGCCGCCCACGCTGCGTCAAAGGCCGGCGACAGTGCCGGGATGGCGACGTAGTCGATAAGGGCGGGCACCACCTCGTTGGCCCACACGTCGGCGACATCGCCGCGCAGCCGGGAAGCCTCCATGGGTCAGGAGCCCGACCAATTCGGTGACCGCTTCTCGGCGAATGCGCGCGGTCCTTCCTTAGCGTCGTTCGAGGTGAAGACCTTCCCCATATACGGCGCCTGCAGCGCCCAGAACTCCGCCTCCGTTGCGTCGAGGGACGCCCGTACGAGCTGCTTCGACGCAGCGACGCCAAGCGGCGCGTTCTTGGCGATGCGGGCGGCGAGTTCGAGGGCAACGTCGAGCGAGCCACCCTTCTCGGCGAGACGGGCCACGAGACCATAGGCATGGGCTTGTTCGGCGGTGATGGGATCGGCGGTGAGCGCCAACTCCATCGCCACGCCATAGGGCAGCACGCGAGGCAGACGAAGGAGGCCACCCCCGGCGGCGAACAGGCCGACACCGACTTCGGGAATGCCGATCTTCACTCCCTTGGCCGCGACCAGGAGATCGCAGGCCAGCGCCAGTTCCAACCCGCCGGCCAGGGCGAAGCCTTCGATGGCGGCAATGAGAGGCTTTTTTGATCCGTTCTGGATGAAAGTGTCCATACCTTTCGGTCCGCCCTCCGTCGCAAACGCCTTGAGGTCCATGCCGGCGCAGAACCCGCGACCCGCACCGGTGAGGACACCAACAGTAAGGCTGTCGTCACCGTCGAGTTGTTCGACCGCGGCCAGCAGGCCCTGCGCCAGAGCGGTGTTGATGGCGTTCATCGCCTCGGGGCGGTTGAGAGTGATGACCAGGACACGGCCTCGAACTTCGGTGAGGACGGCGGGAGAAGTTTCATCTGACATGGCCGAAGAACCTACGCGCGTGCGGCCGCGAGTATGTAGCCCGGACCGGAGCGTTCGGCGAAGTCATCCCAGATCGGCTCGACCGGCATCCCAGATGGGCGAAATCGGGACCGAAATCAGTCGTTTTCCGCCGGTCTGGGATGCCGGGAGCGGCTGTCTGGGATGCCGACCGCCGGCTACGGCCAGGACGGTCAGAGCTCGGCGAGGGAGCGGAGGAGGCGGCGGTACTCCAGCGCGAGACGATCAGCGCGCGTATGAACCTGCGCGTTCGGACGGAGATCGAGACCGGTATCGGGGAGGAACTCGATCACGGCGAGGTCCTCGTCGAGCACCGCCCGCTCGTAGGCAATGGCTTCGGCGGCGGCGGTTGGAGTGTCGATGTCGTTGCGGAGCATCGCCGTATGAACAATCGTCTCGGAGTCGTCGACGGGGGTGACGAACGTGAGGATGGCATTGGTTACTCCCGTGAGCGGAAGGTCAAGACGGAGGAGCACGACGAACGGGACGGCGTACGTGAAGCGCATGCGTCGGGGTTGAACCAGCGGATGCGCGCCGGTCGCCACGAGCGGGTCTTCATGGTTGGCGATGGTGTGGGTGATGTCGACGCGCGCCCCCCAACCGTCGTCGCTTCGTTCGACCGAGAAGGGGTCGAGCAGTGGCGACTCACCAGCACCGAACGTCCCAAAATGAACGAACGGAAAGTGGGCGAAGTCCAAGAAGTTGTCGATGAACTGCGCCGCCCCGGCTCGGATCGTGACCGACGGAAGCCAGGTGGCCGCCAACGTCGGATCGTTCCATTCGGCAAACATCGGCAACTCGGCGGTCGGTTCGGCCGGAGCGATCCAGACGTGATCAAAGTGTTCCGTCACGGCCACGCCCGTCAAGCCCGTCAACACCGCCGACGGCACGGTCGCACCGGGGCCGAGCGCCGGAACTTCCCGAAGCGCTCCATCGGGGTCGAATTTCCAGCCGTGATACGGGCATTGCAGGCAACCGTCGACCACGGCGCCCTGCGACAGCCGGGCGTTGCGATGCGGGCACCGATCGTGGAAGGCGACGACGCGCCCGTCGATCCGAGCGAGCACATAGGCGGCGCCGAGCACCACGACCCGAACGGGTGAGCCACCAAGTTCGGCGGCGCGAAGGACCGGATGCCAGGCCCGGGCCAGCCACGGGCTGGTGTTGGTGACGATCAGCGGCTCGTTCATCGTTCCTCTCGTTCGTACGGAATCCCGAGGGCCGCCGGCGCGCCTAGGCGTCGACGGGCCCAACCGGACGAAACCACGACCAGCACCACGATGGTCATGGCGAAGGGAAGCGCATCGAGCAGAGATCCGTTGATGTGCACGTTGCGGGCCTTGAGCGTGAGCCCGAGCGATGACAGCGCGCCGAATAGATAGGCGCCAAGCAGCGTGAGGTCGGGACGCCAGAAGCCGAAGATCACGAGAGCGATAGCAATCCACCCTGCGCCCTTGGTCATCCCGTCGACCCACGTGGGCACGATGGCGAGCGCATAGAACGACCCGCCGATTCCGGCCAACGCGCCGCCGACAATGGTGTGGACGTAGCGATAGGCAACAACGTTGATGCCCATCGCATCAGCAGTTTGCGGAGACTCACCAACGGCGCGCAGATTCAGACCAACTCGCGACCGGAAGAGGTACCAACTCATAAGCGCACAGAGGATCCACGACAGATACGTGAGAACGGTGTGGTGGAACAGCAGCGGGCCGATGACCGGCGCGTCGCCAAGACCGAACACGTCGAGCTTGCGAATCGGACGCGGCGTCGGCCGAACCGCGACCTTCCACGTGTTGGCGAGATAGCTGGACAGTCCGACCCCTCCAGCGAAAATGGTGAGGGCAAGACCGGCCACCGTCTGATTCACGCGAAACGTGATCGCCAAGACCGCATGAACCGCACCCAACGCCGCCGCCGCCATTGCCCCAATGACGACCGCACCGAGCACGCCGAACCAGGCCGACCCTTCGACGTGTTGGGCTCCCCACGCCGCACCGACGGCCCCGATCAGCATCATTCCTTCCACCCCGAGGTTCAACACCCCGGAACGTTCGGTCAGCAGTTCGCCGAGGGCGGCGAAGTACAGCGGAGTGCCGTAGAAAATGGCCGACGCCAGGATCACCACAAACAGGTTGGTGTTCATGCCGTTGCCGCCGGGACGGGCCGGACAACTCGCCGACGAACCCGGTATCGCGTGAGAATCTCTCCGGCAACAGCGGTGAACAGGATCAGGCCTTGCAACGTGCCGACCAGACCGGCGGGAAAGTCCGGGCCCTGCAAGGCGTAGCCCGCGTTCGTAAGTCCACCTATGAGTACGGCGACGAACAGCACCGCCACCGGATGTCGACGCGCCAACGCCGCCACCACGATGCCGGTGTAGCCGTAGCCGGCGAGCTGGATGCCCTTGGCATCGAGCACATGACGGAAATCGCCGACGTCGCTGGCCCCGCCGATGCCGGCAAGCGCGCCCGAGATGGCCATGACCACCACGATCTTGGTTCGCGTTTTGATCCCGGCATAGCGCGCCGCCGACGGGGAGTCGGCCATCACGTCGACCTCGTAGCCAAAGGTCGTGCGTCGATAGAGGAACCAGACGACGGCGGCCACGACGGCGGCAAGCGAAAACCCGAGGGGAATCTCGAAGCCGCCGACGGTGAAACTCGGCCAGAACGAGCGCGCCGGGATCTGTCGACCGGAGGGAAACCCAAACGATCGTGGATCGCGCCAGTAGGAACGCGAGTTGAAGATGAGATATTCGAGGAAGATGCCGGCCAGGTAATTGAGCATCAAGGTGGTGATGATCTCGTTGGTCGAGAGCCGGGCCCGCAGGACCCCGGCGATACCCGACCAGATCGCGCCGGCCAACCCACCAACGATGATCATCGCCGCGAACGTGAGGGCCAAGGGTTGACCTTCGCCAAACCGCAATGCCGCCCATGACGCACCCACGGCGCCGACATAGAGCTGTCCTTCCCCACCCACGTTGATTACCCCGAGCCGGAACGCCGCCGCCGCGCAGAGTCCGGTGAACGCCAGAGGGGTGGCCGCGATGAGGGTGCCGCGCATGGCGCTTCGCGACAGGAACCCGCGCTCGAAGATGCGCTGATACACCGAGAAAGGGTTGCGTCCGGTCACGATGAGAAGCAGGGCACCAAAAGCAAGCGCACTTACGATCGAGAGCAGCGGAACCAGCCACGTGAGTGATGCCCGCTGATCAAGGCGCTTCTCCAGCCGCACCGGTCCCCTCATGACGAAGCTCCGATACCGCCCATGAGCAGGCCGATCGATTCCACGTCGGCATCGGCCGCTTC
>JANLQX010000074.1:0-9740 GCA_031368095.1 Actinomycetes bacterium | reverse complement strand
ATCAGACCTTCGCCGCCAACCGCCAGCGCTTCCTCGCCGAGCAGGGGTACGCCTACGAGATCATCGACGCGGTTAACATCATCGGGAACCACAGGCCGGAGTAGCGACTCGTTCACCTGGCGTTTCCTCAACTGATGGTTGTTCAACCCGGCCGGAGGGCGCGTGACCGTTAGGCTGGACGTCCTGCTTCCCCAAGCTGTGAGGTTGGTGTCCTGATGTCTCGTCGATTTGTTCGTACCGTTCTCCGAAGTGCATTGGCCGCGTCCGTAGGCGCGCTGATGATCGCCGCTGCCCCGGCGGCCCGCGCCCAGACCTCAGCGGCCCTCTCGATCGTGATCACCCCCGAAGTTCCCGCCGGTGCCACCGTCGCCGGCCTCCCGACGAACACCGGCCAGCGAATCGTCATCCAAATCACCAACACGGGGGCAACGGCGCTGACCAATCAGCAGTTCGTGGTGCGCCTCGCCCAGAAGCCTGACTTGATCGGGGCCGTGAATGACGGCGTCGGCAATGTCGGGCTCGTGGATGCCGCTACCGGCGCCTGGTACCACACCATTGCCCAGCTGCCCCAGGGCGCCACGCTCACCTATTCGGTGAGCGCGTTCAAGTTCTGTCCGGGTCGCTGGCCGATCGCCGTGCGCGTCGGCGACAAGCTTGGCGTCGTGGTCGCGACATGGACCGGACAGGCCGACGCCCGGTGTCTCGCCGACGAGACCGTGACCCCGGCACCGGCGTCGTACTACGCACTTGCCTGGCCGCCCGCTCCGCCGACCGTTCCCCCGGCGAGCACCACCACCACGACCACGATTGTTCCCGGTCCGATCGGCCCCACGACCACCGTAGCGACCGTGCCTGGGGCCACCACGACCACGTCGCCCGGTGGCCCGAAGCCGACGTTGATCAACCTCACGCTCAACGCCTCCACGACCACCACGACGAGCACCACCATCACCCCGCCGCCGACCACCGCATCGTCGAAGTCCGGTCGCGCACCCACCACCACGATCGTGTTCTGTAAGACCGTCGGCGGCACCCGCTACTGCGCACCCAAGTACTCCGTGTACAAAGACGGTCAGAAGAAGGCCATCCAACTTCCGGCCAAATCGACCAAAAAGACGAAGAAAAAGACTCGCTGATTCTAATGAATCCGGCTCGCCAGGCCGTCTATGAGGCAACCAAAGGCTTCATGCCGATCGACGAAGGCGCGGCCCTTGCGATCGCTGCTTCGTCGGTCGCCCATGACGGTCCTCTCCTCGAAGTCGGTTCGTATTGCGGAAAGTCGGCAATCGTCCTCGGTGACGTGGCCGAGGCCGCCGGCTCGGTCCTGTTCAGCGTTGATCACCACCGTGGGTCGGAGGAGAACCAGTCGGGGTGGGAGCATCACGATATCGATGTGGTGGATCCCGCAACGGGCCGGATGGACACACTGCCGTTCTTTCGTCGGGCCATCGAAGCCGCTGAGTTAGAACGGAGCGTCCTGTCGGTCGTTGGTCCTTCCGCGGTCGTGGCGGCGGCATGGCGGACGTCGCTTGCGTTCCTGTTCATCGACGGCGGCCACGGGGTGGAACCGGCCCGTCTCGACTTCGAGGGATGGACACCGCACGTGCAATCAGGCGGCTTGCTGGCCATTCACGACGTGTTTCCCGACCCGGCCGACGGCGGCCGCCCCCCATACGAGCAGATCTACCTGCCGGCGTTAGCGACCGGTCACTTCGCGGAAGACGTCGAACTCGGGTGCGGGTCACTGCGGGTCCTTCGTCGTCAGTAGAGTCGATGAGCCGACGCATCCCACATGTCCGGGTTTGGCATCCCAGACCAACGTATTTTTGATAATTTTCACCCAGTTTTGGCCGATGTGGGATGCCCAACCACCCGATGTGGGATGCCAGACGGAAACGCGCGTCGGTCAGATCCCGAAGACGCGGGCAGTGGCTGAGTCGGGTTCCAGGCAGGCGTGGGCGAGGATTACGGCGGCGGCGGAGTACGAGGTCCGCTCGTTGGCCGGGAACCACACCTGCATCGGGACGTGGAGGCCGGTCCAGTACGAACCGTCGTCGTGACGAAGCATGCGGGTGGCGGCGAGCAACTCCACCCCGGCGTCGACGCGACCGGCCTGGAAGCAGGCAATGGCCGCTTCGGCCGTTTCGCCGGTGGTCACCCACGGGTGGTCGTTCACGCAGCGGACGCCCCCGCCGACCAACACGAATTCGTGCCAGCGCAAGTCGAGACGCTGCTGCGCGGCGAGCCCGGTGACGACGCCGCCAAGGATCGGGTAATACCAGTCCATTGCCCATCGGTCCTTCTCGGCGAAGAACTCGCGAGGGTGCTCGGCGATGGCGTGTCCGACCTTGTCACGCGCCTTGGCCCACCGACGCGATCCGTGGCCGAGCGTGTCGGCGATATGGACGGCGCACCAGATGCTGTGGTGCATCGACGACGATCCGGTGATGAGCGCGTAGTGAAACGGGGTGCCGTCGGGCTCGCGGGCCCACAGAATTTCCCCCGTCGGCTGCTGGAGATGGAGCACCCAGTCGATGGCGCCGCGCACCATGTCCCACTGCTCGGCGAGCCATGCCTCGTTCCCGGTGGAAAGGAAGTGGTGCCACACGCCGACGGCCACGTAGGCAATCACGTTGGCGTCGAACTTTTCGTCGGTCACGCCGTGGGCGTTGTAGTACTGGTGCCACGCGCCGTCTTCGCGCTGGGTGGCGCGGAGCCATTCATAGGCGCGCGTAGCTTCATGATGCAGTCCACGCGCATCGAGGGCCATCGCCGATTCCACGTGGTTCCACGGATCGCCGTGGCCCCCGGGCTGCCAGACGATCAGTCCGCTCGGAAGTTGGTTGGCGGTGATCGACACCGCGCTGAGGTCGAGTTCTTCGGCCTGTAGGAGTCGGGCGGACTGCATCGAGCCCACCGGCGTCCCCTCCGACGTCACGCGTTTGCTTCCTTGCGGGCATAGACCACGAGGCTCTTGCCGATGACCGGGGCAAGAATGCGTTCCGGAATTTGGGTGGCCGCCGGTCGTTTCATCAGGTCCCAGACGAGGAGCTCGTGATACTTCTTGACCATTGCATTGTCGGCATTGTTCACCCCGACGGCACACTTGAGCCACCAGTACGGCGAATGCAGGCCGTGGGCTCGATGCGTGCCGGTCACGGTGAGCCCGGCCGTCCGGAGCCGCTCCTCGATCGCCGGCTTGCGATAGATACGCACGTGTCCGCCGACCGATGCCGGCGCGTGGTAGTCGGAGTCGAGCGCCCAGTTGATCTTCTCCGGGAAGAATGAGGGCACGGTGACGGCGATCGTGCCTCCCGGACGAAGCACCCGGGCAAGTTCACGCGCAGCGCCACGATCGTCGTGAATGTGTTCCATGACTTCGGAGCAGACGATGCGGTCGAAGGCTCCGTCGGAGAACGGAAGGGCCAGCGCGTTCCCCTGCACGCAGAGGCTCGTACCGGCCGGGTGCTCAACAAGCTCCATGGCATAGAGCGTGGACGCAGCCTGACGGAGATCGTCCATGCCGAGATCGAAGGCCACTACATGGGCGCCACGGCGGACGGCCTCAAAGGCATGGCGTCCCCCTCCGGCGCCCATGTCGAGCATGCGGTCACCGGCCATGAGGCCGAGCTGGTCATAGCGGACAGTTAGCATGTGTGCTTAGTTTCGTGAGGAGGCTCGAGCGCGGTCTTCGAGCTCGGCGCGGTACTGATCCACGCAGCCGTCGGCGGCGATACGCCACGTGAACCCCTTCAACACCCGAGCGCGCCCACCGGCACTGAGTTTGGCCCGCAGCTCGGGACTGCGGAGCACCTGAAGGATGGCGACGGAGAGTGCATCGGAGTCGTTCGGCGGCACCGTGAGGGCAGCTTCGCCGCTTGGTCCGACGACCTCGGGGAGGGCGCCGCCCGTGGTCGTGATCAGAGGGGTGCCACACGCCATGGCTTCGATAGCTGGAATGGAAAAGCCTTCGTAGAGCGATGGCACCACGACCATCTCCGCTTCGTTGTAGAGCTCGACGATCCGGTCGTCGGACACTCCCGACTCGAACGTGACAACGTCTTCCAGGCCGAGTCGCTTCAACAGCTCCGGAAGCACCGAACCCTCGCGCTGTTTGCCGACGATGGTGACGTCGATCGGATGCTCCGTGCGGACCTTGGCGAGTGCTTCGAGGAGCGGCCGAAGACCTTTCAACGGAACATCGGCTGACGCTGTGGTCATGATGCGATGCGGACGACGCGTCACGTGGGGGAGCGGTTTGAATCGCTCGTGGTCGACGCCCACGGGGACAATATGAAGCTGCTCATCGCGGACCCCCATTTGGGCCACGATGTCACGTTTCGATGACGCCGACACGGTGATAATTCGCGGTATTTCTTTGGCCACCTTCATCTGCATGCCAAGAAATCCGTACCAGCGCCAGAGCGACCACCGGCGCTTGGCGTAGGCGAGGGAACGCTTCGACGGAAACACCCGTGGAAGGTCGGCGATCTCGAGATCGCGATCAACGGTGATGGGGTGGTGCAAGGTCGCCACGACGGGGAGTCCGTCGTCAGCAATGCCCTTGATGCCGTAGCCGAAGCATTGGTTGTCGTGACAGATGTCGTAGGTGCCGGGCCGTGCCCGAAGGTAGCGCCGCGCCCGGAGCGAATATGTCCACGGTTCAGGGAACCCCGACGTCATCATGTGGGCGAACTCGAGGGCATCGATCCCGAACTCGGCGAGGCCGATCTGGCGGGCCCGCGAGAAGCGTTCGGCCACTTCAGCGGGCCGCGGCACGTGCCATGGGTCGTCGGCCCGGAAAAGGTCGAGGCTCGGGATCTTGATCAGTTCGACGCCTTCGTCGAGTACCGGCCATGGCTGCCCCGAGAGCACGTCGACGTGATGGCCAAGTTCGCGCAGCTCTCGGGCGACATAACGCGTGTACACGCCCTGTCCGCCGGAGTGCGGGTTGCCCCGGTAGATCAGCCAGGCGATGCGTAAGGACGCCGCATCAGGCCCCTGCGGGCGCGCCGGGGGGCGTGAGGGTCCGGCTGACATGGCCGCAAAGGCTAGTCGGCGGGAGCAGAATCCGAGCAGAGGCTCAGGTTCGGTCTCGTCTTCCGATGAGCCAGGCGGCGAGGCCGATCAGAGCGAAGAGGGCAAGTGCGGGGGTGTCGTTGAACCTGGCATAGGGCGTGAGGCCGCGTCGAAGCATGATCGTGGCTTGCAGCGCAACCCGCTGCTGGATGACACTGCGGGTCATGATTTCCCCGGTCGGGGTGAGGATGGCCGAGATGCCGGTCGGTGCAGCCTGGGCCACGTACCGCCCGGTTTCCCGAGCCCGTAGCCGGGCCGCGGCGATCTGCTGGGTGGGCACGTGGCTCGACGTGTACGACGACGCATTCGTCGGGATGAACAGCGCCTGGCCACCGGCCCGCACACCGCTGCGAGCGCGGTCGTCGAAGAAGCCTTCGTAGGAAATGATGATCGCCATTGGTCCGAAAGGGGTGGCGATCACGCCCGGTCGGGTGCCGGGACGCATATCAGTTTTGGGAAGGGCAGAAGAGAACTTCTTCAGAAACGAACGGAAATACACGGCCTCTCCGAACGGAACCCGACGCACCTTGTCGTAGCGATTTGATCGACCGTCACCGATGTCACCGCCGGGGCCTACGACGATGGAGAAGTTCAGGAACCGGGTGGGGTCGGGATCGTCCTCCACCACGCCAGCGATGATCGGCGCGTTGAGAGCCGTTGCCAACTGACCGATCTCGGTGCGTTTCGGCGACGTGGCGAACGTCGGGACATCGATCACGTTCTCGGGCCACAAGACGAGGTCGACGGGCTTGGTGACGAGCTTGGTGGCGGCCACGTGCGCCCGGTACGCGGACTCGAGTCCGGAGGCGCTCGCTCGGACACCGAGCGGACCGCTGCCCTGGGCCACCGCGACGCGAAGCGGGCGAACGGCATGGGTGCCGTCGGGAAGGATGTGGGCGGCGGTGGTCGCCAGGACGCACAACGTGGCGAGCGCGATGGCCGCCGACGCACCTGCGACCCGGCGAGCGGCATGGACGGCCGATCCGCCGAGCAGCGCTACGGTCCCGATGAGCAGGAGGCGACCCCCGAAGGTGACGAGCGCAGCAAACGGGCCGTCGGCCTGGCCGAGATCAATACCGCCCAGCGGGAGACCGCCGAACGGCCACAGGCTGCGCAACGCGTCCGCGGCCACGATGGCGGTGGCGGTGGCCGCTACCGTCGCCAACGATCGCCACCGCGGCACGGACGGAATCAACGCGGAGAGGCACAGAGCGGTGATGGTCATCTCGATGCCACTGATGACCAACGCCCCGGGGAGGGAGAACTGCGTCATCCACCACAAGGAGGGGACGTACAGCCCGGCGGCAAAAGCCAGGCCGAGCCAAAATCGCGCTCGGCGACCGGTTCCCTCCAATGCCATCGGGAGTAGCCCGAGTCCGACGATCGCCAGGGGCCACCACCCGAACGGCGGCACGCTCGCCGTGGTCAGCAAACCAGCGGCAACAGCGAGGAAAAATCTCGACCTCTGCTTCAGCAGTGTGCGCTCTACTGGGCTTGATCGTTGCTGCTGTTTCCGCACCACTTTGATCAGTGCGCCTTCTGCCATGCGGCCCATAAGCGCGCGTACTCTCCGCCTTCGCGACGGAGGAGTTCGCCGGGAGCGCCGTCTTCCACGATGGCGCCGTCGCGCATCACCAGGACCCGGTCGGCTCGCGCGGCGGTCGTGAGTCGGTGGGCGATGACCACCGTGGTGCGGCCGGTTGCTAAGTGCACGATGGTTTCCGCCAGACGTGCTTCGGTGGTGGCATCGACCGACGACGTGGCTTCGTCGAGCACGAGGACGTCGGGATTGCTGGCGCGCGTTCGAGCGAGCACCACCAGTTGGCGCTCACCGGCCGACAGCAGCGCTCCTCGTTCGCCGACTTCGGTATCCAGACCGAGGGGCAGCGACCGGAGCCAGTCGCCGATGCCGAGCTCGTGAAAGATTGCTTCCTGCGCGTTGCGGTCCAGGGTGGCGTCGGCGAGAGCCACGTTGGCACCGATCGTTGTGTCGAACAGGAACGGCTCCTGCGGCACGAGTTGGACTCGGTGGCGAAGATCGGTGGACGCCACCTCAGTGAGCTCGACTCCCCCGATTCGCAACGTTCCACTGGTGGGGTCGAGGGTGCGAGCAATGAGCCGGGCCAGGGTGCTCTTTCCCGATCCTGTTGCGCCGACGATGGCCACCGTGGTGGCGGCGTTGATATGCAGCGTGAGAGCTCGAAGTGCGAACGCGCCACGGACTTCGCTCGAAGGAAGCGGATCGGCGGTCCCGTCGGCGCGTCGGACCGGATAGCGAAAGCTCACCTGATTCAGATCGATGTCGAGGCCCGACGGTGGCAGCGGGCGGGCGTTGGCCGGCTCGGCCAGATCGGGGGGGATATCGAGGAGATCGAGGATCCGGTCGATGCCGGAAATGGCGCGCTGGGTCTGATCGACAACTTCGGTGAGCTCACCGAGCGGTTCGAGGAAGCGCGACACGAGGAAGACAAAGCCAATGAGCGTCCCTGACGACAGCGCCGATGCACCAGTTCGGCTCAGGCCAATCACAATGATGGCGACGACGATGGCGACCTCCACGAACTGGTTCCCCACGCCGAGGACGGCTGACTGCGCGCCCGCCCGAACGCTGGCCTTTCGCCGCCGCTCGGATGCCGCAATCGTCGATCCGCCGACGGACTCACTGGCGCGGTAGGCCCGGATGAGCGGCGCCGCGCTGACGAGTTCGGCCACCTGTCCGAGGTAGCTACCGACGTGCTCCCGCACCTCGGCGTGGGCGGCTCGTAGGCGACGCTGCATGGTGGCCATGAACGGGATGATCACCGAGCTCATGATCAGCGTGACGAGGGCCAGCTTCCAATCGAGGAGGAACATGGCGATGCCGACGACCACCATGACCACCGCGTTGGTGATCCAGGCGATGGCCGCCCACGAGAAGAACTCGGAGAGCGTTTCCACGTCGCTGGTGGCTCGTGCGACCAGCACGCCGCGGGGGAGCTCGCCGTGTTGTTGAAGGGACAGTCCGAGGATGCGTTCGACGATGCGCCCGCGCAGCGTCGCCAACCCGCGCTCCGAGGTGGAACCGAGGCGAACGATCGAAAGCCTTGATGCCCACGACGTTGCGGCCAAAGCCAACGCACCGGTGCCGCACAGCGCGCCGACGTAGCCGAGGCGAACGTCATTGGCTTTCAGACCGTGGTTGATCGCTTGGCGGATCAGTAACGGGACGACGAGCCGGCCGAGCGCTCCCACGAGAGCCAGCCCGAGGGTGCCTTTCCAGCCATGGCGAAACTCGGGCACGCCTCGCCACGCCCGGACCAGAGCCGACGGGCGCGAGGTCTCGTTCATGCGTGCGCGAGCGCGTCGACCAGGGCGCGATACACGGAGGAGGATCGACGGAGTTCGTCGTGGGTTCCTTCGGCCACTACACGACCCTGGTCCATCACGATCACGTGATCGGCGTAGGAGATCGTGGACGGACGCGAGGCGACAAGGACCATGGTCGGCACCGCATTTGACGTCTTCAGCGCAAGAAGTATGCGCGCTTCGGTTTCTGCGTCAAGGGCCGACGTGGTGTCGTCGAGGAGGATGACATCGTTCTCCCTCGACAGCGCACGAGCGAGCGCGAGTCGTTGGCGCTGGCCCCCCGAAAGCGACACACCGCGCTCGCCCAGCATGGTGCGACGTCCGTCGGTGAGCCCGTCGACGAATTCGTCGGCGCCACTCGTGACCATCGCCTCGCCCGTTCGACGTTTGCTGAGCGAAGCACCGAGAGCCAGGTTGTGCTCAATGGTTCCCGAGACGACGAGCGGCTCTTGGAACACCATGGCAATGCGGTCCGTGTCGGTGCCGCGCACGCCGGTCGTGGGGGGATCGAGCCCGGCGAGCACGTGAAGCAGGGACGACTTGCCCGAACCGGTGGCCCCGACGACCGCCGTGACTCGGCCGCGGGCGATGCGGATGGTCACGTTGTCGAGGGCGCGTCGCCCGTCGTCGTGGATCAGCGAGACATTGCGGAGGTCGAGCACATCGGCGTGGTTCAGCGTGGTCGTGGGCGTTGGTGGCGCCGGAACCGGCTCGGCCAATAGTGCCTCGACCCGGGCCAGCCCGGTGCGCGAACGCGCCATGTCGAACATCGCCCACGCCAACAAGAGCAGCGGCCACACCAACAGGTTGTAGAGCGACACGACGGCGACAACGTCACCCACGGACATGGCGTTGCGTTTGACTCGCCACGCGCCGACGAACACGAGGCCGACGTTGACGAACTGGGGGACGACGCCTTCAAGAATGTTGACGGTGCTGCGCAGACGCACGATCTGCAGCTTGTGGTCGCGGAGCTTGGCGATGTTCGGTTGGGCCCGCTCGGTCATGTGGCGTTCCAGGCCGAGCGACTTCACCGCCGAGATGCCGTCGACCATCTCGTGGATTACGCCCGCGAGTTCCGCCACATCTTGCTGCACCGCTTCATTCGGGCCTTCGGCCAGCGCCTGGAAACGTTCGTTGAGGACCAGCGTGAGGGGCAGGACGATGGCCGAGACGATGGCCATCGGCACGTCGACCGAGAGCAGCCACCCGATGGCCAGAGCGATGAGGACCACGACGCCGAGTGCATAGGGCAGCGGATGGAGGACGGCCGTGGCGGCGTCGGGGTCGTTGTCGGCGTTGCCCAGAAGTGTGCC
>JANLQX010000066.1:0-16078 GCA_031368095.1 Actinomycetes bacterium | reverse complement strand
CGTCATTGTTGAACGCCTCGCTCTGGTCGAGGACGCCGGAGAATCGGGCCGGGCACCGCGCTTCGACCTCGCCGGCGGGTTCGGACCTATCGGGGTCTGCCGCACCTTTCGCCAATCGGGCATGGCCGACGATGACTCGATCACCCTTTCATATATCGCCATGACGGTCGCCCCGATCGGGCTCGATTCGCACATGCTGTATGCGCACACACCGCCGACGAGCGCCGTTCCTCACTTCACCCTCGATTCCATTTGTCATGGCGAAGATTTCGCTTTTCACCTCGACCTGCCGCCGCGCGTCGACCAGGGCGCCGACCTCGGATATCTCGACTTCTGTTACTCGAAACTCACCGACATCCGGGCCCGGACACTGCCGATTCCCGGACTTACCCCGGCCCAGATTTCGCCCCGCCAATGGGCGATTATGTCGGCCTGGATGCTCGTCCAACGTGCCGATGCGTCAGCTTTCGAGGCCGTCTTCGAGCCGGTGTCGGCGTACTGCGAGCATTGGCTCTCACTGGTTGCGTCGGGCGTCCCCGACGAGATTCTTGAAGGACCGGCGGCTGACCCGGCGGAGCGGGCCGCTCGGGATGTCCGCAATCGCGCCGCGGTGTTCAATGCTGAGGTCGACCCGGTCTGGTCGCAGGTCGATCGACTCCTCGGTCCCGAGATGAGTGGTCGTCTCCAGCAACTCCTTCGCACGCCCGGGGCCCGCTAGCCCCAAGAAGTACGGCCTCCGCCTACACTCTGGCGAACTCTGGCGGCAGGGGTGTTCCTCTTGCCCGTTCGAGCCCCCACCCCCACTCTTTCTGAGGTGATACTCATGCGTATCCGACCCCTTGTCAGACTCCTGACCGTTGCCGCTGCGTCCACGCTCGCATTCACGGCATGCAGCAGCAGTTCGTCCGACACCACCGCCGCTCCGGCGTCGACCGAAACATCGGCAGCCGACACCGCCGCCAACGCGTCTGGAACGGCCGACACGGTGGCTGCCGGGAACGAGGCGGCCGCCGGAATCAAGGCGCCGAACCTTCCGATGGCCACCGAGATCGGCGCCGGCGAGGGTCAGCTGAATCTGATCGCGTGGCCCGGGTATACCGAAAAGGATTGGGTCACCCCGTTCGAGACGGCATCGGGCTGCAAGGTGAACGTGAAGGCCGGCAATACCTCTGACGAGATGGTGCAGCTGATCAAGACCGGTGAGTACGACGCCGTGTCGGCATCCGGCGACGCGTCGTTGCGTCTCATCGCCGCCGGTGACGTGGCGCCGGTGAATACGGACCTGCTGAAGGACTACGCCGACGTGTTCGATGGTCTCAAGAACAAGCCGTGGAACTCCGTCGGCGGGAAGGCCTACGGCGTTCCTCACGGCCGTGGCGCCAACCTCCTGATGTACAACACCGACACGGTGACGCCGGCGCCTGACTCGTGGAGCGTTGTCTTCGACGCGGCGTCGCCTTACAAGGGGAAGGTGACCGCTTACGACACGCCGATCTACATCGCCGACGCGGCGCTGTACTTGATGAAGACGAAGCCGGAACTCGGGATCACCAATCCGTATGCGCTCGACGAGTCGCAGCTGGCTGCCGCTGTTGACTTGCTCAACGTGCAAAAGAGCCTGGTATCGGAATACTGGTCGGACTATCTGAAGCAGCTGTCCGCGTTCAAGGCCGGCTCGATGGTGATTGGCACAGCGTGGCAGGTCACGGCCAACACGGCGATCGCTGACGGCCAAAAGGTCGCCGTGGTCAAGCCGAAGGAAGGTTCCACGGGATGGTCGGACACCTGGATGATCGCGGCCAAGGCCAAAAACCCGAACTGTGCGTATCTGTGGATGGATTACATCATCAGTCCGCAGGCCAATGCCATGGCGACGGAGTACTTCGGCGAGGCGCCCGCTAACAAGAAGGCATGCGCGCTTACCAAAGACAAGAACCATTGCACCACGTTCCACGCCGACGACGAGGCCTACTTCGCCGACATTTGGTACTGGACCACCCCAACGAAGGACTGCCTCGATGGTCGCGGTCCGAAGTGTGTCGACTACGCCGGTTGGACCAAGGCATGGACCGAGCTCAAGGGTTGAGTCGAGACGCTGTCCTTCGGTGAGTACCGCGTCGAAGGGCATCGCCCGAGCGTTTGCCAGGAGGCGGTGGGCCCAGCTCACCGTCCTCCTGGGCGCTCCGCTGGCCTGGCTTGTTGTCATCTATATCGGTGCGCTTGGCGCGCTACTGCTGACGAGTTTTTATAGCCTGGATTCCTTCACCTTTACGGTGGTGAAGAAGGCGGGTCTGCAGAACTTTCGGGAGCTCCTCGACGTGAGCGTGTATCGGCGCGTTGCCCTTCGGACGTTGACCGTGGCGCTGGCGGTGACGGTAATCGACGTGGCGCTGGCCCTGCCGATTGCGTTTTATCTGGCCAAGGTGGCAACCCCTCGGATCCGCCGGATCCTGGCCGTGGCGATAACGTTGCCGTTATGGGCCAGCTACCTCGTGAAGGCCTACGCATGGAGAACCTTTCTCGATCCTGAGGGCGGCCTCTTGCGAAAAGTCTTCGGTTTGTCCCCCGGCTTCGGCCTACCGGCCATGGTGTTGGTGCTCGGCTATCTCTGGCTCCCGTACGCCATCCTGCCGATCTACGCCGGACTCGAACGGCTGCCGGACTCGTTGCTCGAAGCGTCCTCGGATCTCGGCGGACGGGCCGGAGCAACGTTTCGTTCGGTGGTGATCCCGCTGCTTCTTCCGGCCCTGCTGGCCGCCAGCATCTTCACGTTCTCCCTATCGCTGGGCGACTACATCACCGTCGGCATTGTGGGAGGGAAAACGCAGATGATCGGCAATGTGATCTACGCCAACTTTGGGGTGAACAACGTGCCGTTCGCGGCGGCGTTCGCAGTGGTGCCGATGCTGATCATGGTTGTGTATCTCCTCGTTGTCCGTCGGTCCGGTGCTCTAGAGAACCTCTGATGCAGCTGTCAACCGCCGCCCGCCGACTGTTGGCCGCACTCGCCGCATTTGTCATGGTGTTTCTTTATGCGCCGATCGCCTACGTGGTGCTTCTTTCGTTCAACAAGACTCGGTCGATCATCTTCGATGGCTTCACCACCGAGTGGTGGACGAAGACCTTCCACAACGAGGAGGTGCGCACTGCTCTTGCCGGTTCGGTCAAGACCGCACTGGTGGCCACTTCGCTCGCCCTGATCCTCGGAACGCTGGCTTCGCTGGCCGTCCATCGATTCGAATTCTTCGGTCGCGACGCGGTGTCGTTCGCGGTGATTCTTCCGATCGCCCTTCCCGGTATCGTCACCGGCATCGCGCTGAATTCCGCCTTCCGACGAATCCTTGGATGGCGGCTCGGGTTCGTGACGCTCGTCGTCGCCCACACCACCTTTTGCATCGTGGTGGTCTTCAATAATGTGGTCGCCCGGTTACGCCGACTCCCGGGCAACTTGGCCGAGGCGTCATCGGATCTTGGCGCCGATCCGTTTCAGACGTTTCGCCACGTTACGTTCCCGCTTTTGCGGAGCGCACTTGTGGCCGGCGGCCTGTTGGCATTTGCGCTGAGCTTTGACGAGATCGTCGTCACCACGTTCACGGCCGGTGCCGGAATCTCGACGCTGCCGCAATTCATCCTCGGCAACTATTCGCGTCCGAACAACCTGCCGATCGTGAACGTTGTGGCCGTGACGGTCCTCGTGCTGTCGCTGGTCCCCGCCTGGCTCGCCCAGCGCCTCACCGACGCCTGAGCGAGGGTACCGTCGTCCCCATGGCCTTGGTCCTCGGTGTTGATTCGTCCACGCAGTCGGTGAAAGTGGAGATCCGCAACGTCGACACCGGCGCACTCGTCTCCACGGGCCGGGCGGCGCACCCATCCACCACGCCGCCCTGCTCGGAGCAACCACCCGACGCGTGGTGGAACGCATTCGTTCTTGCCGCCGGCGATTGCCTCGCCACAGTGAATCGCGACGACGTCGTGGCTATCTCCGTCGCCGGCCAGCAGCATGGCATGGTCGCCCTCGATGCCGACGGCGTGGCCGTGCACCCGGCGAAGCTCTGGAACGACACCGAATCGGCCGAGGAATCGCGAGGCCTCCTTGCCTCGCTCGGTGCCGAACAGTGGGCTGCGGCATCGGGAAGCGTGCCGGTGGCGGCCTTCACCATCACCAAGTTGGCGTGGCTCCATGCCCACCATCCGAGCTCCTATGCGCGCATGGCAAAAGTGCTGCTTCCCCACGACGAGCTCAATCGTCGGCTGACCGGTCGGTTCGCCACTGATCGCGGTGATGCGTCCGGAACCGGGTACTGGTCACCGTCGTCGGGTGGGTGGCGGACCGATCTTTTGTCGCTCATCGACGCTGATCGGAATTGGAGCGCCGCGCTACCCGACGTCGTGTCGCCCTTCGACGCTGTCGGCCCGCTGACGATGGATGCCGCGAAGGCGCTCGGCCTGTCTACGTCGGTCGTGGTCGGCGCCGGCACCGGGGACAACATGGGAGCGGCGCTCGGTCTTGGATTGGTGACGGGCGATGTGGTGATCAGCCTCGGCACGTCGGGGACGGTCTATGCCGTGTCGGACACGCCGACTGCCGACGCCACGGGTGCCGTCGCCGGGTTTGCTGATGCCACCGGTCGGTTCCTCCCGTTGGTATGCACGCTGAATGCCATGAAGGTCACCGACGCTGCCGCTCGGCTCCTCGGTGTGGACCATGCGGAGTTCGAGTCCCTGGTCCTTTCTGCTTCGCCCGGTGCCGACGGACTTGTTCTTGTTCCCTATCTCGACGGGGAACGGACACCGAATCGGCCGAACGCCACCGGCACGCTCTTCGGTATTCGGTCCGACGTTTCGCGTCAGCAGTTCGCTCGCGCTGCGGTGGAGGGCGTGGTGTGCGGCCTTCTTGACGGACTCGACGCTCTTGGCGTCGCCGGCGTGCGAACCGATGGTCGCCTTCTCCTGATCGGCGGCGGGGCCCGCTCCGCCGCGTTTCGCTGCGTGGTCGCTGACCTTTCGCAACGAATCGTCACCGTGCCTTCGGCCGACGAGCATGTCGCCGTGGGTGCGGCGCTGCAGGCGGCCGTGATGTGGAGCCTCCAATCGTCGGCCGACGAGCCGAGCACGGTTCTTGACACTCTTCGGCGTCGGTGGAATTTGGGTGGCGGCGACGTGACCGAGCCCAACCCGACGGTGGATGCGGCGGCGATCCGCGCCGCCTACGCCCTAGCCCGCGGCTAACGATCGTTCGTCAACGGCGGTACGCCGCCGCGGCCGATGAGGAGTAGTCCCGAGCCAACACCCGAATGGCATTGCGATAGGAATTGTCGACGTTGAAGATCGTCGTCCGGGCGTTGGCGAGGCGCACCGATTGGGAGTAGTCAATCGGCGAACCGATGCCACCGAGATCCACCGGTCCCATTGTTTGCGATGCGGCTAGTAGCCCGGCGCGGCTGAGGTCATTGCGACGCACGGCAGCCTCAAGCAATTGTTCGATGGTGCGAGCCTGTGCCCATCCATAGGAGAGGCCGACGTCGGGGTTTTCCGTCCAATAGCGGTTATCGGAGGCAAGTAACTCGGCCTTCATCTGGACCATACCGTTTACGCTTTCGTCGCCCCACTGGGTACCGTCGCCGACAACCCAGGCGCCCTGTTCGAAAAGAGGGCCAGTCTGAGGCGTAACAATCCGGTCCGAAAACGAAGCACCCATAATGATCCACCGGTTGGAGAATGCGAGTTGGCGGCCGGTCAGCACCAGACCGAGCGTTTGGGCCGGTCCCACGGTCAGAAAGGTCGCCTGACAGCCGGCCCCCTTGAGCGCACCGACGGCCGAGGCAAAGGCGGTTTCCGTCGGGGCGACCCCAACGATGGGACCCAATGTGATCGGGAGTGCCTGCGCCGCAGCCCTGATTCCTTCGCTCCCGGCCTCGCCGAAGCTCGTCGTCACCGAGACCCCGCAGACCAGCGGCCGAACTCCCGGGTTCGTCACGGCGAACTGTTCGGCGAAATAGGCAATGCCATTGATGGCCTGCACCTGATAACTGTTGAACACGGGCAGCAACGTGGGTGCCGTGGCCCAGCGCGCTTCCTGTGACGCCGGACTGGCAACAATGCTTTCGCCCCGGAGCACTGGTTCGGCGGCTTCCGTCGATGGGGTTCCGAGAAGACTCACATAGGCAACGACGCCGGACTTGGTGGCCTGGATCTGGGTGAGCGTCTCGGTCGGGTCGTAGTTGGTCTCCGCCTTCACCACCACGAGCCGGTACTGACCGCTGATACCGCCGCGTCGATTGATGGCCGCCACGTGTGCTTCGATGCCAGCGCTGATGGCACGACCGATCGGCCCCCAGATCGGGTTCGTCGTAGTCGTCAGCAGCCCGATGCGGATCGTCGTCCCATCAAACCCTGGAGCGACGGCGGGGCGGTTGCTGACCGCAACAACAGGTGCGGTCGTGGTCGCCACGGCCACCCATCGACGTTGCTTCTTGGTACGTGCACAGATGATCGCCGACCCCTCTTTGGTGGCCCGCACCAGTCCGATGTCCTTTTGCCGACAGGCCCTACCGAGCACAGCAAACGGTGCCGTGGCGGTCGCCACGGTCGCGGTCGGAACGGGTGGCGCAACGGGCAGCGGCGCAACTGACGGGGGCGGGTTCGAGGCTGGTGCTGCGGTCGTCACGACCGTGACTGCGACCGTGACCACGGGAGGCGCGGTGATCGGTGGTTTCGTCGGAGCAGGCCTCGGTCTTGTTGTTGGCGGCGCAGCAGTCGTCGCAAGACGGGTTGTCGGAGGAAGGGACGTAGGCGCCACCGTTGTCGGCTCCGGGATCGTGTTCGTGAGACCAACGATGGTTGTCACCGCGGTCGTAACACTCTTCGGTGTCGTCGCCGTTGTTGGGGTCGGCTTGGTTGTTGCTGGTGATCCTCCGCGCATGCTGGTGAGATCCATCGAGACCGACTCGGGGGTTCCCTGGCGTGGCGTGGTGACCGGTGATGCGTCCACTTCACGAATCGACGGCGCCGGCCCGCATCCGACCAGGAAGGAACCGGCGAAGAGAAGGGAGAGGACCACCATCGCACGGCTCCTCATGACGGGCTCTGCTCCTTGATCGGCAACGTCAGATCGAGCATGGCAACCAGACGACCCGACTGTTGCGCCGGCCGGAACCAGGTGCGAGCGGTGGTCGTTTGGAGGGCGATATCGGCGCATCCGTCGCCGTCCCGATCGGCCGGCAAGAGCGCGGTGGCGCGGACGATGTCGGTGCGATCGGCGGCGACACGAACCGTTTGATCCAGGCGCCCATCGGGCCAGGAGTCGAAGAAATAGAGAGCTCCCGTCCGGGGTCGATAGAGCGCCAAAGTAGCCCGCTCGCCACAGAGCCAATTCGCCACCCGAAGGGCATCGTCGCGTTCGCCCACACGGTAATTGGCCACTCGGTGGTCGGCAAAGGTGACTTCGATGCCGTCGGAGGTTCTGACGAACGATCGGACACATTGGGGCTGGGTCTCGGCGCTGCAGTCGGGAAGCGCAAGAGGCGCGGGATCGGAGAGTTCGCGACTTCGGAAGTCGCGCAAAACGAGCCCACCGATGCCGCTCCCGATGAGCAGGGCCACCGTTGCAGCGACGGCCACGTTGCGCCGACGACTGCTGCGCACCGGCGGTGCGTCGGCCATGGTGGCGGGTAGGGGACGCCGACGGAAGGCCATGGTCCGCTTGTTGACATCCGGTTCGGACTGATCTGGCGTGGCAACCGTGAGTCCGGCGTCCCATGTCGGGTTGGCGATTGCGGCGGCGAGCTCATCCATCGATGCAAACCTCTGTGCCGGGTCACGGGCGAAGGCGCGTTCAACGACCGCGGCGAACGCGGGGTCAATGAGGGTGCGGTCGAGGGCCGTGCGTCGACCGTCCTCGGCAGCGCGAAGGACCGCCATAGGAACAGGACCGGTGAACGGAAGTTTTCCGGTCAGTGTCTCGTAGAGGGTCACGCCGAATGCGTACTGGTCGCTCGCCGGCCCGGGTTCGACGCCGTTGAGAATCTCCGGGTCGAGGTAGGCGGCGGTGCCGATGGCCATGTCGGTCCGGGTCATCTGCGTTCGACCGGCGTCGTGGGCGATGCCGAAGTCGCCGAGCAGGGCGGTGCCGGCCGAGGTCAGGAAGACGTTGTCCGGTTTCACGTCGCGGTGGACCAAACCAACCCGGTGGGCTTCGGCCAACGCCTCGGCTACCGGACCGAGAAGCTTTTGGACTTCGGCCGGCGGGCGGGGCCCGTGCTCTCGGAGGCGCTGAGCGAGCGTGCCTGCGTCGGCAAGGTCAAGGACAAGGGCGATTCCGGCTCCATCGGGGATGACCTGGTGAACCGAAATCACGTTGGGGTGCGTCAATTTGGCCAACGCATTCGCTTCTCGCTGGAACCGCTCACGGTCCGTCACCGAGTCGGGTACCGAGAGCCGTTTTATGGCAACGTCACGCGCTCGATCCTCCGGCGCATCCCGGTCGACGGCGCGCCACACCGCACCGGTCGCTCCGCGCCCAAGAAGCTCCTGCAGTTCGAAATTGCCGACCCGTTCACCCGCCATGATCAGTTTGTAGCCGCGTTCAGTTCTGAACGCACTAGGTCATTTGCCTCAGAAGTGCCGTTTGGGTCGAAAAGTCGAGGCTGGGGCGGATCGGTCTCGCACCTTGAAGTCACGTTCCGTTTCCCGGCCGGTAGGGTCGGTGGCGATGCATCCGATCGAACGACTCCGCTACGTGGCTCGGGCCAGTGACGACCGGTTCAGCATGATCGTCCGCGAATCGGCCGCGGCACTGGCGGCGTTCAGTGACGATCCGGCGGCCCTGGTCACCGCCTGTCGTCGACTTGTTGACCGCCAGTCTCACTCGGCCGCTATTTGGTGGTTGGCGGCGCGGGTCCTGTCCTCCAGCGACCCGGAGTCGGAGGCGTGGGATGCATCGAGTGAGATCGACGCCGATTCAACCATTTCCGTTCTGATCGAAGCCCTGCCGGTCGATGCGTCGGTCGTGGTGCTCGGATGGCCGGAGACGATCGTTCCGGCGTTGACCAAACGCGGGGATATCCGGGTCTTCGCCGTCGATACGTTCGACGACGGCGCACGCCTGGTGTCCCGACTGGAACGAAACGGCAGCGAAGTTGTTCTGGTCGACGAGCGTGGCGTTGGGTCAGCGGCCGCCGAGGCGTCCCTCGTGCTCCTCGAAGCTCACGGGCTCGGACCGACCGGTATCACGGCCGTTCCGGGCAGCCGGGCGGCGGCGGCGGTTGCCCGTCTCGCCGGTGTCCCGGTCTGGGCGGTGGCCGGCGTGGGCCGGGTTCTGCCGGGCCGGCTGTGGGAGGCCTATGCGGCGCGGCTCGACGATGAGGCCGACCCGTGGGACAACGATCTCGAACTTGTGCCGCTCGACCACCTCGACGCCGTGGTCGGCCCGACCGGCGTGTCGGCTCCCGACGAAGCGGTTCGCCGGGCGGACTGTCCGATCACCCCCGAATTGTTCAAGTCGCTCGACTGACGGTTCCCGTCGTACGCTCTTCCGGTGACCGGCAAGAAGCTCCTTCATCAGCGCGCCTATGACATCGAGGCATACGTGGAAGACGAGCGTCATATGCGTCTCGTGGGTCGCATGCACGACGTCCGTCCCGACGGTCTGTGGGGCATTGCCGACACCGAGCCGATGTCGCTACATGACATGCGAATTGAGCTCGTCGTGGACAGCGTCACCTTTGTGATCACGAAGGTGGAGACGGCCATGGTCACCCATCCCCAGGAGCAGTGTCCGTCGGTCCTTCCGCTCTTTCAGGACCTGGTCGGCACGTCGATCGCTCGTGGTTTCGGCAACCGGGTGAAAGCGCTGTTCGGGGGTCCACGGTCATGCACGCACTTCGTCGCGTTGCTCAACGCGATGGCGCCCGTGGCCATGCAGGCCCGCTGGTCGTTCTTCCACATCACGACCGACGCGTTGGAGGCTCAATCAGAAGTTGATCCGCAAACGCGTCGAGAAGGTATGCGCGCTGGGCATGAGACCAATCGCGATACATGTCACGTGTGGGCGACCGCGGGCCCGATGTTTGCCTTGCTCGAATCGGGTGGTTCACTTGGCGCGCCGCTGTGGGCCCGGGATCGTCTTGCCGAACGCGGCATCCCCCTCGAAGAATGGGTGGCGTTCTGATGCGGGTCGAGATCTACTCCGATGTCGTGTGTCCCTGGTGCGCGATCGGCAAGGCGAAGTTTGAGTTGGCCGTCGCCGAATATGAGGCCGAAGGGGGAGGGCCGGTCGAGGTTGTCTGGCGCCCGTTCCAGTTGGACCCCACGGCTCCATCGACGGGTTCGCCCGTGCTGGATGTGTACGCCAAGAAGTTTGGCGGTATGGAAAAGGCCGAGCAGATCACGTCTCACGTCACTGCCGTGGCGGCCACCGTCGGTTGGGACTTCAACTTTGCGATCGCCAAACGGGCCAACACCTTTGATGCCCACCGGCTCCTCGCCTATGCCCTTGAGGTCGGGGGCTCGTCCGTTCAGGGACACGTGAAGAACGAGTTGCTTCGGGCGTACTTCACCGACGGTCGAAACGTTGGCGACGTCGATGAACTGGTCGCCATTGCGTCCGCCTGCGGGCTCAATGCGAGCGCGGTGGCCGAAATGCTGGCGTCGGGGGAGCTGGTCCAGCGCACTCGGGACGAGATGGACCGTGCCGTCGAACTCGGCATCAGCGCCGTGCCGTCGTTCGTGTTCAACGGCGTCGGGGTGCTCCCGGGGGCCCAGGAACCAGAGCAGTTCCTGCGGATTCTCCGTCGGCTTGGTACCTAGACTGCCCGGGTCCGCTGGAAGACACTCGAGGAGCACGAACACGTATGTCGAAGATCAAGGTTGCCAATCCCGTCGTCGAAATGGATGGCGACGAGATGACCCGCATCATCTGGCAGTTCATCAAGGACAAGCTGATCCTGCCGTATCTCGACATCGACCTGAAGTACTTCGATCTGGGTATCGAGGAGCGTGACCGGACCGACGATCAGGTCACCATCGACTCGGCGAATGCCACCAAAAAGTACGGCGTCGCGGTGAAGTGCGCAACGATCACGCCCGACGAGCAGCGCGTCGAAGAGTTCGGTCTGAAGAAGATGTGGAAGTCGCCCAACGGCACGATTCGCAACATTTTGGGCGGCGTCATCTTCCGTGAGCCGATCGTCATCTCGAACATCCCCCGACTCGTGCCGGGGTGGACGAAGCCGATCGTCATCGGTCGCCACGCTCATGGCGATCAGTACAAGGCCACCGACTTCAAAGTCCCCGGCGCCGGCACCGTCACCATGACCTACGTGCCGGCCGATGGCGGTGCTCCCGTCGAGATGAAGATCGCCGACTATGGAGCCGACGGCGGCGTGGCCATGGGCATGTACAACTACAACGACTCGATCCGCGACTTTGCGCGGGCCTCGTTGCGCTATGGCCTCGACCGTAAAATGCCGGTCTACCTGAGCACCAAGAACACGATCCTCAAGGCCTACGACGGCTCGTTCAAGGACATCTTCGAAGACGTCTACCAGAACGAGTTCAAGGCCGATATGGATACCGCCGGTCTCACCTACGAGCATCGCCTCATCGACGACATGGTGGCGTGTGCCATGAAGTGGGAGGGCGGCTACGTGTGGGCATGTAAGAACTACGACGGCGACGTGCAGTCCGACACTGTTGCCCAGGGCTATGGCTCGCTCGGTCTGATGACAAGCGTACTTATGACCCCAGACGGCAAGACGGTAGAAGCCGAAGCGGCCCATGGCACGGTGACCCGTCACTACCGCGAGCACCAGAAGGGCAACAAAACCTCGACCAATCCAATTGCGTCGATCTACGCCTGGACCCAGGGTCTTTCCTACCGCGGAAAGATGGATGCCACACCCGCCGTCACCAACTTCGCCGAGACTCTCGAGCGCGTGTGTATCGAAGCGGTCGAGGCCGGCGAGATGACGAAGGATCTCTCGCTTCTCGTCTCGCGAGACACGCCGTATATGCACACCGAGGACTTCCTGGAGGCGCTCAACGTGCGCTTGCAGGCCAAGATGGCGTAAACGGTTTCTGTGCTCATTGCCCCGCCGATCGACACGCTGCTCCTCGACTTCGGCCACACGCTGTGTGACACCGCGTCGTCGCCGTCTTTCATTGTCGAGTGGTCTTCGGCGCACGGTCACCCCATCGAGCTTTCCGTTGCGGCGCAGCTGTGGGACGCAGCACGAGTGTCCTCGCGAACCACGGAGGAAGTCGCCAAGGGCCGCGACCGGACGCCGGAGTTACATCGCTCGTGTTGGACCGATCTGTGGGTCGGACTCGAGACGCTGTGCCCGGGAGTGGCCAATGCGTTGTATGTCCATGAAACCGGTCCCGACGGTTGGGTTCCCTACGTTGACACCCTCGAGTTCCTCCATGCCGCCCGCTCTCGTGGCCTCAAGCTTGCCGTGGTGTCCGACGTGGCCTTCGACCTTGTGCCGATTGCCGAAGCGCACGGGTTTGCTGACCTCGTCGATGTCTTCGTGCTTTCGTATCAACACAACGCCCTCAAGGCCGACGGACCGATGCTGTTCGACGTGGCGCTGACGGCGCTGGGGTCCTCGGCTACTACCGCTCTGATGGTCGGCGACAACTACGTCAACGACGGACTTGGTATCAGCGCTGGCGTGCGAACACTGCTTCTGCCTCACGCCGTTACCGGGAACCCTCGCGGACTCGCCGTCGTGCTCGCACTCGTCGACGGGCTCGTCGCGTTCGCTGTTCACGGCTGACGGCGCGTCGTGGAGACGGGCTACTGGGCCAGGCCGACGGCTCGGCTCGACCTGGCCGTGTTCCTGCAGTTCTTGGGCACCGGCATTGCCCTCGGGTCCGTCCCGCGCTATCTCCGCGACGAACTCGGAGCGTCGCGAGCGCTGACTGGGTTCGCCACCACGATCTTTTTCATTGCCGCGCTCGCCGCCCGTCCGTTCGTGGGACGGTTCCTCGATCGATCAGGCAGTCGGCTTCTCCTCACGTACCCACCGGTGATCATGGGCGCTCTCGTGGTTGGTCTGCACTGGGCCAACACGGCGTATGCGGTCGCCGGCTTGCGATTCGCGGCGGGAGCTGTGGGCGCATGTTTCTACACGGCCGCCCTCTCATTGACGACGGAATTGGCGGCGCCTAACGAACAAACGAAAGCAGTTTCCCGACTTTCGGTAGCGGTGTATCTCGGCTTCATCGTTGGGCCGCTTTTGGCGGAACAACTCCTCCGTTCCGGATTCTTTGCCGTGTGGTTGGGTTCGGCGGCGTGTCATGTTGCGGCGGTGGTGGCTGCTCGTTTCGTTTCGTTCCCGCCACGGCTGCCACATCGGCCTGGCCAGACCACGGCGAAGCTCACGATCTATCGCGGGGCAATCGCGCCCGGTGTCGCATTGTTGACCGTCGCTTTTGCTTTCTCGACGGTGAGCGCGTTCACGCCGGACTACGCCAAGAATCTCAATGTCTCGCATCCGAGCACGCTCTTCGCCACGTTTGCCGCATCGGTGCTGGCCGTCCGACTGTTCAGCGGTCGGATCGCCGATCGACGTGGTCCCTTTGCGGTTGCCGTCCCCGGTATTGCCCTGGGAGCGGTGGGTCTCGGCGTTGCCGCAACTGCACCGAATGCCGTTGTTGGCTATCTCGCCATGATCATCATCGGCGTTGGTTCCGGCTCGTCATTTCCGGCGATCACCTCGATCGTGACGTACTCCGCGGCCCCCGCCGAGCGAGGGGTGGCGGTGGCGTCATTGCTCATGTTCAACGATCTCGGCCAGGCGCTGGCCGGCCCACTCGCGGGCCGGGTGGCCGACGGTTTCGGGTGGCGGTGGGTGTTCGGGGTTCCGGCCGTGGTCGGGATCGTCGGTACCGCGGCCATCAGCACCTTGGCCCTTCGTCGCCGCGGTCAGTTCGTCGCACCGGCTCTGGGGTGACGGTCGTGTTTGTAACGTGAGTGTTGTGACGTCTCCGCTGCTCCGGCCAGGCCGTCGGGTCAAGCTCACGAAAAAGCGGGCGCCCACGCTGACGGTAGAGAACGAGCTGTGGGCCGACGGTCACGACGTGGTCGTCGGAATGGACGAGGTCGGGCGCGGCGCGTGGGCCGGTCCCCTGTCGATCGGGGCGGCGGTCCTGCCTCGGGGAAAGCGGGTCAATGGCGTACGCGACTCAAAGATGCTGACGGAGCGCGAACGCGAGGCGCTTTTCGACAAGATCGCGGCGTGGTGTCGTGGTTGGGCTGTTGGCCACGTCAGCCACGACGAATGCGACGCCATCGGGATGTCGGCCGCGCAGACTCTGGCGGCGCGACGAGCCCTCGACGGTCTGCGCGCCCAGGGACTCGAACCCGACCGTGTTCTGATCGACGGCAACTGGGACTTCTTGGGCGACCACGTTCGAGCGGGCTCAACGATGCGCCTCATCAAGGGTGACGCCACGTGCCTGTCGATCTCGGCGGCCAGCGTGCTCGCCAAGGTCACCCGCGACCGGATGATGCGGGCCGACGACGAGTCGTTTCCCGGGTTCAACTTCGCCGAGAACAAGGGTTACCCCTGCCCGAAACACAAGACGGCGCTCCAAGCCTACGGGCCCACCTCGATCCACCGTCGCTCGTGGGCGTTCATGGACAACCTGCCCTGGCCGCTGGAACGGCTCGTCCCGGCCAACCGCGCTGAGCCGGAGCCACCGCCCTCGCTGTTCTAGCGGTCTGTTTTGGCGCCCGCATCGAGCGCTGCCGAGCGCTGCCGAGCGCGCAGATCGTCGCCATCCCCTCGCACCTCGCCCATCAGGGCGCGCACATCGGCCGATTCCCTGGGGCAATCGGCGTTTTCGACCCGATCTGCGCGCGTCGCCGCCCGATCTGCGCGCGTCGTCGCCCGATGTGTGGCGCCTCTAGCCTGTCGCGATCTTGTTCTGGCGTCTGACGGCGGCGCCACGTGACCGAAAGGCAACACCATGACCACCTCAAATCGCCGCGTTCCTGCGGCACTTCTGCTTACTCTCGGACTTTTCGCTACCGGCTGCAGTAGTAGCGCCAAGGACACAGCCGCTCCGGCCACCGAAGCACCTGCTGCTGAGACCACGGTTGCGCCGGCCGAGACCACTCCCGTTGCGGCCGAGACCACCGCCGCCGGAGCGGTCGAAACTACGGCCGCGCCAGCCGCCGGTGGTGAGATCAAGTTGGTCAAGGCGGGCCAGGTCACGGTCTGCTCCGACATCCCGTATGCCCCGTTCGAGTACTACGAGAACGGTGCCGACGGTGCCGTCATCGGTATCGACGCCGACCTCGTTGGAGCCATCACCGCCGACAACGGTCTGAAGTCGGAGTTCATCAAGATTCCATTCGACGGAATTTTCGCCGCCCTGGCCGCCGGAAGCTGCGACATCATCGCCAGCTCGGTGTCGATAACCGACGAGCGCAAGAAGTCCAACGACTTCACCGATCCGTACTTCACCATTCAGCAGTCGATCCTCACTCGCTCAGCAGACGCCGCCAAGTTGGCCGACACCCCGGCGCTCAAGGGCAAGAAGGTCGGCGCCCAGACGGCCACCACCGGTGCCGACTTCGCCAAGGCGGAGGGCGCCAAGAACGGCTTCGAAGTCACCGAGTTCCAGTTGGCCGACGAGATGGCTACCGCGCTGAAGGCCGGCCAGATCGACGCCGCGATCCAAGACTCGCCGATCAATGCCTATGCCGCCACGCAGTCGAATGGTGAGCTTGTCGTCTCCAAAGTGTTCGAGGGCGCCGGTGAGGGCTACGGCTTCGTTGTCCCGACTTCGAACCCGGCCCTTACGGCGGCAATGAATGCCTCGCTCGCCGAGTTGAAGGACTCCGGAAAGTACAAAGAAATCATCACCAAGTACCTCGGTGCGGCTGCCGCCGGCTGAGTCTGTTTCATTGCGGCATCGCCGCTGAGTTCCATTGCGGCATCGCCGCATTGCGGCGTCGTGAACTAGTTCCGTGGCCCGGCCGGTAGGCCGGGCCCCGGCGCGGGGGGGGGCGGTTACGGTTGGTACCCCCAATAATTAGGCCTGTTGTTAGCCCCAGCGGAGCCCCCGA
>JANLQX010000196.1:0-2119 GCA_031368095.1 Actinomycetes bacterium | reverse complement strand
GTGAGATCATTAGAAGCTCGGCGATTTCGTTTGTCATCTCCTTCGTCTCTGCGTTGACGGGTCTTGTCCTTGTTGCCGCTTGGGAGCAGTGGCCGCTTGCTGTGATTGCAATCGCTCCTTTCGGAGTGCTGTTCCTGCGATCGTGGCGTGGCGAGATCGAGCGCACCCGAAAAGCGGACTCGCTTGCTGTTCTTTCTCAACTCACGGCTGAGTTGACGGCATCGACTCCCGGAAGGGAGTCCATCGCAGAGTTCTCGTCGCGGCTTGCGGATCTGGCCCGAACGCAGCGCGTCGTGGTGGCCGTCGGCACAACGGTGTATCGATGGGTTGAGGACCGGCTCGTCATCGAGGAACAACCCGGTGCAGCAGCTTCGGCTGAGACGGTTCGGCTGGGCGCCGAGCGCGAACAACTTCTGCTGGGTACGGCGCACGCGGTGGCGGCTCGTAGCGCTTCGTTTCAGGCGGGGAGTCGGGGGACTGGGTGGTTGGTACTCGGGGAGCCTGTGGTGGGCACGGAGTTCAACGCCGAGACGGATTCGATTGCCGAGACGGTGGCCGACCGCCTGGGGGCATGGTTCTCGAACGCCGCGTTGATCGACGACCTGCGAAGTGAGGTGCTGGAGCGGGAGTACCTGGCGTTCCACGACCCGCTGACCGACCTGCCGAACCGCCGCCGGTTCCGTGACGTGTTCGACGAAACGATGGCCACGGGAAAGATCGGGGGACTGATCCTGGTGGCCCTCGACCACTTTTCGCTGATCAACGACAGTGTGGGTCACCAGCAGGGCGACGAGGCGCTGGCTCAGATTGCCCAACGCCTTCGTGGGATTGTGCCCGAGCATGCGCTCCTGTCGCGCCTCGGCGGCGACGAGTTCGCCATCTTGATCCCGTCGACGGGCGAGCTGCCGATGTCGCTTCGTCATCGCGCCGAATTCGCCGGATCGGACCTTCGGATCGAGCAATTCCAGGTGGGTACCGTCGCCGATGCGGTGTTGGCCGCAATTGTCGATCCGCCCCTGTTGCTCGCCGGCATGTCGTTCTCCATAAGCGCCAGCTCGGGGATTGCCACCTTTCCGGCCGACGGCACCGACCCCTCGGACCTCCTCCGTCAAGCCGACCAGGCGCTCCAGTCGGCGAAAGCGCAGCGAGGCACCAAGGCCTTTTACAGCCCGGAACGTCACGGCCGCGATCACGCCCAGCTCACGCTCCTCGGCGAGCTTCGCCGGGCTCTCGACAACAACGAGATGCTCCTCCACTACCAACCAAAGATTGACCTTCCCTCGGGTGGGACGCTCGCCGGCGTCGAGGCGCTGGTGCGGTGGATGCATCCGACCCGAGGCATGGTCTATCCGGACGACTTCGTGCCCGTGGCCGAGCACTACGACCTCCTGAACGACCTGTTCTTCTACGTGGTCGAAGCCGCCGTCCGTCAGCTTCGGCATTGGACGTCGGAGGGTTTTGCCGAACTAGGCGTGGCGGTCAACCTGTCGGCCCGGAACCTTCGAGCCCCGAACCTGGCTCGTCGCATCTCACGGCTCGTCGATTCCTACGGTGTCGATGCCTCGCGTCTCACCCTCGAACTCACGGAAACGGCTCTCATGGCCGATTCCGATCACGCCATGAAAATCCTGCGGACCCTGCGAGATCATTGCGGCGTCGAAATCGCCGTCGACGACTTCGGGGTTGGCCTCTCCTCGATTGCCTATCTCCGTGATCTTCCGGCGTCCGAGGTGAAGATCGACAAGACGTTCTGCCACGGACTTCCTGGCGACCAGGCCAACGAAGCCATCGTGCGGGCCATCCATCAGCTCGCTTCGCGCCTTGGCAAGGGAGTCACCGTGGAGGGCGTGGAGACCGAAGAAACGTACGAGTTCCTCCGTCGCATCGGCATTGACCGGGTGCAGGGGTACTGGATAGCCCGGCCGATGCCGTCGGATGAACTGGTCGGTTGGTGGGCGAACAATGAATCGCGCCTCCGGTTGCGACCCCGCCGAGTGGTCTCCGCCGGTCGATAGTCCGCCGGTCAGCTGATGCTGGCGAGTTCGAGGCGAACGTTGCGTAGCCGTGGTCCGGCGAGCACGAGCGACGCGCCAAGGATGCCGGCGGCGATGCCGTAGAC
>JANLQX010000018.1:0-4081 GCA_031368095.1 Actinomycetes bacterium | reverse complement strand
ACGCGCCGGGCCCATCTATCTTATTTTTTGGCGGGGTTGGCGCCCCCCTCCGCGCCGCCCCCCCCACGGCTGGGTCGGCGGGGTCGGTAACCTGCCGGGTTCATGGAACCGGTTCGTTGGGGCGTGTTGTCGACATCATCGTTTGCCGAAAAGAGGTTCCTGCCGGGCATCCGCCAGAGTCCGCTGGTGACCGTGGCCGCAGTGGCATCGCGAGGTCTGGCGCGGGCCACCGAGTTCGCCGAGCGCAACGACATCCCCACTGCGTACGGGTCCTACGAGGAACTCCTCGCCGACCCGACCATCGAGGTGATCTACAACCCGCTCCCCAACGACCTCCACGTGGAATGGACTCGCCGCGCCGCGGAAGCCGGCAAGCACGTGATGTGCGAGAAGCCGATGGGCATGAACGCCGCCGAGGTCTCGACGTTGCTTCCGCTCGCCACCAAAGTGCATATCGCCGAGGCGTTCATGGTCCGCTTTCATCCGCAGTGGCACGAGACGCGTGAGCTCGTCCGCTCCGGCTCCCTCGGAACAGTTTCACATGCGCACATAGCATTTTCCTACGTGAACGTCGACGGAACGAACATCCGCAACGTTGCGTCGAACGGCGGCGGCGCGCTCTACGACATCGGCTGCTACGCCATCGTTGCCGCCCGTTGGTTCTTCGACGCTGAACCGGTGAGCGTCGCCGCACTCATGGACATCGACCCAACCTTCGGCACTGACCGTCTCACGTCGGGCATTTTTGATTTCGGCGACGGGCGCTCCTGCACCTTCTCCGTCTCCACCCAAGCCGTGTATCACCAGCGCATGCAGATCTACGGGTCGGAAGGACGGCTGGAGATCACCATCCCGTTCAACCAGCTCGAGGACGCTCCAGTCGTCTACCTCACGCATCGGGGCGAGTCGGTCGACGGACTCGACGCCGAGCGCCACGCCGTCGCCACCAACAACCAGTACACGAGCCAGGGGGATGCGTTCTCCCGACGGGTCCGCACCGAGACCCCAACGGATGGGCCGCTGCGCGATGCCATCGTCAACATGGGCATCATCGACGCCGTGTTCCGGGCGGCGCGGTCGGGTCGCTTCGAAACCATCTAGCCCGGTGTACTTCGATCGGTGGTTCCGGGAGCGCGCCCACCAACAAAGGTTGGCGAGGCGGCTACGGTCTTCGGCCGTGAACAAGCCTGCCGTGTCCATTCCGTCCATCCCCGCGCCGACCGATCTCGTGATCGAAGACATCACCGTGGGCGACGGCGCCGAGGCCACCACGGGCTCCTTCGTCGATGTGCACTACGTCGGTGTCTCCTGGTCCACGGGCAGCCAGTTCGACTCGTCGTGGGACCGCCGCGAAACGTTCCGATTCCCCCTCGGTGCCGGCCACGTGATCGCCGGCTGGGACCAGGGCGTACAGGGCATGAAGGTCGGCGGGCAGCGTCGTCTCACCATTCCTGCCCACCTCGGCTACGGCGACCGTGGTGCCGGCAACGTCATCAAAGCCGGCGAAACCCTCGTCTTCGTGGTCGACCTCCTGGGCGTGCAGGGCTGAACCTCCGAAGGCGCTTAGCCTCCGAACGTGCCCCGTTTGCGGAGAAGCCCCTAAACTCTGGCCGTTGGCGGTGCGGTTCTGGTGAGCCTCCTCCCGTTGTCGGGCCGAGTAGCGCAGCCACCGAGGTGGGCGAACGAACGGTCGACGACGGAAACGGCGGCGGGCAGTCGACCTGTGGGACGCCGAGACGGATCCGCCCATCGGCGGCCCCTGGTATGGGCGGACCTTTCGACTCGCCGGCGGTGGAGCACTCCTGGTTGAGATCTATTTGGCCGACGGTGATGACAGCAAATTCGCCAAAGAAATCCCCGCCATGGTGGCCAGCGTCCGCCGGTGCCGCTGACCATCGCCCAGATTGGGTACTTTCGTCGCCCAGTTCGGCTGTATTGCCCCTTCTTGGCCAGGAAAACCGTCGATCTGGGCGATCACCGTGCCCGAACTGGGCGATCGCCGGGTGTGGCGCGTAGCGTCGGCGGCATGACGATCACTTCTCCGACCGCGTACGCCAACATCTACATCAACGGGGCATGGGTGCCCTCGGCCGGGACCGCCACGATCGACGTGATCAACGCCTCGACCGAAGCGGTCATGGCCACCATTCCCGATGGCACGCCGGCCGACGTTGACGCCGCCGTGTCCGCTGCCCGTGCCGCATTCCCGAGCTGGTCGTCCACGCCTGTGGAGGAGCGGGCCAAGTTCTGCACCCGGATCCACGAGGCCCTCGCCGCCCGCATGGACGACATCGCCAATGCGGTGACCGGCGAAGTTGGGATGCCACTCGGGATGTCCAAGATGATTCAGGCCGGTCTGCCGATCAACGAGTGGAAGGTCACCGCCGATCTCGTGGCGTCGTTTCCGTTCGAGGAGCAGGTCGGCAACTCACTCGTTGTCCGCGAGCCGATTGGCGTCGTCGGCTGCATCACCCCGTGGAACTACCCGCTGTATCAAATCGTGTTGAAAGTCGCCCCGGCGATTGCGTGCGGCAACACCGTCGTGCTCAAGCCGAGTGAGGTGGCGCCGATCAACGCCTTCATTCTGGCCGAGGTGATCCACGAAGTCGGTCTCCCGGCCGGCGTGTTCAACCTCGTGTCGGGTACTGGCCCGGTTGTCGGCGAGGCCATTGCTGCCCACCCCGACGTCGACATGGTTTCGTTCACCGGCTCCACTCGTGCCGGCAAGCGTGTCAGTGAAGTGGCCGCGGCGAACATCAAGCGAGTGGCGCTTGAACTCGGCGGCAAGTCGGCGAACGTGATCCTCGACGATGTGGCCGACGATCAGCTCGCCAAAGTTGTCGCCAAGGGTCTCGGCGCGTGCTTCATGAACTCGGGCCAGACCTGCAGCGCCCTTACGAGGATGTTGGTGCCGGCCGCCAAGCACGACGCCGTTGTCGACATCATCGCCGGCCTCCTGCCCACCTGGACGATCGGTGATCCGTTCGGCGGCACCGCCAAGCTCGGTCCCGTCATCAGCTCATCGCAGCGCGACCGTGTGCGCGCATACATCACCAAGGGCGTCGACGAAGGTGCCACCCTCGTCGGTGGAGGAGCTGAGGCCCCCGATGATCTGCCGACGGGGTACTACGTGAAGCCGACCGTGCTTGCCAACGTCACGCCCGACATGACGGTGGCCCGTGAAGAAATCTTCGGTCCGGTCCTCGTCGTCATGCCCTATGCCGACGAAGCCGACGCCATCCGTATCGCCAACGACACCCCCTACGGACTCGCCGGCGCGGTGTGGTCCGCCGACGCCGATCACGCCAAGGCCGTCGCCCGCAAACTGCGCACCGGTCAGGTCGACATCAACGGAGGCGGCTTCAACACCCTCGCCCCGTTCGGCGGCTACAAGCAGTCCGGCAACGGCCGTGAGCGCGGCCACCACGGCATGGGCGAGTTCCTCGAAACCAAGTCAATGCAACTCTAAGTACGCGTAGCTCTCGCGTTCGTTGGATCGTTGGCGACTCGTTGTCCAGTTGGCGACGTCGTTTCGACGGCAACCCGTCGCCAACGGTCCAACGTTTGCAGCGGAGCATGCTGTCCTCATCCGGAGCGACGCTCGGGGCGACAGATCGTTCGGATATGAACGGGGCGGGCCAGAAGAGATTCGAGATCGGCTTGACGGCGCGACAACTCACCCTCGATGGCGGCGACGTCGGCGGTCGTCACGGCCGTGTCGTAGAGGACCTGAATACGAGCAATGCTCGCCTGTGAACTCTTGATGCGGCTGTCGACGTCGACGACTTCAGCCGTCACATCTTGCGCCCCGACCGACCGGTCACGAACGATCCCAAGTGCGCTTATCTTCTTCAGCAATCCGTCGAACCGATTCGTTGGCACACGGATCCGGAAGGTGATCGACGTCGTTTCGACTGGCTTCTTCGGATCGGGAGCACCGTTCGCGTCGACCGGCTGGGACGTCTGGCTCTGCTCGTTCTCGACATATCCCGCCGCCGCAACAACCGTGTTCCGAAGCGATGCGCCCGCCTGTCGACGTTCTTTGTCCTCATCGGAAAGATCCGCAGTGGCGATGATCTTT
>JANLQX010000017.1:0-6564 GCA_031368095.1 Actinomycetes bacterium | reverse complement strand
GCGCATTGGCGCCACCCCGACGATCAGCCAGCGATCGCCGACAGGTGCGGCGATCACGTTCATTGGCGCAGGGGAGCTGAGCGAAACGACTCGCGCCCAGTCATAGGAACCGCTGCCGAAAGAATCGAGAAGGGGCTGGGGGTCATCAAGGGCGTAGATGTCGCCGACCGACGACACGACGGCAGAGCCCTTGGAAGTGCAAAGTGCATTGGCCAGCCCGACGATGCCGACGATCCCTCCGTCGTACTCCGTCGAGGGCTTGACGGCCGAACATGACCGCTGACGGTCGGCGACCCACTGGGTCACGTCGTCACGCAAACGGGCTTCGCCGGCGACGTACTCCTGGGTGATCTGGCGGCGCTCCCACTGCACCCGCCATGTGCCGCCCGAGGCGAGGACCGGGATTCGCACCACGGCCGACGGAGCGACGACACCGTGGATCTCGTCGATGCCCGGGGTCTGGCCGACCCGAAGGGTGACGAACGAACGGCCCGCTGTCGTGGTGGAGCCGTCAGAGGTGTTGGCTTCGACGACGGCCGACGTCCAGCGCGTCTCGCGGGTCAGCTGATCGCGAAAATGGGCCACCGATTGAGCACGAGACTGTTCGTCGTCGGCCAGGAGATCGAACGCGGCGGGAATGTCACCGGCCACCAATGCGTCGCCGAACGCTTGCGCGGCGGCCGGGCCACTGGTGGCCGACGGCGATGACATCCGGACGGCGGAGTTGGAAACATCCGGACCGGCGGAGGCCGGCCGCGGTTCCGGGACCACAAACTGCAGACCAGGCTCGGGAGACCCGAGGACAAGACGAGACGTCGCGGCGTCCTTGACCGAGGCGTTTGCCTGAGGTGCGCCCTGTGATGCGCTCGGGGTCGTCGGTCCGCAGCCCGAGAGGGCGAGCACCGCGGCACCGGCAGCAATGCTGAAGAGAGTCGTCAGAAAGCGGGTATTCGAGGCCCCACGAACGAGACAAATGCGGTTGGACATGCGACGACCGTACCCACGAATTTTGACCTCAAACCACGGGTTTCACATCGCCGAGAAAGTTTCCGTGTCTTTATTGAAGTGTTCTTTTTTCACACGTCCAGACGGCCTTCGGTAACGAACAGGGTCCGTCTTGCAGGCAAAACATCGCCTGTTGGATCGTGCCGCCTTCTACGACACCCCTACCACTTACTATCGCCAAGACTCACCTTATCGGCAAATTCCAGGAATACCTGCCACGTTATTTTGCGACGACGTCAGGGTCGTCTTGATCACGTAGTCGCCCCTGAAGCGACCATGAGACCCAGAAGGCGGCAGAGACAAGCCCGGACATGGTGGACTGCACTCATGCCGGGAACGGACAACACTGCGTCTCGCATCGTGGCGGTTGACGCATTCCGCGGATTCATGATGTGGCTCATTGCGTCAACCGGTTTCGGAATCGCCGCACTCGACGCCGACCCAAGTCTGGGGCGCATCGGCCGATGGATGCGTCACTCTTCCTGGAGAGGCTGCACACTTTGAGCCAAGTGCTCATTTGGATCGCACGGAATGAGGTGCGCCCGCAGCTGATTGATTCGTTGAGTCAGATCGGCATTGCGTCGCTGCTCGTGTTCGCCATCCTTCAGTTGCCACGACAAGGGCAGGTCTTCGCGGCGATCTCGCTGATCGCGCTGCACTGGATTTTGCATGTGGCGTTTCCCGGTCCCGACGGCACCTGGTCGATGCAGCTACCCGTTGGCGTTCGCATCGACCAAACCCTGTTCCGATGGCCGTACTACGACGGCGTGTACTCGACCCTCAACGTTGTACCGACGACACTGTGGCCACTCGCTGGTGCATGGGTCGGACAGTTCCTTCTTGCCCGTCACCCCCCGAAGCAGACGCTTGGGACGCTCGCCTTGGCCTCCGCCGCAGCGCTCGGCGCTGGCTTGGTCCTCTCGCTTCGGGTGCCGATGGTGAAAGCGTTGACGACACCGTCGTTCGTGCTCGCCGGACTCGGCTGGGCACTTGTCCTGATGACCCTCTCCTACACGGTCTTCGACGTGCTTGGTGCCCGACGCCTTGCACTGCCGTTGGTGATCATCGGCCGCAATTCGATTGTGGTCTACGCCATCGACGTGGCGTTGCGTGGGTGGCTTCAATCGTCGGTCTTTGTCTTCACCCGTGGCTATCCGTTTCTCGGGCGGTTTGGTCCGGTTGCCGATCTGCTCACGGTCGGCGTGGTCATCTGGATGCTGTGCTGGTGGCTCTACCGCCAGCACATCGTGGTGAGGCTATAGATCCAACCTCGCTACTTCTTGCCGGTCGAACCCGGCCGAGTGATGGCGACTGCCGCCAGCCACGCCGGGACCTCGTCGGGGGGCCAACTCTGGACGGAGAGTGACAGAGCGCTCACCAGCGGAACGCCGAAGTCTGCGGTGCCTCCGGTCCGATCGACGAGCACGCCAACGCCCACCAACGAAGCTCCCACCGAAGTGACGAGGTCCATGCATTCACGAATCGAGCCCCCCGTGGTCAGCACGTCATCGACGACAAGGACACGGTCGCCGGCGCGGAGGTGGTCGGGACGTCGAAGAAAGCGATCGCCGTCTGGGCCCTTTTCGCCGTATGCGGCGGTCGTCCCGAGCTGCTTTGCTACTTCGTAGGCGAGAACGATGCCAAGCGTCGTCGGACCGAGAACAACGTCGACCTCGATCCCGGCGGCCTTCGCCTCTACGGCGATATGCGCGCATAGCATTTCAACTCGAGTCGGGTGACGCAACACATCGAACTTCTCGAAGTACGTATCGGCATGTCGTCCGCTCGTGAGGACGAAGTGACCGTGAAGTAGTGCTCCGGACTCGGTGAAGAGCGCGAGCACGTCGTCGTTGGTGAGCGGCATGCTCGAACGCTAGCGGCGCCTCACCGAGCGGAGTAGAGCCGTACGCGAGTGCGGTGCGCCGCGTCTCGATGTTCATCGGAAAGCTCCCAGCCGAACGAGGGCCGCAGTTCCGGCCTCTTGTGGGGCGTGATGATCACGAGGTTCTTCGTGATGTCACGCAAGGCCCAGCAGACCCTCGGCAACCACGAGATCTCGCAGAGATGCAGCGCATAGGAGCAGACGACCGTCGAGAACGAGTTTCCGGCGAGGGCACCTTCGGCTACGTCGACGAACGAGAGCGGGAGTGCGTCGTGCCCGCAACGATTCGCATACGCCGCCCCCGTGTAGGGGTCGCAGGCAGTGATCGCGTCATGGGCAAGGCCCTGGCCGAGCAGCGCTCGGGTGACTTCCCCGCTGCCGCAGCAGAGGTCCAGAACCTGACCGGAGAACACCCCCGGCCACGTTGCGACCGCATAGGACGTGGCGGCCACCACCGCTGGTTCGTGGGGGTTCAGATACTCGCCACCGTGCTCGCGGTACCAACCGTCGGCGCCTCCCCGATGGTCGGCATACTCGTCCCGCACGCCTCGGCCGGTTGGTCCACGGCGCACGACCATCGGACGAGCTTGGCAGACTGAACCAATGCCGGACACTGGTCACCTCTCCTCGCTCCTCGGGATGCTCCACGCGTCGCCGTCGCCGTACCATGCCGTTGAAACCCTGACCTCGTCGTTGCGGGAGGCGGGGTTCCGAGAGCTGCAGGAGCACGATTCCTGGACCGACGTGATCGGCCGATGCTTCGTCGTCCGCAGCGGTGCGCTCATGGCATGGGTGGCCGAGACGCCACAGGCAGCGACCGCCGGCTTTCACATCATCGGTGCACATACTGATTCACCGAACCTTCGGATCAAACCGAACGCCGCTGCTTCGAGCGTCGGATACCGGCAGATCGGGGTGGAAATCTACGGTGGAACGCTCACCAACTCGTGGCTCGATCGAGATCTCGGCGTGTCCGGTCGGCTCCTCCTCGACGATGGACGAACCGTGCTGGTCAGGGTCGACCGGGCCGTGGCCCGGGTGGCGCAGCTGGCCATTCACCTCGATCGTGACGTCAACGAAAAGGGGTTGATCCTCGACAAGCAACTCCACGTCCTGCCGATTGCCGGCCTCGGAACCCAGGAGGCAGACGCATTCGAGGCCTGGATCGCGGCAGAGGCCGGCGTCGATGCAGGCGCCGTGGCGGCCCATGACCTGATGTTCCATGACCTCACCCCGCCCGGATTGCTCGGGTTCGACGAAGAGTTCATCGTGAGCGCACGGCTTGACAACCTGTTCTCGTGCTGGGCTGCGGTCCAAGCGCTCGTTACCGGACCGACGCCGACGAACGGCCGCATTCCGATGGTTGCGCTGTTCGACCACGAGGAGGTCGGGTCGTCGAGCACCAGCGGGGCAGCCGGCCCGCTCCTCGAGACCGTCATTGCCCGGATCGCGGCCGCCATTCACCTCGGGACCGACGACCTCGCCCGGGCGATGGCGGCGTCGACGTGCCTGTCGTCTGACATGGCCCATGCCGTGCACCCGAACTACGCCGATCGGCACGAGCCCGGACACCGGCCCGTGCCGAACGGTGGACCGGTCCTCAAGGTCAACGCCAACCAGCGCTACGCCACGTCGGCCATTGGTGCCGCCCTCTTCCGCGCCGCGTGCGCCCGAGTCGACGTCCCGGTGCAGACCTTCGTGTCGCGAAACTCTCAGCCGTGCGGCTCCACCATCGGGCCGATCACCGCAACGCGCCTCGGCATCGAAACGATCGACGTGGGGTGCGCCATGTTGTCGATGCACTCGGCCCGCGAGCTGTGCGGCGCCGACGATACTGAACTTTATCTACGCGCGCTTATCAGCTACCTAGCCGGCTGATCGCCTCACGAGACGGGGGCGGGACGACGCTGCTTGGCGTAGAACGTCCAGCTCGTTTCGTTGGGGGTGACGGCCGTGGCGGGAGCAAACATGTACTCCGGTCGTTCTGCTTCGACCTTCGCTTTCGTGTCGGCCGGCAGTTCGGCATAACCACCCATGAGCTTCTTCCCACCGGTGTGATACACGAGATGTCCAGATTGCGTCCCCATGAGCATCCACGGAAGCCACGGCCCCTGACGCACCCAGGAAATGTGGCACGGTGAACTCGGCGTGTCGTCTTCAAGGTCAGCCTTCGATGCGATGAATCGAAAGAGCTCTGCGCCCTGGTACATCGGCCCGCCCGATTCGCGAGGCCACGCGTCGGGCTGAAGGGGATTCGGATAGAGCAGGAACACGTCGGTCGAAAAATGGACATCGTCGCCCCACACATCGGGGGTGAGCGTCCATGGTCCACGGGGACCGTTCGCCTTGAACCCACCGTTGACCGGATCGTTCCAGATGTGCAGCACTTCGTTCGTTTCGCCGGTAATGGGGTTGGTCCAGCTTTCCAGGAATCCATCGGTGACGGGGTCGCGGTAGAAGACTGCTTCACGACTCAGGAAGTCATAGCCACCCTCGGTCTCCACGGCCCGGCCGATGTTGTATCCCTCCAACGTGAACAGATGCTTGTGACCAACGCCCGGCAGAAATGCGTAGACACCGCCGCGAAACCACGTGACCACGTCGACCGGCTCAAGCGAGGCGCGGACTTTGACGAACGTGCGGATGTTGGCTTTGGTCGACGATGTATCAAGGGGCATATACCGACGGTACGCGCTCGTGGCGCCTGTCGGTGAGCGCACCGGTAGGGTGAGCGCCATGGCAACGACCCGAGCCACCACAAAGGCTGGAAACCCGACCAAGGCTGCTCCCTCTGCCGCTCCCACGGCCAAGGCGGGGGGCAAGAAGGCAGTCAAGAAAGCCACCACTCGGGCGGCCAGCATCCGGTCCACGGCAACCACGCTGGTGCTTGGCATCGACATCGGTGGCAGCGGGATCAAGGGCGCTCCCGTCGACATCGGGGAAGGTCGCCTGGCCAACGATCGACTGCGGATCGAGACCCCGCAGCCGTCAACCCCCGAGGCGTGCGCGGTAGTCGTGAATCAGATCGTCACGCACTTCGAAACGATGACGTCGTCGATCGGTCCGGTCGGGTGCACCTACCCGGGCGTGGTGTGGGACGGCGTCACCCATACCGCGGCGAACATGGACCACGGGTGGCTTGGGCGCGACGCCGATGCATTGTTCGAAGAAGCCTGCCAGCGGCCCTTCACGGTTATCAACGACGCGCAAGCAGCCGTGCTGGCTGAAGTCCGGTGTGGTGCAGCTCGCGGGGCGGAGGGCTTAGTGCTCATGCTCACGTTCGGAACCGGGATCGGCTCGGGACTCGCCTACCGCGGCGTGGCCGTTCCAGGAATCGAGTTCGGTCACATTCGGATGCAGGGTGTCGATGCCGAACAGCTGGCCGCGGCCAGCGTCCGTGACCGAGAGAAGATGAGCTATAAGAAGTGGGCTGAGCGGGTCAACGCCTACCTCGCCCGTGTCGAAGCGATGATTTGGCCGGAAGTCATCGTGCTCGGCGGCGGCGTCGCCAGCGATGCCGAGAAGTGGGTGCCGCGGCTCAAAACCCGCACCCCGGTCGTGGTCGCCGAGCTTGGCAACGACGCCGGGATCGTCGGCGCGGCGGTCGCCGCCCCCCCCCCAGTAAAAAGTAAGCGTACGTAGTAGCCCGCGCCGGGCGTTAGGTGCGAACCCCCCGA
>JANLQX010000512.1:0-15461 GCA_031368095.1 Actinomycetes bacterium | reverse complement strand
CGTGTCCGCCCGATGTTCCCGTGCATGCGGCCGGTGCACTCTATTGAACGGCGTACCTCGAAATCATTCGTCTGGCACGAGTCGTGGACGATGCTCGCCTGCTTCCGCCGAGCTTAGCGCGAAGAATTTCTGAATATTTTCGACAACTTCGGGAATCCTCCCCGAAATTGTCATACCCCCCTCGTCATACTTGACTCATGGATTTGGGGCATGCCAACAAGATCATCGGTGATCTTTGTGACCTGGACTTCGGTGGGCACGACAAGGTTGGGGTGCTGTCGTTTTTGTCGCAGTTGCAGCGGTGGCGGGGCATGTTCGATGCGGCGGAGATCAATGCGGCGCGTCGGCTTCACGAGTTGTCGGTCACCGCGCCTGCCGATCTTTCCGTCGCCACACACCGACATGGCCGGTCGGGGAACACCGTGTTCGAGCGGACGGCAACACTCGCCGGAGTCGGGTCGCTAGCCGAGCCGCTACGGGCAGGCGACATTCATGGCGCGCATATCGACGCGGTCACGAAAGTGTTGCGTACGGTTCGCCCCGAACACGCTTCGGAGTTTGGGGAGGCGCTGCCGAACCTGGTCGGCGATGCCGTCGCCGCCAAGGTGACGCCTGATGAGTTGGCGCGAATGTTGGATAGGGCGGCGCGAGGAATCGAGAACGATAGCGGGATCAGCCGCTTCGAGCAGCAACGACGTGAAACGGTGCTGCGGACGTGGACGGATACACGGAACGGGATGCTCCGGATCTCCGGCTCATTCGATCCGTTGAGTGGCGCGTTGTTGAACGGCCGTCTCAATGCGGCTATGGCGGCGTTGTTTGCCGAGCGGACTCCTTCAACCTGTCCGACCGATCCCGGCTTGAAACAAGACCACCTCCGGGCAATTGCGTTGCTGTGCCTGACCGCAGCATGGCACGGTAGCCCGCAAAAAAGTTTCGACGAACCCGACATCGAGCCCGACGATGAATGGTCGAGCTTCACCCGCACCGGGCCGTCACGATTCGGCCGACCCGAGATCGTCGTCGTATTCGACGCCCGTTTGGCAACACTCGAAGCCAACGATGGGAAACCGGTTGTCGATTGGGGTATCCCGGTCGAACTCCCGGCCAAGACGTTGGAAGAACTCTTCCGTCGCGCCGACGCCCACCCCGTTGTCGTGATGAACGGTGTCGTGTTGCACGCCCCGGGAGAGTTGAACCTCGGGCGCACTACCCGGCTCGCCAACGGGGCCCAACGCCGCGCCCTGCGCGGGCTCTACGCCACTTGCGCCGTCTACGGCTGCGCCGTCAAGTTTGATCACTGCCAACCCCACCACGTGAACTACTGGGAGAACGGGGGACCGACGGACCTTGCCAATCTTCTCCCGCTCTGCAGTCGCCATCACCACCTCGTCCACGAAGGTGGCTGGAAACTCAGCCTTGGAACCGACCGCACCGTCACTGTCACCCATCCCGACGGGGCCGTGCAGACCACAGGACCACCCCACCTGCGCCACGCCGCCTAGCGGCCGCTCCTGTTCACCTCACGCAACGCGCTCGTCCATCGAGCACCACCCCGACCATCGACGAGCGGTCACCCTGTCCCTTGACAACCAAATCGCCGACGGCCGCCGGGCCCTGGAGCTGGGCGGTCACCCTGTCCCTTGACAACCGAAACCGGCGCCCCGGCCCCAGGGCTACACGCGGTGTGGGCGGAGCTTCTTGGGGACCTTGCGTTTGTGGAGCAGGGTGACCACGGCGGCGCGGGCCTTGTCGGAACGCATCCGCTCGAACCAGACGGTCTTGCCGTCGAGCTTCACGCCCACCACCGGGCCTTCGCACACGTCGACACACTTGACCTTCTTGACCTCGGCGTGCGCGCCGATCCCGGCCAGCAGTTCGTCGTAACCCTTGGCCTTGCGGCACGACTTCCCACCACACACGAGCACGCATGAGCGGTCGAGCCCAACCGCGCCCAAACCGTCGGTACCGAAGTGGTGAGAGCGGTCGACTGCATCCATAGGTAGGCATGCCGAACATATCAGAGAACGGTGACCTACTACTCGAGTGAGAGCGATGCCACCCGCAGACGTCCGTCGACGCTTTCCAGCCCCACATCGAGTTCTTCGGCGAGTGCGCGCCCCACCGAGGCATCGTTCAGCGAACCCGACGCGACCCGTCCCGCGCCGGCCACCCACACCACACTCGCGGCCGGCAGGATGAGGTCAAGGTCGTGCGACGCAATGACCGTGGCAAAGGCGCCGTCGGCCACCAGTCGTCGGACGAGCGTCATCATGCGCGACTTCGCCTTCGGGTCGAGGAACGCGGTCGGTTCGTCCAGCACGAGCAGTCGTGGTTGTTGGGCCAACGCTCGGGCAATGGCCACCCGTTGACGTTCACCGTCGCTGAGCTCGCCGCATCGGCGACCGACAAGATGGCCGATGTCGGCCGAGTCAATCGCTTCACCCACGATTCGATCGTCATCGTCGGCGGGCGCGTCGCCCCAACCGCGGTGGGGATGGCGACCGAGCGCAACGACTTCTTCGACCCGTAGGCCTGGTGGGTCGAGACGATCCGAGAGCACCACGGCCACCTGACGGGCGAGGTCCCGACGTGACGTGCTGGCAACGTCGCGTCCGCCGATCCGGATCTGGCCGGCGAGAGGCTGCTGCATGCCGATGAGCGTACGCAGGAGCGTGGATTTCCCGGCGCCGTTGGCCCCCACGAGCGCCGCAATCTCACCGAGACCGAGCTCCACCGAAATGTCGGCAAGGGTCACCTTCCGGGTTCGTCGCGACCGGTAGCCAACGGAGAGTTCGTGCGTTGACAGCACCGGGTCGGTCACGTCCATCGTCGACCTCGGAGCAGCACCACGAGAACAACGGGCGCACCGAGCAAGGCGGTGATGGCGTTGATCGGGAGGACGCGATCGTCGCCGGGCCATTGGGCCACGATCTCGCACAGCAATGCCAACGACGCGCCGAGCAATGCGGTGGCGGCGACCAACACCCGGTGACGGCCATGCCGGACAAGGCCACGAGCAAGGTGGGGCACGGCGATCCCGAGAAATCCGATTGGTCCGCAAAAAGCCGTTGTTGCTCCGGTGCACAAAGCCGCGGCCACGATCGTAAGTGTACGTACGAGGCGGAGGTTCAGTCCGAGCGAAACGGCGTAGCGATCACCGAGAAGAAGACAATCGAGTTGGCGGGCCAAGAATGCGGCGATGATCAGCCCCAACGAGGTGGCCAGGGCCAGCATCGTCACCTCGTTCCAACTCGTGCCTCGGAAACTCCCAAGGGACCACGTGACGAAATTGCGGGCCGCGTCAAGCGACGAGAAATAGACGAGGAGACTGACGAACGCGCCCACGATCGTCGCCACCATGAGCCCGGCGATGAGCACCGTCACCGGACTCTCCACCCGCTGGGCAAGCGCCAATACGAACACCAGCACGAGCGACGAACCGAGCGCCGAGGCGACCGTGACCTGAAGCGCCGACGAGCCGCTGAACCGACCGATGGCAACGATCGAGCTGGATGAGCCGAGCACCACAACCGCCACGCCGAGGCTCGCTCCGGCGCTCACGCCCAGAATCGAAGAGTCGGCGAGCGGGTTGCGGAACAGCGTCTGCATGAGCAGACCGGAAACCGATAGCGCTGCGCCGGCGCAGATGGCCGTCGCCGTTCGGGGGAGGCGAACGCTCCACACGATGGTGCGCGCCGTGGCGTCTCCGCCGTCGCTGTGCAGCAAGACTGCCAGCACACGCGACGGGGAGATCCACACCGAACCGGTAGCGATCGACGCCACCACCAGCGCGGCAAGGAGGGCGGCCATAGCCGTCCAGGCCCACCACCCAAGGCCTTTCGGCCGCACGTGCACCGCCGTTAGGACTTGGCGATGCGACGGAACCAGGTCGACGAGCCGCGCTTGAGATCGATCTCGGGGTGGATGGCGGCGACCATATCGGCGAGCACGAGGTCGGGACGAACCACGGCGGTCTCGAAATAGTCCGAGCCGCCCTTGGCGTTCACGCGCTTGTCGTTGCCAAACACGTTTCCGGCCCGGAACGATGGCAAGCGCGCATAGCGAGAGTCTTCGGAAACAGCGTCACCCAGGGAATTCCACAGGTATCCAGCGTTGACCCACACGGTGGCGTCGTAACCCTTGTCGAGCACGGCCTCGAAGTCGAGCGATAGCGAACCCGTCGACGAATCGGTCGACCACGGATAGGCACCCCCGGCGTCGCGGATGTACTGGGCGACGAAGCTCTTGCCACCCGGCATGTACCAGGTGCCCTGGTACATCGAACCGCTGATGACCACCGGGCGTTGATTCACGCTGGCAACCTTGGCGGCAATGGCGCGGTAGTCGGTCTTCCAGCGGGCGAACTCGGCCTCAGCCTTCGATTCGGTATTCGTAAGCGCACCGATTAACTTGACCCACTCGGCGCGACCGAGCGGCGTCTCCTCCAGGTAACCCGCCTCGACAAGGGCGGGCAGACCGGCCGACTGCAGCTTGTCGATCCCGTCAAACGAGCCCGATCCGGTTCCGTACGTGATGACCACACCTGGCTTGAGAGCAACCAGTTGCTCGATGTTTGCTCGCGAGCCACCGCCGGTTCCTTTGATCGCACCCGACTCGATGCGCTTGACCACCGCGGCCGTCGAATAAAAATCGGGCGTGTCGACGCTGACAATCTTGTCGGCCGCGCCCAGCGCGTCGAACTGCGGAGCGAGCGTGGTCGACATGATTGATGCGGTCTTGATCGGCACCTCGATGAGCGTGGCCCCGGCAAGGTCACCGGTCAGCGCTGGAGCCTTGGCCCCGCACTGGTTCAGAACGTAGGTAAACCCAGTCTTGGCGCCCTTCCACGGCACGGGCACGCGCACCACTTTGTAGGACTTCTGGTACGTGATCACGAGGCCCTTGGCATCAGTGATCGTGGCCTTGTCGGGGAACAGGTCAACGCCATCGGTGGCACCCGTGGCACAGCCGTCGACGATGTTCTTCGTCGGGGCCGCGGCCGCTGGAGTGACCGGCGCGGCGACGGGCGCAAGCTTCGTGGCAACCCAGCGTGTGCGGGTACCACCGGCCGCCTTGGCACACGAGACCGCACTACCAGCGGAGGTTGTTGACGAGGCGCCGGCGGTCTTGCAGGCCGTGCCGATGGTGGCGGCGGACGCAAGAGAGGCGGCGGTGAGCGCTGCGCCAATGGAGGCGATCGACACGACGAAAGCCGCGCCGGATCGGCGGGTAGTGACAGACATTGAGGTGACTCCTTCCCCATGCTTCGTGGGGATTTGGTGAGTGGATATGTAGGCGTTCCGGCCGGTCTCCTGACTCACAGTTCAACGCCCGACTCCACCTTCTGACCTTGCGGTCAGCGGTCCTTCGGAGACGGACTCCCTGCATACAGTGGCGGCACCGCGTCGGACTTTCACCGACTTCCCGAGCACCAGAACGGCGTGGACCCTACCCGATGCCAGAGTCACTGTTCGATGGATGCTTTTTTCCTGTTTTGTAACACCGGAATCCCACTTCTATAATCAGGCGGTGTCCATGCTCTCCCTGGCCAAGGCCAACCTCCTTCCCCACCCGTTCTCGGCTTCGGCCTGGGGGCAATCGGAACAAGGCTGAAGAGCGATCTCAAACTGGTATCACCCCTCCCCTCGCTCTTGAGCACCTACCTGTTGCTGGCCATTGGCCTCAAGGGCGGGACGGCGCTGGCCAAGTCACCCGTGAGCGAACTCGCCATTCCGGCGTTGGCCACCCTGGGCTTGGGAGTAACAATTCCACTGGTGGCGTTCTTCGCCCTTCGGCGATTCGGCAAGCTGGAGACGTCCACTGCGGCCGCCATGGCCGCATTTTATGGTTCGGTCTCGGCGGTGACTTTTACCGCCGCAATGACCTTTATGGAACGAGGCAACTACCGAGTTGAGGGGTTCCTCCCCGCGCTCCTCGCCTTGCTCGAAATCCCGGGAATCGTCGTGGCGCTACTTCTCGCCGCAAGATTCAGTTCCGGACTCGACGTCCGCACCGCGCTTCGCGAGGTGCTCACCGGCCGCAGCATCATGCTGCTCTTCGCCATCGTGGCTCCGCTGCTCTTTGGCCCAATCGGGGTCGCCGTCGGCACGCTTGCCGGTCTCGGAATTGGTGGTGCCGCCGTGCTCGGTGCCATGGCCGCCAGCGCGTCGTATAGTGCCGCTCCGGCGGCGGTGAAGGTGGCCCTACCGAACGTCGATATCGCCGTGCCGCTCACTGCGGCCTTAGCCATTACGTTCCCGTTCAACCTGATCGTTGGCATTCCGCTCGACACGGAGATCGCCCAGTTCCTCGGCTAGACGACAAGAAATGCGCGCTCAGGATTTCGTGGTCGCCAGCAGCTTGGTGAACTGGTCTTCGGTCAGTTCACCCGAGGTGCGGGCGGTCACCTTCCCCGAGGAGTCGAGTGCAACGAAGTACGGAAAAGATGTCAGCCCATAGGCGGCAGCCGCCGACGTTTCGCCATCATCGGCCAAGGTTGGGATCGTCCAGCCTTCGCCTTCGAGCCACGACGACGGCGGGTAGTTCGGGAGCTTGGCATCAGTGCCAGTGGCGACCGCCTGCAGCGCCACGCCGTTGGCCAGACCGGCCTTGACCCAGTCGGTGATTCGCGGCACCTCGCGCTGACAATGGGGACACCAGTGGGCGACGAACAAGACGACCATCGGTCCACTTCCCGGAGTGATCCGTTGGACCGAACCATCGAATGTTTGCCCAACAATGGCCGGCGCTTTCTTCCCAATCGCCGGGTCCGTGCCGGTTTCCGGAAGGTCCGCGAGCGCGGCGCCGGTCACCGCGACGGTTCCCATCTCCACCGTCGCCGCTGTCGCCACACTCTTGTCGTTGTTCCCGGTGATCAGAGCTGCTACGAGGCCGATCACGGCAACAGCAGCAACGGCAACGCCTATGAGCACAATGCTGCGTCTGGAGACACCGGGGGCCGGCGAGATTGTTGACACTAGGGGTACCCAGCTTTCGGTTGGTGCGTGAGGTCGCTGCCCACACGATGAATTCCAAGGAGACCGACGATGACAACAAAAGCCGTCAGTGCGATGACGGGGATGGTGACATAGCCAAATTTTTGAAACCAGATCAACGAACAAGGATTCGTTGGATCGCAGGTTCCCGATTCGAGGGTCGGAAACCGCTCCAGCAACACGTGATAGCTCGAAACGATGGCACCAATACTGACCAGTGGCACCACATGTCGGCGGACGGTCCCGTCGCCCCGGAATGCCGCGATCACAAGAAGAATTGCCGATGGATACATCGCTATGCGCTGATACCAGCACAGTTTGCACGGCGTAAACTTGGCAACCTCGGAAAGGTAGAGACTCCCGGCCATGGCCCCAATGGCGACAGCAGCCGCCAGGCCCAAAGCAACGGGACCGAGAGTACCCACGATCACCCGACGGGCCGAGGGAACTATGCACGCCATCGCTGTCAAGGCCACGGCAACCTGGAGCGCAACTGCCAAAAGCGCGAAGAAGAGGGTCACGGTGTCGATAGTCATTATGTCCTCTGTCATCAAGAGTTTGCTGGGTGAATCATGAGCCGAGCATGAGACCCGCAACTGCTTAGCGAGTTGCGCTAAGGACAACGAATTTCGGATGCGCATCAAGTTGACGAACGTTGCCAAACACGCGAGAAAGCTTGGCGTGATAGCCGAGATGGCGGTTACCCACGATCCAGAGCTCGCCGCCGGGAGCGAGAAAGCGGTGGCTCTGACTGATCATCTGCCACGCCACTTCGTCGCTCATCGCCTTGGTGTGGTGGAAGGGAGGATTGCACAGGACGATGTCGATCGGCTCGGACCAGTCGTCACCGAAGATGTCCGCAGCGGTGAACGAAGCCCGCTCGACATCGGCGGGTCGGTTGGTTGTGGTGTTGGCCCGTGCACATTCGACGGCCGCGTAGGAGTCATCGAGGAAATGCACCGTGGCTTCGGGAAAATGACGTAGGGCAACAAGTCCGAGCACGCCGTTGCCAGAACCGAGATCAACAACCGTGCGCACGACTCCAAGCGATTGCGCGTGCTCGGCGATCTGCGCCGCCATCAGGCGGGCACCGAGATCAAGCCGGTCGGCGGAGAACACTCCGGGTGCGCCGTCGAGGCGAAGGCCGTGTTCGGGAACACTCACGATCGTTGCAGCCGGCGAGGCTGGGCTCTCCACCGCGGAGAACGACGACGCGCCAGCGTTCACCCGAACCTCGAAGACGTGAGCTTTGCGGCGGCCGGGAAGGGTGGTGACGTTCCCAATGCCGCGAAGGATGTCGGCCGTTTTCGGCGGGAGCGTCTTGTCGAGCCCGCCGGCCAGCACGACGGTTCCGGCGTCGCTCAAAGGCCCGAGCAACGACGCCACGTGGGAGACGACGTCGGTCGCGCGATCGATATTCCATACGACGAGATCGAAGGTACCGGACAGGCTTTGCGCCGACGTGATCGGCACCAAGGTGATCGCATCGGCGTCGAGAGCATTGCGTTTCATGTTCGCAGCGATGGCCGACTCGCTGCTGACTGAGTCGACCAACACGGTCGGCGTGAGATGACCGAGGGAGAGCGCGAGTGCGCCGAACGAGTCGCCAACGATGAGAACTCGGCACGGCGCGGCCACGTTCAGTCGCACCACGTGATCGAGCAAAAGGAGGTCGGCACCGTCCCATGCCCGTAGCGTGCCGGTTCGGTCCACGTGCGCCCGGTGAAGTTCGATCGGCCCAAGTGGGCTTGGGCAGGCGTGTTCGGATTCCATGCCCGCCACCCTAATGAGCAGGTCGCAAACCCCAACGGCGTCGCTCGGATCGGCCCGTAAGATGAGCGAATCATGACGGCCGGAACTGACGATCGCGAACGGCTCAACGAGATCCTTCTTGTCGACGATCCAACCGACGGACTTTTCATCGCCCTCGAATCGGGCCTGCTCGAACGAGTCCTCCCCGAGATTCCCGCCCTCGCCATGGAGCAGGATCCGATCCATCGACACAAAGACGTGTTGACCCACTCGATTGCCGTCACGGCCAAGACTTCGCCCCGCCTTCGATTGCGGCTGGCGGCGCTGCTCCACGACGTGGGCAAGCCGGCCACCCGTCGGTATAGGAGCGGCAAGGTCACCTTTTACCATCACGAGGCCGTCGGTGAACGGATGACAATCGCCCGATTGACCGAGCTTGGCTACGAGCCGTCGTTCGTGGCCGACGTCGGACGACTCGTCGGGCTGTCGGGTCGGTTCCACGGCTACCAACACGGTTGGGAAGACGCCGCCGTTCGGCGCTACGCCCGCGACGCCGGGCATCTCCTCGGGGACCTCAACGAACTTGTTCGGTGTGACTGCACGACCCGCCACGCCAACAAAGTGGCGGCCCTTCACAAGCGTGTCGACGAACTAGAAGTTCGAGTTCGTTCGCTCGCCGTGGAAGAGGAACGAAACGCCGAGCGACCTGATCTCAACGGCGAAGACGTCATGGAACTTCTCGGCATCACCGGTCGTCCGGTGGGCGACGCGCTTCGTATGTTGCTCGAACACAAGCGGGCGTACGGACCGATGGAACGAGACGACGCCATCTCCGTCCTTCGGACCTGGTGGGCGGAGCGAACCGGCTGAAGCGTCGTCACCTCTTGGCCGTCACCAGAACCACCGGCGCCGGATAATCCGGCTCTTTACCGCTGGCCGGCGTCGGTTGGATCCAGGACGTCTCGCCCTTCACGCACGTCTGGACCGTTGGAAACGTGAGCTCGCCGGCCGACGACGGAGCGGTGAACATGATTCCGAAAAGCGCTTTCGTCTTGTCGGGTAGCGGCCCTCCGACAAAGGTCACGACGGAACCTTTCATCGTGGCCGTCCATCCCTTTGGCGCCACGGCGGCGACCTTCGAGAGCGTCGACGGAGTCTTGATGGCTACCTTCGTTGTTGGTGAGCCGGCGCAACCGTGACCGATCACGAACGACACCGTTGCCGGGGCTCCGGCAACGACCTTCTCCGGTTTCGCATGCACATGCGCAGAGGCGGCACCACTGGCGCCCATCAAAACAAGAATGCCGAGGAGAGTGCGCCGTACCGGCGGAAGGATTGTCATGGTGAGTAGACCGTCGGGCGAATCGAATAGTTCCTCGCCGATCAAAAAACTCCTGCCCTTGTGACACGGTCGGGCGCGGTCCGTTGCGCTGTCAGACTACGTATGTGGACGATCAGCGCTTCGATGAGTTGGTTCGGGCCCACAGCCCGGCGCTCGTCCTGTTCGCTCGGTCGCTCGCCCGGGACCGCGGCGCGGCCGAAGAAGCAGTCCAAGACACGCTGGTGCGGGCCTGGCGCTACCTGGACTCGTTCGACGCACGCGGTTCGTTCGAAGGATGGCTCCTGCGAATTTGTCGTCGCGTCATCATCGATCATGGTGCGGCGGCTACTCGTAGGCCGTTGACCATCGATGCAACCATGCTCGAAAACGTCGCGCCGCCGGTTGTCCCGGACGCATCGGACGACATCATCGACCTCCTTCGTCGGCTTCCAACGTCCCACGCCGAGGTGCTGGTGATCACCGGAGTGCTCGGGTACTCCTACGACGATGCCGCCGCCATGCTGGATGTGCCCATCGGAACAATCCGGTCCCGCCTGGCCCGCAGTCGAGCGGCACTCGCCGAACTTCTCGCCGCTAGCAACGCCGCTGGCCACGATGTCGGCGCGGCACGAAGGGCCTGAGGGCACCGTGTCGAACGAACCCGCCGAGACGGAGCGGTCCAACGTCGTGGCCATACGCCGCGCCAAGCCGGACCATGTCGATGACTCTCCGAACGGCGTGCGAAGCGCGGGAGCGCATGCCGCCCAGCGCGCCCATCCGTCGGTCGACGCCGCCCTTGCCTCGCTCTCCCATGATCGGCCCGAGCCCGCCCGACTCACCTCGCTGCACTCACTGCGTCCGGCGCCGTCGTCGCGTTTACGTCTGGCCCTCGGAGCGGCGGCCGTTGGTCAGCTGATTATCGGCATGGCCTGGCTCGAGAACAGGGTTCCCTTCGGACGCATCGTCGGGAGCCCGACCGCCGCTCACCTGTCTCGCGACGCCGCGCTCGGCGTTGTGCTCGGGATCATCGGAGTCATCGTTGCCTGGCGACCGCGATGGTCACTCTCGCTCGTTCCGGTGGTCGGAGCGATCGTCGCCGTGCAGACCGTCGGTCTGATCGCCGACGCCGGTCACGATCAACGCGGATTTCACTTCGAGGTTCCCCACGTGCTCGCCATTGCCGTAGGTGTACTTATCTTTCTGTCGTCACGTCGACGAGACTCCATCACCGTTTGAGCTCAGCGCCACTTCGATGATCCGTCCGGTCGGATTGGCGGAGATCCACTCGTGCAGTCGTTGACGCGCCGCCGGAGGAATCACCGCTAGAACACTCCCCTCAAAACCCCTGAATCGTCCTTCGCAGCAGTCCACGATCACCTTGGCCACGGTGTCGGCGGGCAGCTTGGTGTCCGGGGCGAACAACGACGGATCCACTAAGCGCGCATGCATTGGCGTGTCGATCACGCCCGGGGACACGGTGTAGGCGCGAATACCGAGCGCGTGGCCCTCTTTGGCGGCCGAAACGGTGAGGGCATTGAGCGCTGCCTTCGACGAGCCATAAGCAAAGAATCCGTCGAATGGATCGATTGACGCCATTGACGACACGTTCACGATCACTCCGCTTGATGCGGCCAGGGCCGACCACCCCCGATGGATCATCGCCGCTGGACCGAAGACGTTGATGGCGTACGTGTCGGCGAAGCGTTCCGGCGTGGTTTCACGTATCGAGATGGCGTGGGCGTCGCCGGCGTTGTTGATCAGCGCGTCAAGGCGGCCGAACTTCGCCACGGTGGCATCGATCATTGCCATGGCGTCGTCGGTCCGTCGAAGGTCCACGGAGTACACCGTCGCCCGCTGATGCCCAGCGGCCGTGGCGGCAAGGGCCTCGGGTCGTCGTCCGACGAGAACCACGTGCCACCCTCCGTCAAGCAGGCGACGCGCGGTAGCGGCGCCGACCCCCGAGCCGGCGCCGGTCACGACCGCCACTCGCGCCGCCATCGTGGTTGAAGCCGTCATCGATGTCGCCGCCGATTCGGGCGCATACCTATCGCGGAGTTTGGCCTTCTCCACTTTGCCCATTGCGTTTCGAGGAAGGGCGTCGACGACATAGACGCGTTTGGGAACCTTGAACCCGGCGAGTGTTCGACGCGCCTGGGACCGGATGTCCTCCGGATCCAAAATGATCCCCGGCTCGGCGACAACGACGGCCACCACCGCTTCGCCGAAGTCCCGATCAGCAATCCCGATGACCGCCGATTCGAGCACGCCGCCGAGCGCGTCGAGGGTCTCCTCGACTTCGATCGGGTACACGTTCAGACCGCCGGTGATCACCAGGTCCTTGGCCCGGCCGATGAGGCGTAGATAGTGCCCGTCTTCCAGCAGACCAACGTCGCCCGTGCGGAAATACCCGTCGACGCAGAATTCGGTAGCGGTCAGATCCGGCCGACCCCAGTACCCGGCAAACACGCTCGGTCCATGCACCTCGACGGCACCGATTGTGCCGTCGACAACTTCGGCCCCGTGCTCGTCGACGATGCGAACGTCGATACCGGGGAGGGCCGGCCCAACGGTGCCGGCCCGACGCTCACCGACGAGCGGGTTCGACGTGAGCATGACCGTTTCCGTCATGCCGTATCGCTCCAGGATGAGGTGGCCGGTTCGGTCGGCGAACGCCTCGTGGGCCGTGGCGAGCAGCGGGGCCGAGCCGCTCACCCACAAGCGCATCGACGCCGTTGCGTCGCGATGCAGACGCGGGTCATCCAAAAGTCGTGCGTAGTGCGTCGGGACGCCCATGAACATCGTCGCCCGAGGAAGCGCGGCGAACACGGCATCGGGATCAAACCGAGGAAGCCAAATCATCGACGCGCCGCTGCCCAATACGGTGTTCACGGCGACGAACAGTCCGTGGGCGTGGAAGATCGGTAGCACGTGCAGGAGACGATCCGACGCGGCGATCCCCCATGCATCGATGAGTGTCTGGGCATTGGAAGCCAGGTTGGCGTGCGTGAGCATGGCGCCTTTCGGGCGGCCCGTCGTTCCACTCGTGTACACCAGCGCCGCGAGATCATCAGCGCGCCTATGACGTAGGTCCTCGACGAACGATCGGCCCCGGTCGGCCGATCCCGATGCCAACAGCTCGGCCAGAGCGCCCGCACCGGCGGTGTCAAGGTCAATGCTGCGGTGCGGTCCCGAAAGTACGTTGCGGCTCGGATCGCGCACGACGACCGCAGGCGATGCATCGTCAACAATCCACTGCACCTCGGAATCCGTATAAGCACTATTCAACGGGAGAAACACCAAGCCGGCGTGCACACAGGCGAGGTAGGTGACGAGGACGTTCACGCTCTTGTCGGCCTGCACGAGCACCCGGTCGCCCGCACGAAGACCGCTCCCGAGCAGCGCGTCGGCGGCACCGGCCACTCGTTCGGCGAGGTCGTCAACGGAGACGGCGTCACCAGCGTCATCACCAACGAACTCGATCACCGGCGTGTCGGCCGTGGCGCGTTGGCGACCGGCGGCGAAGAGTGCGGGGAGTGTGTTGTGAGAGGACACATCGACAAGTCTGACGCGCCGGGTCGAGTTCAATGGATGAGGTGACTGATTTTCCGCGCCTCTCGGTGCTCGACCTTGCCCCCGTTGCCAGTGGTTCGACCGTCGGTGAGGCCCTGCATCGGGCCATCGAGGTCGCCACGCACGTGGAAGCGCTCGGCTATAACCGCTACTGGGTGGCCGAGCATCACAACATGCCCGGCATTGCTTCTTCCTCGCCAGCCGTGCTTCTTGCCCATGCGGCGATGGCCACTTCCACCATCCGCCTCGGATCGGGTGGCGTCATGCTCCCCAACCATGCTCCGCTAGCGATCGCCGAGCAGTTCGGGATGCTCGAGGCGCTGCATCCCGGCCGAATCGATCTCGGACTCGGGCGTGCTCCGGGAACCGACGGCACGACCGCGCGGGCGCTTCGGGGTACTCGGCTGGCCGAGTCCGATGACTTCCCGAATCGGTTTGCGGAATTGATGGCCTTCTTCGACGGATCCTTTCCGCCCGATCATCCCTATGCGCGCATAGCAGCTGTTCCGGGACTCGGAAGTAAGCCCGCCGTGTGGCTCCTCGGGTCGAGTGATTTCGGCGCGCACATGGCGGGACAATTCGGTCTGCCGTTCACGTTCGCCCACCATTTCGGGATGGGCGGCACCGAAATCGCTCTCGACACGTATCGACGCTCCTTCGAGCCGTCGGCCACCCTCGCAGGTCCCTACGCCATGATTGGCGTTTCCGTCGTCTGCGCCCCCACCGACGAGGAGGCCCGGTTCCTGGCCGGCGCCAGCGCACTCGGATTCCTGTGGTTGCGACAGGGACGACCGTCGACGATGCCAACGCCCGAGCAAGCCCGGGACTATCAGTACACCGAGGCCGAACGAGCCTTCATGGATCAGCGGTTACGTAGCGCCGTGATTGGTTCGCCGCAAACCGTACGAGATGGCCTCCATGCGCTCGTCGAGCAACACGCGGTGGACGAACTGATGATCACGACCTCGGTGCACGGTCACGCCGACCGACTCAAGTCATTCCGCCTGGTCGCTGAGGCGCTCAATCCTCAGCTGGTGAGCACCCGGTAGTGACCGACGATTTTCCAGGCAAAGAGCACGTCTTCCTCCTGCACCCCTGATCCGACGTTGTGAACCACGAGCGGGCGCCCCTCCTTCGAACGGTCGCTCACGATGCCGATGTGATCGAGCGGGATTTCCATGGCGACAATGTCGCCGGGCCGGTACTGCGTAGGGTCGGTGCTCACCGGGAGCGCGTAGCCCCGACGGGTGAAGTACGTCGAGATGTTGCGGACGCGTCGGTGGTCAATGTTGGGGTCGGCTTTTCGGAGGCCCCACTTCTTCGGGTAGGCGGCGCGATTGGCCACAATGTCGCGATGAATCCGCTCCTGCAGGTCAATGTCCAAGCTTCGAAGGGCGCGGATGACCACGTCGGAACAGACGCCGGTCGAGAGCGCGACATCGCCACCCGGATACCGCAACGCCACGTAGGCCGGGTCGTAGCCGGTCGTGACGCCCACCTGGGCACGGGCGGCGATCACCAGCCGCATCGCATCGGTGGTCGGCGCCGCGCTCACTGAGGGCACCGTCACGCCGACCAGACCGAGAACGACGATCACGACGCCGAGCTGGTGTCGAAAGGTTCGCATGGCCACAGTCTGGTCCGGTCCGGCGGTTGAGAACGGTTCCCGGCATTCGTCCGTGGAGGGTCCGACACGTGACTACGGTCACGGTGCGGTGTCGACCGCGACACCCCAAAGTTCACGGAGGCTCCCCCATGAAGGTTCGCGCTGGTCTTTTGATGTCCGCTCCCGGCAAGTGGGAGGTCGCCGAGGTCGACCT
>JANLQX010000506.1:0-20247 GCA_031368095.1 Actinomycetes bacterium | reverse complement strand
ACCAGACCACGACACCCAACAACGACACCGCCAACTCTGCGCCGCCGTCGGACGACCCGACCCCTGCCCCGACCTCAACACCTGAGTCGTCACCCCGCTCATTGACAACCAAATACCGGCCGGCACAGCCAACGGTCCTAGCCCGGTCGCAGTCGGGATGCGCGCGTCAACAGCCACGCGCCGCCAACACAGACCCCACCGCCAATGATCGAGAGCGGGTGGACATGTTCGTGACGAACGGTGACCCCGAGCACCAACGACACGGCCGGAATGATGAAGCCCATGGCCGACGCGCCCGTCGCCGTGGTCCGTCCGGCTGCCGTGGCCACGAGCACGTTGGCGATTCCCGTTCCCAGCGCACCGAGCGCAATCATCGCTAGTACGGCATTGCGGTGCCAGTGCGCGTCGAGCGCGGCGGGTACCCCCGTAGGTGCCGTCAAGATTGCCGAAACGCCCACCGCTCGCCAGATGACTGGCAGTGCGCCGTTGCGCTGTTGGAGGGGCCGCGCGAGGTTGATGGCAAAGCCGTAAGACGCCAATGCCACCAGCACCAGCGCAATGCCCGAAATGGTGCTGCGTCCTTCACTCAGTGATGGTGCGGCGATGAGTCCGGCCCCCACGAAGCCGACCGCCAACGCAGCGACGACCGGTCGCGCTGGCATGGCGCGGGCAATCCCGGCGGCGACGACGGCGACGAATAGCGGGGTGGCGCCGTTCAGGAGACCAGTCAACGCGGAGGACACGTGCTGCTCGGCGAAGGGGAACAGCGACATCGGAAATGCGAGCCAGATGAGTCCGAGAAGGCCCACTCGGGGCCACTCCGACCGGGGCACCTTTTGCCGAGCGGCGGGGATCGCCGAGAGGACCCCGAATCCAATGACCGATCGGACGAACGTGATGCCGAGTGGACGCATTGCGGTGAGTACCTCGGCGATGAAGAGGTACGACGAGCCCCAGATGATGCCGGGCAGGACAACGAGCGCCCAGCCGATCATCTGCTGTTGTCGAACCGGCCGAGCCGTCGCGGAAACCGATGCTGTGCTCACAGCGGCCCATCCTGATGGTTCGTACTCGGTAGCACCAGTGAATTCATTGTCAGTCTGTGTTTAGGATTACTTCATGATCAGTCTTGAGCGACTACGCGTGCTCCGAGCGGTGGCTGAGCACGGATCGGTCCAGTCGGCGGCCGCCGCCCTCCATGTGTCGCCGTCGGCCGTATCCCAGCAGATCGCCAAACTCGAACGAGAAGTTCGCCATCCGCTTCTTGAGCCTTACGGACGAGGGGTTCGTCTTACCGATGTCGCACGGCATCTGTCCGGGCGAACGGCGGAACTCTTGGAGACGATCGAGGTGCTGGAGGCGGAGCTCGACGAATTCCATCGCGTGGTTGCCGGGCCGATTCGGATCTCGGCGTTCCCTACTGCCGCTCGTGGCATCGCGCCCGGTCTGCTCCTCACGCTCCGATCGGCGCATCCTGCATTGGAACCGTCACTCGTAGAACAAGAACCGACCGAATCGCTTCCGCTGTTGGCACGGGGCGAGGTCGATGTGGTGATTGCGCAGGACTGGTTCAACGCTCCACTGGTCCTTCCGGCCGGTCTGGTTCGGGTGGACCTGTTCGATGACGTTGCCGATGTTGCCCTTCCTCGTAGTCATCGATTGGCCCGACGTCGATCGGTTCGACTCGAGGATCTTCTCGGCGAGGGTTGGATCACATGGTCACCAGGGTCGATCTGTCATGAGTGGCTCCTGCATACGTACCGGACCATGGGGCACGAACCAAACATCGTGCACACCGCCGCAGAACACGCCACCCAACTTGCCCTGGTGGCCGCCGGGCTCGGACCGGCGGTGATGCCTCGCCTGGGGCGCGGTGACGTGCCCGAGGGGGTTTCGATCGTCGAAGTCACACCGACATTGCACCGTCACGTGTTCGTGGCGTGGCGCTCGGCGACGGCTCGTCGAACGAATACCCTCGCCGTTCGAGATGCATTGGTCGCGCTCACCGCACCGAGACGACGCCGCGCTTGCTGACCCTGAGGTTCTCGGCAAGCAACTCGGTGTGTGCGGCGGGGACGCTCCACTGCGAATCCCGCGCCGATCTTCGCTTCGGGTGCTTTTCCCGGATATTCCCGAATTTCCGAACGAATCGATTGACTCACACGAACGTTTGTTCTACACTTGGACCATGACAAACTGCGCGGAGCATCAGATCGAGGCACTCATGCTTCTCTGTGTGCCTCGCGCTTTGTCTCCGGACTGGGTCCCCGCTTCCGCCAAGGTCGGACTGCGACAGCTTCGGCGGCTTCGTGGTGAGATCGCCGCTCTTGAAGCGGTTCTGGTTGGTGTGTTGAAGACCGAAACGGGTCGTGACACGAAAGCGATGTTGGCTCGCGGGTTCGGGATGTCTTCGGCCGAGGCACACAAGGCGGAAGTGGTTGCTGACATCGTCGGTCGCGTTTCCGGTGCGGGTGATGCGTTGGCTGACGGGTCGGTGACCGGTGAGCACTTGCGGCACCTCAAACCGATCACCAACAACATCGAAGCGGCCGAGTTGCTCGCTTTGGCGCCAAGCCAGTCTCCCGATGACTTCGGGAAGACGGTATCGAAGTACGTGATTGCTCGTGACGCCAAGGGCATCCGTGAACGCCAACAACGGGCTCGGTCCGTCAAGTTCTTCAAAACTGACGATGGCTGTGTTGGGATGCGCGTAATCCTGCCAACGCTGGAAGGCGAACAGGTCAAAGCCACGCTCAACAACGCCTGCGACGCAGCGTGGCGCGCGGCGCACCCGGAACGGGCCGAAACACTTGACGGGCACGGTGACGAACCTCGCGAACAGCGCCTCGCTGACGCCCTCGTCGCCATTTTCAACGGCACCTCGGCCGGCGGGTCGGCCCGCACCGCACTGATCATCACCATGCAAGCCGAAACGTTGGAATGCCAAATCCTCGGCACCGGACCAATCCCCACCGAAGACGCCCTCCGAATCGTCGACGATCCCCGGACCGATATCTACGCGGCGATCCAAGCCTCCGACGGGGCGATCATGAAATTCGGCCGATCCCGTCGCTTCGCGTCACCACTCCAAAAACTGGCGTTGGCGTTACGCGACGGCGGGTTCTGTATCAAACCCGGCTGCGAAGCTCCGTGGAGTCGATGCGACGCTGACCACATCGTCGAATGGGACGAAGGCGGACTCACCGACATCGCCGACCTACGGCTCCTGTGCGGTACCGATTGTCACAAACACCGACACGAAACCGGGACCGGGATCACCCGACAACCCAACGGCACCTGGACCGTCGACGGTGAAACCTTCCCACACTGGCCACCGACGCAACCCGCACGACCAGACCTCGACGCCCAACAACGACACCGCCAACTCTGCGCCGCCGCCGGACGACCCGACCCCTACCGAAACGGCTGAGTCGTCACCCCGTTCCTTGACACTGAAACCCGGCGTTGGTTTTGCAGAACTGCCGCGAACCGATGAAGAGTCTTCGTTTCGAGCGTTCGCACGAGTAGTTCGCCCTCCATGGCCGCAACGTAGCGTGCCGGTCGGTCACTGCGTGTCGATGCGCGAGCCAATGTGGCGCCGCATGCAAATTCGACGATCCGAAGACTGATTCGGCGAGCCGCCAGCGAGCTGCCACCTCGCCCCGCTGCCATGCGCTGCGGCGCTCGGCTGTGCCGTCGATACACCACCCCGCCAGAAGCTCGATCGACGTGGCGGAGGCCATCCAGGTGGAGAGATGCGTCTCTCGGTACAGGGGTCCGATGAGGTCGACGGGCCCGGCGATAGCGCCGAGTCGGAGCGATGGTTCGATCGTCTTGGACGTACTCGTGATCAGCACCGTGCGTTCGGGAAGAGCGGAGCTAACGCTCGGACATTTCGTCAGCGCTCGATACAACATCGTCTTCAATCACGATCAGGTTCCGTCGACGCGCGACCGCCGCAATTGCCGATACTCGAGCGTCGTTCATAGATGAGCCGGTTGGGTTCTGTAACGCCGGGACACACACGAGCGCAGTGGCCGATGAACGCTTGGCCTTGCGATCGAGATCCGCGGGATCGACGCTGTGTTCATCGATCCGGACCGGTACGTGTTCGATGCGGGCTGGCGCGCCACGGACTTGAGCCCGGGGAACGTTTCGCCGGGCAGACGCCCGCGCCGTAGGTCAGCGTTCGACGACGAGAGCGTCGCCAATCGAAGCGCGTGACGGTGCGATCAGCGATCGTTCGATGACGAGTGCGTTGCCGATGTCGGTGGAGATTGCGTTACTCGGGTTCGGGCCGGCGGCCATTGTTGCGCCACCGTTCGTCGACCGAACGAGCAAGAGCCCGCCAAGAGTCGTGAGGGCCACGAGCACGCCGAGCCCGGGAACGATGACGCGACGCTTGAGATCGGAGTGGCGAGAGCGCAATTCCACTCGTTCCACCGTCATGAGCGACTCGAGAGTGGCGCGCATTTCGCTCGGCGTCGTCGAAAAGACCTGGGCGAGCGTTTCGAGGTCGTCATTGCGGGCGGGGATCGACACGCCCGGATTGATGGCTCGCATCCGGTAGACGATCGCCAGGTACCGAAGGAGAATCTCGCGGTCGTCGTGTTCAGGCTCGAATCGTTCTGATTCTGCGCCGATGGTGACAAGACCCTCGTTACGATCGAGAGCGAGTGTTGCCCGTTGCGGAGTGATCGAACCGAGATCGACGCCATAGATGCCGGCGAGGTGGCGGAGTTGATCATCGGTCGCGGCGGCCTGACCGGTCTCGAACAATTGCAGGTCACCGGCCGAGAACCGGCCAACGGCGATCCGCTCCACGTCAGCCAGGCTCATCCCCATCACGGCGCGGCGACCGGTCAAGAGTTCACCTAGGCGCCGCGGTGGAACCAGGAGTGCGCTGCGGCTCGGTTGATCAGTCACCGGTGAACCATCGACGCAGCTGGCGAATTCTTGATCGGAATGGGTCATTCGACCCCCTCCGGCCCTCTCGACGGCATCCGGGGCGAAAACGCGGGGCCGGGTATCCTGGATCACCGTGAGTGCACTGAGTCCTGAAGAGCTCGCGCTGGGCCCCAACGCCTGGCTCGTCGACGAGATGCGAGCGAAGTGGGCGGACAGCCCCGCGTCGGTCGGCCAAAGCTGGCAGGAATATTTCGAGAATGGCCTGGGGCGATCCGGATCGTCCGCCGGCAACGGCTCCTACCCACCGGTCGCCCCTCCGGTTGTCTCGGCGGCCTCAGCCCCGCCGGCCCCGGCTGTGGAAGCGACCGTTCGCTCTCCGGCGACCCCTCCCGCTCCTCCGGCGGCGGTTCCCGCAACCCGTATTCCGGCCGGATCCACATCGGAGCCGCTTCGGGGTGTGGCCGCCAAGATCGTCTCGAACATGGAGGCCAGCCTCCACGTACCCACGGCCACGAGTGTTCGCGACGTTCCGGCCAAGCTGCTGGAGGTCGAGCGCAACATCATCAACCGTTACCTCGCTCGGACCCGCGGCGGGAAGGTCTCCTTCACGCACCTCATCGCCTACGCCATTGCGAAGGCTCTCGATGCCGTTCCGGCGATGAGAAACACCTACGCCACCGACGCCAACGGCTCGCCACTGATCGTGCGCCACCCCCACGTGGGTCTCGGCATCGCCGTCGACGTCAAGAAGTCCGACGGCTCCCGCAGTCTTGTGGTGCCGTGCATCAAAGCAGCCGACACGCTTACCTTCGTCGAGTTCTATACGGCCTACGAAGCACTCATCGCCAAGGCGCGCACCAACAAACTGGCGGTCGATGACTTTGCCGGCGTGACCGTTTCCATCACCAACCCAGGTGGTCTCGGTACTCGCCATTCGGTGCCTCGTCTCATGCCCGGTCAGGCAGCGATCATCGGCCTCGGCACGATCGATTTTCCGGCGGCGTTCATGGCCGCAGATCCGGCGAAGCTCGCCGAGATCGGTATCAGCAAAGTCGTAACTGTTACGTCGACCTACGACCATCGGATCATTCAGGGAGCGGAATCAGGTTCGTTTCTCGACCGGGTGCAGCGTCTGCTCATGGGTGAGGACTCGTTCTACGACGATGTCTTCGAATCGATGGGCGTGCCCTACGAGCCGGCCCGGTGGAACCGTGACACCAACGCCGTGTCGTCGGATCGCAATGTCTCGGAAAAAGCGGCCGCGATCCAAGAGATCATTAACGCCTATCGCTCCCGCGGTCACTTGATTGCCGACCTCGATCCGCTCGATGCCAAGGCGCCGACGATGCCGGCCGAACTCGATCCCATCACGTGGGAGATGTCGATCTGGGATCTTGATCGAGTGTTCTATACCGGCATGGTCGGTGGGGCCGACGAGCACACCCTTGGCCACCTGCTTGGCATCCTCCGCGATGCCTACTGTCGGACCGTTGGCGTGGAGTACATGCACATCATGGATCCGGTGCAGAAGCGTTGGATCCAGGATCACGTGGAAGGGGTCAACACCACGCTCAACGTTGCCACCCAGAAGCAAATTCTCAGCCGCCTCAACGCCGCCGAAGCGTTCGAGAAGTTTCTCCATCGCCGGTTCACCGGGCAGAAGCGTTTTGGCCTCGAAGGCGGCGAGTCGGCGATGGTCATCCTCGACGCCATCCTCGATTCGTCAGCGTGCACGGGCGTGACCGAAGTCGTGATCGGGATGCCGCACCGCGGTCGACTCAACACGCTCGTCAATGTCGTCGGCAAAGACGTGGCCACCCTCTTTCGGGAGTTCGAAGATATGCCGACCGGTTCGGTCCAGGGCTCCGGTGATGTGAAATATCACCTCGGTGCGACCGGTACGTATACGGGCCTCTCCGGCGATTCCGTCACCGTCACACTGTCCCCCAACCCGAGCCACTTGGAGACGGTTGATCCGGTGGTCGAAGGCATGGTGCGGGCCAAGCTCGACGGGACCGGCGTGATCGGTGACACGTCGGTCATGCCGCTGCTCATGCATGGCGACTCGGCGTTCGCCGGCCAGGGAGTTGTCCCCGAGACGCTCCAGCTGTCGCAGCTCGCCGGATACAAGACCGGCGGCACGATCCACCTCGTGATCAACAACCAAGTGGGCTTCACCACCAACCCGGATTCAGCTCGTACCTCCACCTACTGCACCGATGTGGCCAAGACGATTCAGGCCCCCATCCTCCATGTCAATGGTGATGATCCGGAAGCCTGTTTTCGTATTGGGAAGCTGGCCTATGAATACCGCAAGACGTTCAGTCGCGATGTCGTGATCGACATGGTTTGCTACCGAAAGCATGGCCACAACGAAGGCGACGAACCCCGCTATACGCAGCCACTCATGTATGAGGTCATCGACAATCGCCCGTCGGTGCGTGAGCTGTACACCCGTGATCTGGTCGGCCGAAAGGACATCACTCAGGAGGAGGCTGACGCCGCCATCGCTGAGTTCGAGTCGATGATGCAGGCGGCGCTCGACCTCACCCGTGCCCAGAAACAAGAGGGAGTTGAGCACGAAGCGATTCCCCGCGGCGAAGGTCTGGCGGCGTCGTTCGCTCCGGTTGACACGGCGGTCACGCGTGAAGTCCTGGACCGCATTGCCGCGGCTACCCATTCGTGGCCGGAAGGGTTCAAGGCCCACCCGAAGCTGGCCAAGCAGCTGGAGACCCGCGCCGCAACGTATGCTGCCGGCGAAGTCGACTGGGCGCTGGCCGAAGCAATGGCCTACGGCTCGATGGTGTTGGAAGGACGCACGGTTCGCATCACCGGTCAGGACTCGCGCCGCGGGACGTTCAGTCACCGCCAGGCCGTAATGATCGACATCGAAACCGGCGACGAGCATTATCCGCTCGCGGCGCTCGAATCGAATCAGGGGCGGTTCTCCGTCTACGACTCGTCGCTGTCGGAGTACGCCGTGCTCGGATTTGAATATGGCTATTCGATTTCGAATCCCGGCGCGTTCGTGGCGTGGGAAGCGCAGTTTGGCGACTTCGTCAATGGGGCGCAGATCATGCTTGATCAATACGTCGTATCGGGTGAGTCGAAGTGGGGCCAGAAGTCTCGCCTCACGATGCTGCTCCCGCACGGCTACGAAGGTCAGGGTCCGGAGCACTCTTCGGCCCGTCTCGAACGGTTCCTCCAGTCTTGTGCCGACGACAACATTCGGGTCTGCAACGTGACGACTGCCGCGCAGATCTTCCATCTCCTCCGGCGTCAGGTGAAGTCGCTTCAGGCCAAACCGTGTGTGTTGATGTCGCCCAAGTCGGGACTGCGCGCCAAGCAAACGCGTAGCCACGTCGACGAACTGTCGTCCGGCCGGTTCCTCGAGGTGATCGATGACGCCACGTTTGTCGACCCGGCCACGGCGAAGCGCATCGTGTTGTGCAGCGGGAAGGTTGTGTGGGATGCCTACGCGGCGCGTGACGAGGCGGCAGCAGCCGGGTCTCCTTCGGCCGTTGCGATCGTGCGGGTGGAACAGCTGTACCCGTGGCCGGAGGTTCAGCTCCGAGGCATCATCGAGCGGTATCCGAACGCCACGTCGGTGATCTGGATGCAGGAAGAGTCGTCAAACATGGGGGCCTGGTCGTTTGCGGCCCCCCGCCTCCGGTCGATCACCGATGACCTTGGAAGGACCCTTGCTTCGGTCTGTCGTCCGGCGTCGAGCTCACCAGCGGTCGGTGGTCATCACGCCCACGACGTTGAACTGGGTGAGCTCAAACACGGCATCCTTGCGGGGTTGTGAACATACCGCTGCGATGCGCGAACGGCGTCAGCGGACGGCGGCGATGAAGCTGGTTGCGGCAGCGGCAATCAGCAGCACGTAGGTCATGATCCGAAAGGTACGTGCGCGTACGTGCGGGGCAAGCCGAGTGCCGATCTGCTGGCCGACGACCGCGCAAGGTAGGCCGGCCGCCCCGAGGACGAGTTCGCTCCGTCCGATGAACCCGCCAACCGCGAACAAGATCAGGCCAACCAAACCGGACAGGAAGAACGTTCCTGATGTCGTCGCCCGAAACCGATCCGGTTCAACGTTTTGACTGGTGAGTGCGAGCACCAGAGGTGGACCGCTGGTTCCCGTTGTCGTATTGAGCAGGCCAGAGAAGAAGCCGGCCACGGCGTCGATGCGTCGGGTCTCGGGCGAGGTGATTCGCCATCCCGATGCCAGCACGATCACTGCGACCACGACGACACAAGCGAGGGCGAGCCGCATGGGGCGGTCGGGTACCTGGCCATGAACCACGACACCGATCGCCGTACCCGGAATGGCCCACCCGACGATTCGGCGAAGTTGCGCCGGTTCGGCGGCTTGGCGAAGCTGGCGCCACGTCAACGCCGTTGCCGGAAGGGTCACGATGGTCAGGACCACTACAACTTCGGAGACGGGTATGACCAGCGCGGCCAGTGGTGTGGCCGCCAGTGAAAAACCGAAACCGGAGAGTCGTTGCAGGATCGACGCCAGCAGGCTCACCCCGACGATTACGGCGATATGGGAGGTCGGCGGCACGCGTTCAGATCACGAACGGTGCATGTGTTGCCAGCTTGCCCACGCGCTGGCCACCATGTCGCGTAGGTCCAGTTCGCCGTGCCACGACAACTCGCGCTGTGCGGCGCTGGGATCGGCAACGATGCGAGCAGGGTCGCCGGCGCGTCGGCTGACGATCTCGGGTTCGAAGTCGATGCCAGTGACGTCGCGGGCCATTTCGATGACCTCAAGCACCGTCGTACCAAGGCCGGTGCCGATGTTGTACGTCCGGCCGAGGACGTTCCCCGTGGCGGCGTTGTCGTCGAGCTTGATCACTGCGGCGGCATGGGCCCGAGCCAGGTCGACGACGTGGATGTAATCGCGAACGCCGGAACCGTCGCGGGTTGGCCAGTCGGCGCCGAAAACCTGGGGCCGACGCCCGGATGTGATTGCTCCGAACACGAGAGGGATGAGGTTGCTGACACTGCAGTCTCCGAGTTCTGGTGCTCCCGCTCCAGCCACGTTGAAATACCGTAAGCTCACATATGACATGCCGACGGCGCGGCTCTGATCCTTCATCAGCCACTCGCCGATCAGTTTCGTTTCTCCGTACGGGCTGGTCGGCAGGGTCAGTGTCTCCTCGGTGACCGTTTCGACGCTCACGTCCCCGTAGGTTGCTGCGCTCGACGAGAACACGAGGCTCTTGACGCTGGTCCGCTCCATGGCCTCGAGCAGGTGGCACATCGCCGTGACGTTCTGTTCGTAGTACCAGAGGGGCCGTTCGACCGACTCGCCAACGGCTTTTTTGGCGGCAAGGTGAATCACTCCGACGACGGAGTGGTCGCGCATAGCCCGCTCAAGTTCATCGGTTTCGAGAACGTTGGCGGTGATCAGTGGAACACCGGCGGGCACATTCTCGGCGAATCCGCCGCTCAAATCGTCGACCACGACAACATCGCGACCAATGTTCTGCAACTCCCGCACAATGTGCGCCCCGATATAGCCGGCCCCGCCGGTCAGTAACCATGTCATGGTGCACACGCTACGACGCACCACCGCCGGTCGTTGGATGCGCTGGCCCGAGGACTCGTGTCGACGAGACTGAAGTGGTGATCGTCCTTGCTGCCGCTGCTCCATCCGGGCGGTCAACCGCCCTGGGCTGGTTAGGTGAATGGCTTCGAGACGCCGGACTGAGCGTCTTCGCCGCTCGCACCATCGAGTTCATCGTGCTCGGTCCAATTCGCATCATCGGCCTGGTGGTCGGTGCGGTCGTACTTGGCCGCCTCGGTGCGGCCTTTCTTCGCCGCTCGTTGCTCAGGGCCCGACTGGTGGCGCCGAAACGGACTCGTGACGCTCGGACCGAGCAGCGGGCACGGACGGTGGCCGACGCGGTGGCCAGCCTCTGGAGTGTTGTCGTCTGGATCATCTGTGCACTTACGGTCCTGGGACTCCTGGGGGTTCAACTCGGACCGCTCGTCGCCGGCGCCGGAATTGCCGGAATCGCGCTGGCCTTCGGAGCGCAAAGCGTGGTGAAGGACTATCTGAGTGGATTGTTCATCCTGATGGAGGATCAGTACAGCGTTGGTGATGTGGTCACGATCGGAACGGCGAGTGGGACCGTCGAAGATGTCAATCTTCGAGTCACCCGACTGCGGTCGGTCGACGGAACGGTGTGGTTCATCCCGAACGGCGAAATTCGCAGTGTCGGAAATCAATCGATGGAGTGGTCGCGGGCCGTCGTCGACGTCACGATTGGCTACGAGAACGACTCGCCGAACGTGATGGCCGCCCTGGCTGAAGAAGTCGCCGCAATGTACGTCGATCCGGCCTGGAGCGCGGTGTTGCTCGAAGCGCCGGTGGTGCAGGGTGTCCAGTCGATGGGAACCGAAGGGGTGGCGATCCGGGTGGTCGCGAAAACTGCTCCTCGCCAACAATGGGACGTGGCCCGGGAACTCCGCTCTCGTATTACCGACCGCATGCGACGTGACGGCGTCCGCGGTCCGGGCCGGACCGTGTTGGTCACTGCTGGTCCGCTCGACAGCGGCCCACCGCCGCCGCCTCCACCGTTTCCGTCGGGCGAAACGCCTTAGATCGAAAGGCGTTGCACGGCGCCGGGCGGAAGCTCGTTTCGCAGTCGCATCGCTTCGACCTTGGCGACGGTGGCCACGGTCATCGAGTCCGTGATACCGCCGGACCACACGAGATCGACCAGCTCACGATAGGGAAGACGCCAGAGCGCCAGATCCTCCGTCGATTCGGGGTCCGCGCCCCCAGCGAGCGGATGGAGGCCCCACGCCAGCCAGCACTTGGCCCGTTCGTCGCTCACGCTGTTCGACAGCGTCATGTCGCAGATCGGCAACCACTCCGACGCGTCGTGGCCCGTCTCCTCGCGTAGTTCGCGACGAATCGAATCGAGAGGAGCAACGTCTTTTGCGCCGCCGCCTTCCGGCATCTCCCATGAATACTGAGAGAGTGCGTAACGAAACTGACCGACCAGAAGAACGGTGCCGTCATCGAAAAGGGGGAGAACTCCAAGCGCCAGACTCTTCGGCGACACCACGCCGTAGACGCCGTTGCGACCACTCGGGTCAATCACCTCGTCGTGACGAATGCGAACCCACGCGTTTTCATAGCGCAGCTCGGTCGACCGTGTCTTCCAAGGATTTTTGGTTTCGTCGATGGATGGACGACCGATTGGGATCTGACCGTTCATCGGAGAACTATTCCTATGTGCCCAGATAATTCATCGAGAGCGGCGTCCGGGTCGACGACCTTGATGGTGCGCATGCCCATCGCCGCGGCCGGCTTCAAGTTGATACCGAGGTCATCGAGAAAAACCGCCTCGGCGGGAGAGATCTGCAGCGCCTCGCAGGCGAGCTCATAGAACCGAGGCTCGGGCTTACGGATTCCGGCCAGGCTCGATTCCGTGACGTGATCGAACATCGCCATGACCTCAGCGACGTCGGAACGGTCCGGTTGGGCCGACGAAAACCCACGGTCGAGTCGGACGTTGTTGGTCAGGCAGCCGACAAGAAATCCCGCCGCCTTGCACCGTCGAACGGCTTCGACCATCCGCGGTCGTACCTCGCCGTGGAGCAGTCCCATCACCGAACGGCCCGAGACGCCGTGTCCGGCCTCGGCGGCTTCGGATTCGAAGAGTTCACAGAATTCGTCCAACGTCACCTCGTTTCGTTCAAAACGGGCCCAGGCATTGGTATCGGGATTGGTGGCATTGAGGGTTCGGATGAGCCCTGGCGGAAGACCGCTGGCGGTCTCGTAGCGGGTGAAGGCATCAAACGGCGACGACAGGATGACCCCGCCGAAGTCCCACAGGACGGCTTTGATCGGGAACGGCATGGGCAAAGTCTGGTCGCGGCTAGGGTGCGGAGTGCAGTTGCTCAAGGGATGCGTCGATTTCGTCGATGCCCATGCTTGACTGCAGTTGGTCCCAAGAACTTCGGCGTTGTTTGCAAACGAGTGCGAGTTCCGGACCGACGTTCTTTCCGCTCAAAGACCTCGTCGTCTCCTCCGTGACCGCAGTCGGTCCGGGGTGCGTCTGAGTCATACCCACGAACAGGATCTCTACCGTGACTGCCTACAAGGTCGTCGTCGACGGCTCGAATGTGGCGACCGAAGGTCGCACCCGCCCGAGCCTCGCCCAACTCGATGAAGCTGTGCGCTCGTTCATCGAAGAACACCCCAGCGCCGACGTGCTCGTCATCGTCGACTCAAGCTTTCCCAACCGGATTGACCCCGCCGACATGGCCGTCTTCGAAGAGGCCTTCATGGCCGGGGAAATCATCACGCCTCCGGCTGGCACCGTTGGCCGCGGCGACGCGTTCATCTTGAAGGTGGCCGACAAGCTCGGTGCCACCGTCTTCTCCAACGACTCGTTTCAGGAATTCCACGGAACCTACGAGTGGTTGTTCGAAAAGGGCCGACTCATTGGTGGCAAGCCGATCCCAGGGCTTGGCTGGGTCTTCACCCCACGCGTTCCGGTCCGAGGCCAAAAGAGTCGTGAAGCGGTGCGTGAAGCGAAGCGCCAGACGGTGCGAGTCGGTTCGCCCGAGGCCATGCGACCGATGCCCGTTCCGAAGGCGCCGCCGCCCTTGCGCGCCAAGGGCCGCGACGAGGGTGGCGACGCAATCAATGAAGCCGACCGCGGCCGTCGGAAGAAGCGTCGAGGCCGCGATGGCCGTGATGGCCGCAATGAAGGTCGTCCATCCGCCGGGGTCGTCATGTTTGACGAAAGCTCCGTCGACCGGGTTGCCCAAGAGACCGACGATCGGTCGGTCGGCGAGCTACGACGCAAAGGCAAGCGTCGGGGACGGGGTCGGGGGGAACCCACCTCCGAGGCAGCCGCGGTGCGCGCCGTCAACGAGCCCGGCACGTTCTTGACGTTCATCGCCTCGCATCTGCCCGGCTCCCAGGTGGAAGGCGTGATCGACGACTACTCGTCGCACGGCTTCTACGTCACCGCCGGTGGCGCCCGGTGCTACGTGCCTTTGTCCGGTCTGGCGGAGCCGATGCCTCGTAGTGCCAAAGAAGTCGTTCGCCGCGGCGAAACCCACAACTTCATCGTGAAGGCGTTCGACGCAGTGCGTCGGGGCGTTGAATTGGCCCTCGTCGGTACGCCTGCCGCGGGACCCACGGATGCAATACGCAGCGCCGAAGCGGCGCCGGCAACCGGCCGGAAAGCCGCCGTCAAGAAGGTCGCGCCGGCCCGGAAGGTCGCCGTCAAGAAGGCTGCGCCGGCCAAGAAGGCTGCGTCGGTAGCGAAGAAGGCTGCGCCGGTAACGAAGAAGGCCGCACCGGCCAAGAAGGCTGCGCCGGTAACGAAGAAGGCCGCGCCGGCCAAGAAGGCTGCGCCGGCCAAAAAGGCCGTCGTCAAGAAAGCCGCCGTCAAGAAGCTCGTCCCCGTCAAGAAGGCCGCGCCAGCGAAGGCCGCGCCCGTGAGGAAGCCTGCGCCGGTCCAGAAGCCTGCCGTCAGGAAGGCGGCGCCGGTGAACAAGGCCGTGCCCGCCAACAAGGGCGCAGCAGTGACGAAGCTCGCGCCGGTCAAGAAGGCGGCAACCAAGAAGGCGGCAACCAAGAAGGTGGAGCCAGGAAAGAAGGCCGCCGCCAAAAAGGCAGCCCCGGTCAAAAAGAAAGCGGCCCCAAAAAAGCGTTGACGCTCGCCAAGTGTGGAATGTGAGGCGATCTGTGGAATGTGAGGTACGTGCCTTTTGGTCCACACATCGCCTCACACTCCACAGTTGGGTTGCTCGTAGGCTCGGCCTGTGAGGATTGCGACGTGGAACGTCAACTCGTTGAAGGCCCGCCTTCCCCGAGTTGAAGAGTGGCTGGGCTATGCCGATGTTGATGTCCTGGTGCTCCAGGAGACGAAGTTCGCCGACGGTGCATTTCCTTCGCTGGCGTTTCACGCCCTCGGCTACGAGAGCGTGCATTTTGGTCAAGGCCAATGGAACGGCGTGGCCATTGTGAGTCGAGTCGGGATCGATGATGTGCAACGAGGGTTCCTGTCGCCCGGGGAAGGCGTCGACGACTACACCGCCGGGGTGCTCGGCGAGGCGCGCGCCCTCACCGCCACCTGCGGCGGTCTGCGGGTCACCAGTGTGTATGTGCCCAACGGCCGGAGCCTTGACGATCCGCACTACCAGGCCAAGCTGGTCTGGCTCGATCGTCTGTGTGCTGAGCATCGACGTGACGGCGAGGGCCGTCGACCGGCGGTGATCATGGGCGACTTCAACATCGCCCCCGATGATCGCGACGTGGTCAGTCCGGCGGCGCTGGTGAACTCCACCCACGTGTCGGCTGCCGAGCGGACCAAGCTGAGCGACCTTCGCGCCGCCGGGTTCGACGACGCATTTCGACTCCTCTATCCGCAAGATCGTCTGTACACATACTGGGACTATCGCGCTGGTGACTTCCATCAGCACCGCGGGATGCGTATCGATCTCGTGTTGGCGACCGCCCCGGTCCTTGCTCGGGTGCAATGGGCGATCGTGGACCGCAACGCTCGGAAAGGCAAGCTTCCCTCCGACCATGCACCAGTGGTGGTCGACCTCGCCGGTTCGTTCACCTGACTCAGCCAGTATCCTGGGGGCATGCCCGGTTTCCACCACGTCGCCTATGCCTGCCGCGATCTGGTCGCAACCACCGCCTTCTACGAGGCAGTCGGGTTTCCGCTCGTTCATACCGAAGTGAGCGGAGCTCCCGAGAACTTTCTTCGTCACGTGTTCTTCGATACGGGCGACGGGAGCTGTCTGGCCTTCTTCGACGTTCACGGCGTTGGCGAATCCGCCGATTGGAAGTCGGACATCTCAACTGGCAACGGACTCCCGGTATGGGTAAACCACGTAGCCTTCCGGAGCACGGTGGAGCACCAACAAGAAGTACGTGCACGTATGGATGCGGCCGGGCGTGTGCCGTTGATGGAGCTGGACCATGACTGGTGCCACTCGCTGTACTACGTGGATCCCAACGGGATCATGATCGAGTTTTGTCGTGACACGCCGGGCTTCGTTCCCGACACCGTGGCCGCCCGACGTTTGCTTTCAGCCGTTCCTGCCGCTCCGTTGCCCGCGTAACCACCGAGGATTCTTTATGGCTGGAGCTGTACTGGTCGACGCGCGTGGTGTCGGGGTTGCGCGACCTGATCGTGCGTTGTTTGCCGATCTGTCGGTCACCGTTCACGCCGGTGATCGGTGGGGCGTCGTTGGGATCAACGGAGGCGGGAAGTCGACGCTTCTCCGGGTCTTGGCCGGATCGGTTACGCCGGACACAGGCTCGGTCACGCGTGGCCGCAACATACGGATTGCCGTTCTTGATCAGGACGGCACGTTGCCCAGCGGAACGGTCCTCTCAGTGGTCTCGTCCGTGGAAGGCGCTGAGGTGTGGGAAGCAGAGGCGGTACTGGACCGTCTCGGCATGGGCGCGTTTGTCGATACCGACGTGAGCACCCTCTCCGGGGGGCAGGCCAAGCGGGTGGCGTTGGCGCGATCGATCGTGGTCGAATGCGACCTTCTCATCCTCGACGAGCCGACGAACCATCTCGACCTCGACGCCATCTCGTGGTTGGAGGAACGGCTCGCTGCTTTTCGCGGTGGGCTCGTGCTGGTGACTCACGACCGGCATGTGCTTGACCGAGTTTGTACGCGTACGTTGGAACTCGATCGCGGAAAGTCCTACGTGCACGACGGCGGATATCAGGTCTATCTCGACGGCCGCTCGGTACGAGAGGAGCGGTCGGCGGCCGAGGAATCAACCCGGCGAAATCTTGCCCGCACTGAATTGGCCTGGCTCCGTCGAGGTGCTCCGGCGAGAACGGCGAAATCAAAAGCGCGCATAGATTCTGCGACTGCCCTCATTGAGCGCAAAGCGGATGGCCCGGCCCGCGTCGGCTCGCTCGACCTCTCGGCCGCCACCGAGAGAAGCGGTGAAGGAGCGAGGAAACAGTCGATGGGCTCCTTCCGTCAGCAACTTGACGAGAGTGCGGCTCCACGGTTGGGAAACAAGGTCATCGAGCTCGATGGGGTTGGGCATCGGTTTGATGCTGATGCTCCGTGGTTGTTCGAGAAGGTCAATTGGAAACTCGGGCCGGGGGAGCGGTGGGGCATCGTCGGTCCGAACGGCGCCGGCAAGACCACGCTCCTAGAGATCCTTGCCGGTCGTCTCGCTCCGGCCAAAGGACATGTCGACGTTGGACCCACCGTTCGAGTCCGACTCTCCGATCAGCTGGGTCGAGCGCTTGATCCGAGCCAACGAGTTCGTGATGCGGTCGCTGGTCCCACGCGTCCCCCCGGTACTCCCGAGGACAAGAAGCTCATGGAGCAGTTCTGGTTCGATGATGACGTACAGTTCGCGCAGATCCACACGCTGTCCGGTGGCGAGCGCCGTCGTCTGCAGTTGCTGCTGGTGCTGGCGGAGCGTCCGAACGTGCTCCTGCTCGACGAACCGACGAACGATCTCGACCTCGACACGCTTCGAGTGCTGGAGGACTTCGCCGAAGACTGGCCGGGCGCGCTGGTGGTGGTGAGCCACGACCGCACGTTCCTCGATCGCGTGGTCGAAGACGTTCTCATGCTCGAAGGCGGTCGAGCCAAACCGGTTCTTGGTGGCTACTCCGGTTGGATCGCGCAACGGGCAAAGACCGCGACGAATGCGTCGGCGGGTGGCGCCAAGATGAACGTGCTCGCCAGTTCGGCCGCCGCCACGGTGAGTCCAACGGTCAAGTCGGCGCCGCCGGTCGCCGTCGACGTGAGTTCGAAGAAGTCGCGCCGCTCACCGAGCACCCTTCGCCATCTCGTCAAAGAAGCCGACCGGGAGCTCGGCCGAGCAACGAAACGACTTGATGCGCTCACGTCGGAATTGGGAACGGTAGCGCCGACGGATTACACGTCGCTCGCCCGAATCGGCGAGCAGATCGGCGACGCCCACGCCGATATTTCCCGGTGGGAAGAGACATGGTTAGAACTCGCCGAAGAATCCCACGGAGATTGACTCTGGGTGGTGCGTCAGGATGGTGTTGCGAGCAGCGGAGCGGCGCAGCGCCAAGGAACAGAGCCCACGGAGATTGACTCTGGAACTAGCCGATGAGTTTGGCGAAGTCCATGGTGTTCCAGGTGTCGGGTGTAAGACGAGTCGCTAGCCGAGTTCAGCGAAGCAGTAGCGCTGGCCGCCGAACTCTGGCACCGACGTGTACACCCGTGTACCCGTGACGGAGGCTGCCAACGGAGCGGTGAAACCAGGGCCGTCGGTCACGAACGTATGGAACTCGCCGTTCTCGCCGCAGGGGTCAACCGTCGAGGGAAGATCGGCAAGGAACGCGGCGTCGTAGCGGCGACCGGCGAAGTCGTCGGTGAGGTGACGAGAGTCGACGCATACGACGATCGCCTCGAAACCGAGTGCCAGAGTTTCATTGGCGAGGGCAGTTCGTGACTCGCCCCACAGCGGCAGTACAGCGGTCATGTTCGTCTGCGCACATACCATCTCCTCCCAGTCGCGATGTGGTTGCAGATCGATATCGCCGAAGACGATCGTGTCATGGCCGCTCTCTCGCAGTTCAGTAAGCGTGCGAATGAAAACATCTTGGTAACTCGTCCAACTGCTCGTCGGCGTCAGCGAAGCAAGTCCAAGCGCTCGAGCTTGGGCCTCCACCAGCGAGCGTCCCACGCCGTGGGACTTCGACAGACCGGACACATCGTCGAACATGGTGATCATCGTGGTGACGTTGATTCCCATCCCCTGCGCCCGATGAAGCGCAAGGAGGGAATCTTTTCCGCCGCTCGATGAGATGGCTGCTGGCAACGAACGGCTCCTACGTTGAGGGGTTGTTGACCGTAGCGGCTCGCGACCGCCGATTGGAAAATAGGAATTCCCCCGTATCGGCTGGGCCTGCGACTTCCCGACACTGAAGTGGTGTCGAAATCACCGAATCAACAATCGACCGCCCATCTCGCCCTCTTGACCACGGCGTTTTTGTTCGGCACGTCGTACGTGATCGTGAAGTCGGCAGTTGCGAACGTCGATCCGATCCCGTTCCTTGGTGCCAGGTTTACCGTCGGCCTGCTCGTCCTCCTTCCTTTTGCGAAGCGCCGACCACCCCGGCCTGGTGAATGGCGAGGCTCGGCCGTGGCCGGGTTGGCGCTCCTCGTCGGGTACGCCACCCAGACCATCGGTCTGCAGCACATCACCGGCTCGGCCAGCGCATTCATCACCTATTTGCTGGTCCTGTTCGTGCCGGTCCTCGTTGCCCTTCGGACCCGAACGTTTCCCTGTCTGGCAGTGTGCGGCGGTATCGCTCTCGCGCTGGTTGGACTGTGGTTCCTCACCGGTGCGCAACTGGGGTTCGGTCTCGGTGAGACCTTGACCGTTGCCTGCGCGGCGTCGTTTGCCGTCCACATGCTCGCCGTCGAAGCTGTGGCCGGGCATTGCGATGCTGTCCGGGTCAACGCCATCCAGGTCGGGGTGGTCGCGGCGGGCAGTCTCGTTCCAGGCTTCTTTCTGGGCGGCTACAACTTCCCCATCGCCACCTGGCTCGCCGTGTTGTACACGGGGGTGGCCACCACGGCCGTCGGTCTTTCCTTCCAGGTGTGGGGGCAGGCCCGGCTCGACGCGACCCGGGCGTCGCTTGTTCTCCTCCTGGAGCCGGTCTTTGCCGCTGTTGTCGGAGCACTCATCGCGGACCGGCTCGGACCACTCGGAATCGTCGGTGCGGCACTGATCATGAGCGGCATCATCGTGGCGGAGTACACCCGACTTCCTCAGGCCGAGCACCGCCTTCCGGAGCTCTGCGAGGCACGGGCCGCGTTGGCGGACTGTTAGGTCGAAACCCGCGCCCGATACGGTGGATCGATGCGGTTTGTCATCGACCAGCGATTTGGCGCCACGGCCGACGAGGTTGGCGGCGCGCTTTCGAGCATCGAGTACCTCACTACTGCGATGGGCGAACTGCCCGATATCAGCCGACCGGAAATTCGGGCCCACCGGGTGGACGGCGATGACGTGACGCTCAACCTCGAGTACCGGTTTGCCGGCTCACTCCCGTCGATCGTGACGCGCGTGATCGACACCGCCAAGCTCAGCTGGATCGAAGACACCCGCGTCAACACGTCGACGTGGACGGCGAGCTTCACCATGACACCCACGCACTACGCGCACTTCTTCACGTGTCGCGGTTCATGGACGCTGGTCGAGTCGAAGGGAGTCACCCTCCGGTCCATCGATGGTGTGCTGAAGGTGAACTCACCCGTACCCTTCGTGGGTGGTCAGGTGGAGAAGGCGATCGTGAGTGGCCTTCGCGAGCGGCT
>JANLQX010000490.1:0-9533 GCA_031368095.1 Actinomycetes bacterium | reverse complement strand
CGACGTGAACACCGCATCGAGGGAGCCTGCGGGAATTGGCCACGGCGTGGTGGCGTCAATGGCGAACAGCTCGACGTCGGCATCGAGATGGACCTTGGCATCGGGGTTCAGGTCGATGGCGAACTTGGCGTCGGCGGTCACGTTGTTGATGAAGTCGCCGTAGCCGGCGGCGAGGTCAAGGACCCGTTTCGGGTTGCCCAGTCGCGGCGCAAAGAGGGTGGCCACGAGCGCTGTCCAAACCTGGCGGCGGTAGGCGATCTTGCCGTCGAATCGGGCTCGGTAGACGTCGGCCAGAAGGCCTGGTTCGGTCATCGGCTCCGAAATCGACGCCACGGGCGCGCCGCCGGAACTAGAACCGTCGGTCATGGAGCCATCCTCCCCGGGTTCGTCTGGCCGCCACTGGTTCGAAGGGCTGGCCGACGTCATGGGCCCATCGTATTTGCGATATTCGTTCACCAAGGGGACGGAACAGGAAGTGAGCTTTCTGGTCGACGCGTTGGCGCTGAAGCCGGGCGCCCACCTGCTCGACGTTGGCTGTGGGCCGGGGCGTCATGCGCTGGCCTTCGCCCGGCGCGGCGTGGTGGCGTCCGGAATCGACATCTCCCAAACGTTCATCGACCTGGCCGCCGAGGCGGCCCGGGGAGAGAACCTCCCAGCCACGTTCGCTCGCGTCGACGCCCGCGAACTTGAGATCGACGCCCGCTTTGACGCCGTCATCTCGCTCTGCCAGGGAGGTTTCGGGCTGCTCGGCCGTGACGAGGACGGCGCCGCTGACGGTGACGTCCTGACCCGGATGGCCCGCGCCCTCAAGCCCGGTGGTCACCTCGCCTTGAGCGCGTTCAGCGCGTATTTCCAGCTCCGCCACCTCGAAGACTCGGACTCGTTCGACGCTGCCACCGGTGTGAACCATGAGCTGACCGAAGTGCGCGGCGGCGCCGGTGCCGTGCCAGCCGACCTTTGGACGACCTGTTTCACCCCCCGTGAGCTGCGTCTTTTGGCCGAGCGGGCAGGACTGGTGGTCGACCAGGTGTGGTCGGTGACCCCCGGTCGTTACGGCCGTAACCGTCCCGTTGTCGACCAGCCCGAGTTCCTCCTGATCGCCCGTCGACCGGCCTGAACCCGGTCCGGGCCGAGGAGGTAGCGCTGGTAAGGTCGACACCCTTCGTACGAATTCCCGTACCAAGGGTCGCGCCATTTTGGGCGATCGTCCCGAGCGAAGTAAAGGCACCACCTCCATGACTGATACGGCCACGCAGCCGACCGAAGGCCTCTTTGGGACCTTCGACGAAGAGGGTAACTACACCCCTCGCCAGATCATCTCGCACGATTCGTCGGTCAGCTTTGAGGACCTGATCAACGGCACAATCGTCGAGTTCGACGATGGTGACATCGTCAAGGGCATTGTCGTCAAGATCGACAAAGACGAAGTCCTGCTCGACATCGGCTTCAAGAGCGAAGGCGTCATCCCGTCTCGCGAGCTTTCGATCCGCAACGACGTCAACCCGTCGGAGATTGTTTCGCTCGGCGAAGAGATTGAAGCGCTTGTCCTCACGAAAGAAGACAAGGAGGGACGTCTCGTCCTCTCCAAGAAGCGCGCCCAGTACGAGCGTGCCTGGGGCACGATCGAGAAGATCAAAGAGAACAACGGCGTCGTCAAAGGCCTCGTCATCGAAGTCGTCAAGGGCGGCCTCATTGTCGACATCGGCCTTCGTGGCTTCTTGCCCGCCTCGCTTGTCGAACTGCGCCGCGTTCGTGACCTCCTGCCCTATGTCGGCAAAGAGGTCGAGACCAAGATCATCGAGCTCGATAAGAACCGCAACAACGTGGTGCTCTCCCGCCGTGCCTGGCTGGAAGAGACGCAGAAGGAACAGCGCGAGGACTTCCTCGCCAACCTCAAGCCGGGCGAGGTCCGCGAGGGTGTCGTGTCGAGCGTCGTCAACTTTGGTGCGTTCGTCGATCTCGGTGGCATGGACGGCCTCGTCCACGTGTCCGAGCTCTCGTGGAAGCACGTCGATCATCCGTCGACCGTGGTTGCCGTGGGCGATCGAATCACCGTTCAGGTGCTCGAGGTCGACTACAGCCGTGAGCGCATCAGCCTCTCGTTGAAGGCCACCCAGCAAGACCCGTGGGCCGAGTTCGCCTCGAACCACCGGGTTGGAGAACTTGTCTACGGACGGGTTACCAAGATGGTGCCGTTCGGAGCGTTCGTGCAGGTTGGCGAAGGCATCGAAGGCCTCGTCCACATCTCGGAGATGGCCGGTCACCACGTCGAGCATCCCGAGCAAGTCGTTGGGGTCAACGAGGAACTGTGGGTCAAGATCATCGATCTCGACCTCCAGCGTCGTCGGATCAGCCTGTCGATCAAGCAAGCCGCCGAAGGTGGCGTCGTGGCGGCCGAGTACCAGGCGGCGTTCGGCGAGCACGCCTACGACGAAGCCGGTAACTACATCGGCGAGTACACCGCCGGCGAGTTCACTCCCGACAACGAGGCCCAGGCGGCCTGGCTCGAGGAGTACAACGCCGCCCAGAAGCTCGCCGCCGAAGAAGCTGGCGATGACGGTGCGGTGGTCGAAGTCGCCGCCGAGGCTGCTGTCGAGGCTGCGCCAGCCGAAGAGCCCGCCGAAGCCTGATCCGGCCCACAGCCGAAGCAGTCGAACGATCGAAGGGGCGCCTCGCGGCGCCCCTTCGTCGCGACAGTCCAACCGTTTGTTGGGTCAGCTCCGTTTGTTGGGTCAGCTCAGACGCTCGGAAGCAAACCAGCTGACCCAGAACACTGAGCTGACCCAGAAACGTCAGTCGAGCCGGTGGTTGATGGGCCCCGCGCCCGGCGTCAGTCGAGTCTGATGATGCCCATGCGCACGGCTCGCACCACGGCCTGCGTGCGGTCGGCGGTGTCGAGCTTCTGGTAGATCGACGCCAGGTGGTTCTTCACCGTTTTGATCGAGATGTAGAGCTTCTGCGCCACTTCGACGGTGGAGAAGCCGTCCGCCACTAGCTGGAGCACTTCTTCTTCACGCTTCGAGATGACGGACTCGCCAGGGCGATCGGGGATCGGGAACTTTGCTTCGCGCAGCATTGACTTGGCGAACTCGGGAGACACCGTGCCTTCGCCGTTCGACGCGGCGCGCACGGCGTCGGCCACTTCGTCGGTGGAGCAGTCCTTGACGAGGTATCCAGCAGCACCGCAGCGGATCGCCTTGGCGAGCACGTCTTTGTCGGCGTGCATCGTAAGCATCACGACCTGGGTGTCGGGGCACGTCTGGCGAATGCGGCGGGTCGCCTCGACACCGTCGAGCACGGGCATAGAGACGTCCATCAGCACCACATCGGGACGCAGTGCTTGGGCGAGACGCACGCCTTCTTCCCCGTCACTTCCTTCGGCGACGACATCGAAACCGTAAAGCTCCATCGACCGACGCAAACCTTCGCGGAGCATGCGGTGGTCATCGACGAGCAGCAGCCGCAAGGGGCGGGCCCCAGCCGGTCGGGTAGGCGCCGCAGGAAGCAGAGAACTCATAGTCCCTCCAATCGGCACCGAACGGTCGTTCCTTGACCGGGTTGTGAGGAAATTTCGGCACGGGCACCGATGGACGTGGCGCGTTCTTGCAGTCCGCGCAACCCGTAGGAGTCGCGGCGACCCTCGCTGGCGGCGTACCCCTTACCGTCGTCCTGGATTTCCAGCAGCGCGCTGTGCCCGTCGGTCTCCCACCGGATCCAGACATTGCGAGCTCGAGCGTGGCGTTCAACGTTCACGACGGCCTCCTGGGCGATGTGCCACATTTCGCGTTCCTGCCGGGGCGGCAGGGCGCCGACCACATGGTGACGAAAGTCGATGGTGAGGGAGGCGCGCTCGCTCACCCGGGACAAAAACTGTTCGAGGGTGGTCACGAACGAGTTGCCCTGTTCGACCTCGGTACGAATGTCGTAGAGGGTTTCGCGGACTTCGGCGATGACGCGGCTCACTTCCGTCCGGAGCCTGGTGAGTTCGGAACTGATGGCGGGATCGCCGACGGTGCGGGCCGTTCGGTCAAGCTCGAAGCCGAGGTACGCCAGCGACTGGCCGATCCGGTCGTGAAGATCGCGGGCGATGCGGCTGCGCTCCTCGCTGGCGGCCACACCCCGGATGCGAAGAAACAGGCGGGCGTTGTCGATACCGATCGCCGCCGGCTCAGCCAGACTGCGCAAAACATCGCGTTGCTGGCCGTCCTCGAGGCCCGATCCGCCGCCTCCGAGCCACTCGACGGCCATGGCCCCAATCAGCGACGTCCGGGCCACGAGCGGGATGTACAACCCGTGCGCCTGCTCGCCGAGAAGGGTCGTCCCTTCGAATTCACCGGAGGCAGCAACCGTGCGTGACGTGATGGCATGGCGAAGCGCCGGCGGCAGGATTGCCAAGTCGACGGTCTCGTTCACCCGTAGCCCGTCGGCGCGGGCGCATGACCACGCTGAGTGGATGTTGTCGAACAGGAAGATCGCCACCCCGTCGGCGGCGAGAAGCTTTTGGGCGTTGCCGCTCGTGCGGGCGAGTGCGTCCTCGAGGTCGAGCGATGCCGGGAGGGATTGGGCCAGCTGATGGAGCGAGGCGAGCAATTGGTTCGCTCGCGTGAGTTGACCCATCGCATCGGCATCGGCGGAACGGCGGCGGTCCGTTTCGCGCACCACGCGATGGCCAACACCAGCGAGAGCGGCAACGACGACGAGCGCCAGCATCCAGATACTGGCGGTGGCGAGGTCGGCCGTCTCCTTGGTCCCGTGGCTGGTGATGCCGACGAGGCTGACGATGACCCCCACCAGCGAGCCATAACCGACGACGAGAGGTCCGCCATGTGCGAAGCCGCCAATGACGATGCCCGGGAGCAGGCACAGGACGAGCGGCGAGGACCAATACCCGGTGAAGCACACCAGAACGAGTGGCAGGGCCAGATCGAGGACGATGTTTACGGCCAGAAGCCGCTCGTTGCCGATCCGGACGATCGGCGAGAGCATCCGCACGATCGTCCACATGATGATCACGCCGAGACCGATGACGGAGCGGTCGTCGTTGGCCTTCGGTGCGTCGAGCAGGACCAAAAAGGCCGTGGCGATGAGAACGGCGACCCGGATGACCGACACCGGCCCTTCGAACGGCGCCAGCCGGTCACCCTGGTCGAGGACGGTCGCCGGCTTCGGGAGCCGGAACGAGACCGTGGGCGCCGTCACCGGCACATCGAAGGACAGAAGGCGGGAACGTCGGGCATGAGCACTTGGTTCATCGACCACTTGAGTAGTTCTCTTGACCCACCGCCCGGCCGCTACCGTCGCTTCCGACATGAAGCTCATTGGTCTCGGGGGCGGCATCGGTGCCGGCAAGTCGACGGTGTCCCAGGCGTTGGCCGAGCGGGGCGCGGTGATTGTCGATGCTGACCTGATCGCCCGCCAGGTCGTCGAGCCCGGTACGCCCACGCTGGCCGCCCTTGTCGATCGGTTCGGCCCCCAGGTCCAACGTCTCGATGGCACGCTGGATCGGGCGGCGCTGGCCGCCGTGGCCTTCGGCGACCCCGAATCGCTGGCCGCCCTGAACGCCATCACCCACCCGGCGATTGGCGCCGAGATCAGTCGCCAGATCGAGACCTACCTAGGCACCGAACGGGTGGTGGTGCTCGACGCTGCTCTCCTGTTCGATCGAGCGCGACCGGGGTTGGTGGGGTCGATCGTGGTGGACGTGGACCCGGAAGTGGCAATTTCTCGACTCGTGCAGTTCCGAGGATTCGACGAACGTGACGCACGTCGCCGGGTCGAGTCGCAGATGCGTCGTGAGGACCGGGTGGCCCTCGCTGACCAGGTGGTTGACAACAGCGGTGACGGCGACGCGCTCACGGCGCAGTTGGACCGGATCTGGGAATGGATCATTTCTCGGCCGGAGTCCGTCCTTTCCGGTCAAGAACTGTCATAGGGGTTCCGTACAATCGACGCCATGTCTTCTGTGGTGCGCGAGGCCGAGCCTGAGATGGCCAGGGAAGTCGTAGAAGAACCGAAACGACTGCCTGGCAAACCGTTCAAGGTCGAGTCGGTGTTCCAACCGGCGGGCGACCAGCCGGCGGCGATCGCCGCCCTGTCGGAGGGCATCAATCGGGGCGACAGGTTCCAGACCCTGCTGGGCATCACCGGTTCGGGCAAGTCGGCCACCATTGCTTGGACCATCGAGCAAGTCCAGAAGCCCACCCTGATTTTGGCGCCCAACAAGTCCCTCGCCGCCCAGCTAGCCAATGAGTTTCGAGAATTCTTCCCGAACAACCGGGTCGAGTACTTCGTTTCGTACTACGACTATTACCAGCCCGAGGCTTACATCGCCTCGTCCGACACCTACATCGAGAAGGACTCGTCGATCAACGACGAGATCGACCGCCTTCGTCATGCGTCCACGTCTGGTCTCCTCACTCGGCGAGACACGATCGTGGTCGCCTCGGTCAGCTGCATCTACGGCATGGGGAACCCCGAGGAGTACCGCGGCAACCTGCTCGAACTCCATACCGGCGTCGATTACGACCAGCGGTCGATCCTGCGGCGATTGGTCGACATGCAATACGACCGCAACGATGCCAACTTGGTTCGTGGGAACTTCCGGGTGCGCGGCGACACCGTGGAGGTGCACCCGGCCTACGAAGAGCACGTGCTTCGTATCGAGATGTTTGGCGACACCGTCGAGCGGCTCGTCATGGTCGACCCCGTCACCGGCGAGCAGCTTGGCGAACTCACCGAGGTCATGGTGTTCCCCGCCACGCACTATGTGGCCGGTGAACACCGGATGACCCGGGCGATTGGAACTATCGAAGCGGAACTGCAGCAGCGTTTGGCGTGGTTCAAGGAGGAGAACAAACTCCTCGAGGCCCAGCGCCTGCAGATGCGCACCCAGTACGACCTGGAGATGATGGCCGAGGTGGGGTACTGCAACGGCATCGAGAACTACAGCCGCCATATCGATGGTCGGGCGCCGGGCGAGGCGCCATTCACGCTCATCGATTACTTCCCCAAAGACTTCCTGCTCGTCATCGACGAGTCGCACATCGCTGTGCCCCAGGTGCACGGGCAGTATCAGGGCGACCGGTCCCGCAAGGAGACGCTGATCGATCACGGGTTCCGTCTCCCGAGCGCGGGTGACAACCGTCCGTTGCGCTTCGACGAGTTCTACGAGCGGATCAATCAGGTTGTCTTCGTCTCAGCCACGCCGAGTCCGTATGAGATCGGGCAGTCCACCCAGGTGGTGGAGCAGGTCGTGAGGCCCACCGGACTGATCGACCCGGAGATCGTGGTCCGACCGTCCAAGGGCCAGATCGACGATCTCATGGAAGAAGCCCGCAAACGCATTGCCGTTGGCGAGCGAGTTCTGGTGACCACGCTGACCAAGCGCATGGCCCAGGACCTCTCCGACTATCTGCTCGAACAGGGACTCAAGGTTCGCTATCTGCACTCGGAGATCGACACCATTGAGCGCATCGAGATCCTGCGTGATCTCCGTCTCGGCGAGTTCGATGTTCTCGTCGGCATCAACCTGCTCCGAGAAGGCCTCGACCTCCCCGAGGTGTCGTTGGTGTGCATCCTCGACGCCGACAAGGAAGGTTTCCTACGCAGCGAAACGTCGCTGATCCAGACCACCGGCCGAGCAGCCCGCAACGTCAACGGCCAGGTGATCATGTACGCCGACCGGATCACCGGCTCCATGGAGCGAGCCATCTCGGTCACCAAGGCTCGCCGGGAGAAGCAGATCGCCTACAACCTGGAGCACGGGATTAAACCGGAAACGATCCGCAAGGCCGTCACCGACATCCTGGCCATGCTCCGTCCCGAAGAGGCGGCGCAACGTTCGACGGTGCCTGGTAGCGATCGTCGCAAGCGGCGACCCGGCGACGTCCGCAGCGAATTCAAGGAACTTCCGAAGGCCGAGCTGGCCCGACTCATCCTCACGCTCGAGGAGGAAATGAAAGAGGCGGCCACCGACCTCCGCTTCGAGTACGCGGCCCGTCTCCGTGATGAGATCAATGATTTGAAGAAGGAACTCGTCGACTGATGAGTCAGCCGTTGTTTGTTGAATTGCTGGGATAGGCTCGAACGTATGTCCGATCGCTTGATCGTGCGCGGCGCGCGCGAACACAACCTCAAAAACGTCTCGCTGGATTTGCCGCGCGACAAGCTCATCGTCTTTACCGGGCTTTCCGGTTCGGGCAAGTCGTCGCTGGCTTTCGACACCATTTATGCCGAGGGTCAGCGTCGCTACGTCGAGTCGCTTTCGGCCTACGCCCGTCAGTTCCTCGGGCAGATGGACAAGCCCGACGTTGACTTCATCGAAGGTCTTTCGCCGGCCATTTCGATCGACCAGAAATCGGCCTCGCGGAACCCTCGTTCCACCGTCGGCACGGTCACCGAGGTTTACGACTATCTCCGTCTCCTGTTCGCCCGAATCGGCATTCAGCACTGCCCGAACGATGGCACCAAGCTCGAACGCCAGACGCCCCAACAGATTGTCGACCGGGTTCTGCAGCTCCCCGAAGGCACCCGGTTCCAGGTCCTTGCTCCGGTGGTCCGGGGTCGCAAGGGCGAGTATCTCGAACTCTTGGCCGATCTTTCGAAGCAGGGTTTTGCTCGTGCCAAGGTCGACGGTCAGATCCGCGAGCTCACGGAAGCCATCGAACTCGGCCGCTACGAGAACCATTCGATCTCCGTCATCATCGACCGGCTCGTGGCGCGACCGGGTATCGAACGCCGACTCACCGATTCGTTGGAAACGGCGCTTCGACTGGCCGAGGGTGTGGCCGAGATCGAGCTGGTGGCCAAAGATGGCGACGAAGGGGAGGTCCTGGTCTTCAGCCAGTACCTGGCCTGTCCCACCTGTGGCACGAGCTTCGACGAACTGGCGCCACGAAACTTCTCCTTCAACTCGCCCTACGGCGCCTGCACTGCCTGCAAAGGCCTGGGCACCACCTTTGAGGTGGATCCCGAGCTGGTCGTTCCCGACGACGATCTTTCGATCATGCAGGGAGCCATTGCGCCCTGGGCCGGGTCCAAAGGGGAGTACTTCGCCCGAATCTTGGAGGCGGTGTCGGAGGCCTTCGACTTCACCATCAAGACCCCGTGGTCCAAGCTCACCAAGGCCCAGCAGAAGGTCCTTCTTCACGGCACCGGCACGAAAACGGTGCACGTCGAGTACCGCAATCGCTATGGACGGTCGCGGGCCTACAACAGTGTTTTCGAAGGGGTCATCCCGTGGCTCAAGCGTCGCCACTCCGAGGCCGAGGGTGAGTGGTCACGGGAGCAAATGGAGGGGTACATGCGCGAGGTCGCCTGCCCTGAGTGTGGCGGTGCCCGCCTCAGCAAGGCCTCGCTCGCCGTCACCATTAATGGCAAGAGCATCTTCGAGGTCGGAAATCTCTCGATCGCCGACTCGGCGAAATTCTTGCTCGGCCTGACGCTGAGTGCTCGCGATCTGATGATCGCCGAGCGCGTCGTCAAAGAAGTCAATGCCCGCCTCAAGTTCCTGCTCGACGTGGGTCTCGATTACC